>JACKEB010000012.1:0-331492 GCA_020633205.1 Polyangiaceae bacterium
CTCTCTCTCTCTCTTTGGGGGAGAGGGTCAACCGTGCTTGCCGCGCGCGACTTCCAAGATCTCGGTGAAGCTGTCGAGCAGGAAGGGCTTCTGCAAGAAGCCGGCGAGGCCGTTGCTGAAGGCTTCGCGCACGGTGTCGACGTGATTGTAGCCGCTCATCAGAATCACGACTGCCTCTGGCAGCTGCTGGCGGATCGCCGCAAAGACTTGAGGCCCGCTCATTTGCGGCATCGAGACGTCCACCAAAAAGGCGTCGAACTCCTGGCCTCGCGCTTGAGTGAGAAGCAGCGCTTCTTCCCCGTTTGATGCGGTTACCACCTGGTAGCCAGCGCGCCCAAGCAGGCGGGAAAGCGTGTTGCGCACGCTCTCCTCGTCGTCGACTACCAAGATCGTGTGGGACGACGTTGGGGTCTTGCGACGCAGGCTCTCGCTGGTCTCTTTCGCGGCGGGCAAAAAGACCTTGATGCTCGTGCCGCGCCCTTCCGCAGTGTAGAGCGTGATCGTGCCATGGTGGGCACGGACGATGCCATGCACTGCCGCGAGTCCCAGTCCATGCCCAGTCGGCTTGGTCGTGAAGAACGGGTCGAAGACCTTGTCGCGATTTTCCTCGGGGATACCACAGCCAGTGTCTGATACCTCGATGCAGACGTAGAGCCCCGGTGCAGCGGCCAGGTTGGAGCTCCGCGCGATCACCTCGCTGTCCAGTTCTCGCAGCGTGGTGGCGATGCTCACCAGGCCCCGGTTGCCCTCCAGCGCCTCACCAGCGTTGAGCACGAGGTTCATCACGACCTGGCGTAGCTGCGTCGCGTCCCCAATCGTCGCCAAGCCTTCGCCAAGCTCGAGCTTCACTAGGGCGTCGCGGCCGACGCTGACGTCGAGCACCTGGGCGATCTCCCGCACCAACTCGGAGACGTTGAGCAGCTCGTCCTGGTAGCGACCCTTACCGGAGTACGCCAGCAGTTGCCGACACAGGTCCGCTGCACGTCGCGTGGCGGTCATGATGTCGGTGAGTGATGCGAGCGCGTCGGGCAGATGCCGCACTTCGTCCAGGGCGATCTGCGCGTTGCCTAGGATAGACACCAGCAAGTTGTTGAAGTCGTGCGCGATGCCTCCTGCCATCAGGCCAAGGCTCTCGAGCTTCTGCGCCTCTCGCATGCGACGCTCGAGCTCCCGCTGCCCAGTGAGGTCCTCCAGCGCTGCCGAACTCCGCAGGACGTTACCTTCCTCGTCGTAGATCGCGATGCCACGCAAGCGCACCGGGAAGCTCGAGCCGTCCTTGCGCAACATCTGGTACTCGACGTCGCAGCTCCCGCTGGCGAAGAACGCAGGCAGCACCACCTCCCGCGCGTAACGCTGACTCTCCTCCGTGAGGAAGTCGGTGGACTTCCGTCCGACCACCTCCTCGCGCGTGTACCCCAGCTTGGACAGCCAGGTATCGCTGACGTCAAGGATCCGACCCTCCGGATCGATGCTATGCAGCATCGCAGGGGAGTCGCGGAAAAGGTCAGCCATCCCGACGGACCTTACCACGGGATGGTCTCGAGTGAGCGCGTGCCGAGCGATCGAATCCCAGCATCTGGGGGAGCGCCGTCAAGAGCTCGCGGATGCGGGGCACCCGGACTTGCCCCGGCTTGACGAGCGCGTGGAGCGGTGGACCCGACGCGCTGAATTCCGTGAGGATTGCGCGCACTCTGCCCGAAGTCAGCGCTTCTCGCCCCAGGAAGCCAAAGACCTGAGCAACTCCCAGTCCCGCCGCAGCTGCATCGAGCAAGCGCTCTCCTTGATCGAAGACGTGGCTGGTCGGGAGCGAAACCACCCGTGGTCGCGCGTTGGTCGCTGATGCTGCAAACACCCATTCTACAGCCACTCCGGAAGGAGCGCGGAACTTCAGGCAACGATGCTTGCTCAAGTCGCTCAACCGCTTCGGTGTGCCGTGGCGCTCTAGGTATGAAGCGCTGGCCACTGTCATCCAGTCGAGCGTCCCAAGCCGCTTCGCGACCAAGCTGCTGTCAGGCAACTCTCCGATCCGCAACGCGACGTCCACGTCTTCTTCGAGCAGCCACACGAATCGATCCGTGAAACGCAGGTCGAATGTTACCTCGGGGAAACGATCGAGAAACGCCGGTAAGGCCTCCACCAGTAACGGGCCCAGCACGAAGGGCAGGCTGATGCGCAGGCTACCTCGCACCTGGCTGCTCGACTCAGACAAAGCCGCTTCGCCGGCGTTGAGCGCTTCGAGCGCCTGCTTGCAGTGGGGCAAGAGGCGCGCGCCTGCGTCCGTCAATGCCACGCTACGGGAGGTGCGGTCGAAGAGCGCCATGCTGGTTTGCTCCTCCAGACCGCTGATCGCCTTGCTGATCGCCGCTGCGCTCACACCAAGCTGGCCTGCCGCTCGGCGGAACGATCTGAGTTCTGCGACCTGCACGAAAGCCTGAACCGCACTGATGCTAAACACGCCGCAGCTTATCGTTAACTTCTACTCAACTATAGGGTGAACGTGTGGCGCATTGTGGGAACGGGGGAACTCCCTATGCTCAAGCCCAAGAAAGGGACGACGATGACAACACGAAAGCACGCGGTACTGGGTACGGGGATGGTCGGGAAGGCGATCGCCAACAAACTGATTTCCCTTGGCCAACCCACACAGATGGGGTCCCGCACGAGTGGGAACGCCGCAGCAGTCGAGTGGGCCAAGGGCGCCGGTGAACTCGCGGGAGAGGGGAGCTTCAGCGAGGTGGCTCGCGGCGCAGATGTGGTCTGGTTGGCGCTGAAAGGCGAGCATGCCGTGAGCGTCGTTGAGTCTATCCGTGAGGAATTGAGTGGGCGAGTCGTGCTCGACTTGACCAATCCCCTCGACTTCTCTCAAGGCTTTCCACCGCGGCTCTCCGTGATGAACGACGACAGCCTCGGAGAGCAGATCCAGCGTGCGGCTCCAGAGGCGCACGTCGTGAAGACCTTCAACACGCTCTCGAACACCCTAATGGTCGAACCACAGCGGCTCAGCGAGCCGACCGATGTGTTCGTGGCAGGGGAGAACGCTGACGCCAAAGGCGTCGCCGTCGACGTGCTCAAATCGTTTGGTCATGAGGCGCCGATTGACATGGGAGGCATTGCTGCCTCCCGCGGACTCGAAGCCTGGCTGCTGCTCTGGACGCGGCTCTACGGTGTGCTCGGCACACCCGATTTCAATCTCAAGCTTGTCCGCGCGAAGGCGTGAGCGCGGACTCCAACAGTACCCGTCGCTCGGCCGCGTCAATGGCGCGCCGAGCGCGGGCATGAGCGTCCGGGTTCACGGAGATGGACGTGATCCCAAAGCGTACGAGCCGCTCGGCGAAGTCGGCTCGATTCGAGGGGGCTTGACCGCAGAGAGAAGAAGTTAGCCCGTTCGCTGACGCGGTGTGAATGATGTCGCGGATTGCCGCGAGTACCGCCGCGTCGGTTTCGTCGAACAGCTCCGCACAGATTTCTGAGTCGCGGTCTACTCCGAGCATGAGTTGGGTGAGGTCGTTCGACCCGATCGAGACGCCATGAATGCCCAATTTCGCGTAGTCCGGGATGCGATAGACAATGGACGGCACTTCCGCCATGACCCAGCGCAATAGACCGCGCTGGCGTCCGAGTGAGTGGCGTTCGATGCGTTCGAGGCAAGCCTCGAGCTCCCAGGCCGTGCGCACGAACGGGATCATGACGTGGAGGTTTGGCGTTTGCTCGCGGACACTGGCGAGCACGTCGAGTTCCAGGTCGAACAAGCCCGGATCCTTCACGTAGCGGTAGCACCCGCGATAGCCAATCATCGGGTTCTCTTCGTGGGGCTCGAAGTCTTGACCACCCGAGAGTCCCCGGAACTCGTTGGTGCGGAAGTCGTAGGTTCTATAGATCACCGGTCTGGGCGCGAACGCGCGCGTGATGCGCAGCAAAGACTCGCTCATCAGCTCAACGAAGCGTTGGCTGCCTCCGTCGGCGATCAGCTTCTTCGGGTGCACGCCAGCCAGGGCGTCGGTGATCATGAATTCCGCGCGGAGTAACCCCACACCGTCGACTGGCAGGGCTGCAACGCGCTCTGCTTGGTCGGCGATGGCGAGGTTCACGTAGAGCTTGGTCGCTGTGGCCGGGGCTACCTCCACAACCGGGGCCGCGACGGCCGCAGCAGGAGTGACCCCGCCCGTCACCACTGGGCTGCCGGTCACATCACCGGAATAGACTCGACCTTCACGACCGTCCACGGTCACGAGCTCGCTATTTCGCAGGCTGGTGGTCGCCGTGCGGGTCCCAACGACGCAGGGGATGCGTAGCTCGCGGCTGACGATGGCCGCATGACACGTCATACCGCCTCCATCGGTGACCAGCGCCACCGCCCGGCGCAAGATAGGGACCCAGTCCGGGCTCGTCATGCTCGCGACGAGAACGCTGCCGGGAGGAAACAAGTCGGCTTCGCTCGGCGAGTTGAGCTTGCAGACCGGGCCAGCGACTCGCCCGGGTGACGCACCAAGCCCGCGAAGCAACTCTGCGCCCGCGGGCTCCGCTTCTGTCAGCGTGGTGATGGGGCGGGTCTGGAGAAGGAACAGCGCCCCCGCGCCATCGAATGCCCACTCGAGGTCTTGTGGCATGCCGTAGTGTCGTTCCACCTGCAACCCGAGTTCAGCCACCTGTGCGACTTCGGCCTCGCTGAGTACTCGCGCGCGCGCCTGCCGATCGTCCAAGGGGAACCGACGTTGGGCGCCGGCGGTGTCCCAGAGCAGCTGGTGTGTCTTGTGCCCGATACGTGTCTCCAGCAGCGTCGGCCCTTGCTTGTCGAGCACGTAAGTGTCGGGCTCGACCTGTCCGCTGACCACAACCTCGCCCAAGCCAAACGCGGCTTCTATCACCACACGATCCCGCCGGTTGTCTGAGGGGTTGGCGGTAAACATCACACCCGACCGCGTGGAGTCCACCATGAGCTGCACCACCACGGCGATGGCGGGTTCTTCGGACATCCCTTGGCTCTGCCGGTAGACAAGCACGCGCTTCCCCCACACGCTCGCCCAACAGTCGACCAGGCGCTCGAGCAACTGTTCCACCCCTGAAACATTGGTGAACGTCTCGTTCATGCCCGCGAACGACGTGCCGGCAGCGTCTTCGGATGTCGCTGAGGAGCGGACGGCAACTCGAACGTCGGCTCCTAGTTCTGCGTAGGCTCGCGTCACGGCCTCGCGCACTTGAGCGGTTGGTCCCGCTTCGCGAACGATTTGCTTGAGCTGCCCGGCGAGCTGCGCAAGTGCTGCGTCGCCCTCGAAGGGAGCGTTTGCGAGATCGATCAGTTGCTTTCGCACACCAGCCGATTGCATCGAGGCCAAGTAGGCGTCGGCAGTGATCACGAACCCGGTCGGCACTGGGAAGCCCGCCCGCGTGAGCTCCCCGAGATTCGCGCCCTTTCCGCCCGCGATAGGTGAATCGGCTTTGCCGAGATCGGCAAACCGACGCACCCACTGAGGAGCTTTGCTTTCACGTTCCGACTCAATCTCTTGGCTCTGCATGGTTCGCTCCTCCACCTTGGCGTCAGGGTGCCGAAGGGGGTGCTGCAAAGCGCATTCCGTAGCGTTGGCCGCTCAGATCTGAACCACTACCTTCCCCAGGTGTTCACCACTCTCCAAGTGTGCATAGGCATCCTTGAGATCGGCGAAGCTGTACGTCTTGTCGATGATCGGCCTGAGCTTGGTCGCGTCCAGCGCCTGAACGAAGCGCTCGAACATCGCGACGGAGCCGACGTAAATTCCATGGACGGTGAGCCGCTTGTGCATCAGGCCATACAGGCTCAGCTCTGCGCGGATCCCTCCGAGCACGCCGATCAGGCTCAACTCTCCCCCAAACCTGAGAGCTTCGATGCTCTGTTCGAAGGTGCCAGCTCCACCCACCTCGAGGGCGAGATCGACGCCGCCTGTTGCCTCGCGGATGTGCTTGCCCCAGTTTGGGGTGCTCTTGTAGTTGACGACCTCGTCCGCACCCAAGGCGCGCAGACGGTCAGCTTTCGCGTCTTGGCTGGTGGTGATGGTCACGTGCGCGCCCGCGGCCTTGGCTAGCTGGAGGCCGAACACGGACACGCCTCCGGAACCCAACAGCAGCACCTTCTGCCCGGGCTTTAGACGCGTCACTTCAAACAGTGCCTGCCAAGCGGTCAGGCCGGCGCACGGCAACGTCGCAGCCTCTTCGAAGCTCCAGCCTTTGGGCATCGAGACCCAGCTCTTCTCGTCGAGCACCAGCTCCTCGCGCAGGACACCCGGCGCGTTGCCCCCGAGCGCGCTCTGATGACCGGCCTCCGAGAGCTCGCCATCGACCCAGGCGGGAAAGAAGTTCGCCATCACGCGATCGCCGACCCTAAAGCGGCTCACCTGTTCCCCCACGGCAATGACTTCGCCCGCGCCATCGGAAGCCGGGATCACCGGTGCGCTGCGTGACGCGGCGCCCTTTGCGATCAAGAGGTCACGGTAATTGAGGGAGGCCGCGCGCATGCGCACGCGCACGTCGGTGGGGCCGAGAGGGGGGGCCTCGACGGGTTGAAGTGTCAGGCCGAGTTTCGGGTCCAACTGCCAGGTTTGCATGGCTCTGGACCTAGAGGCGTGGTTCTCTTCTCGCAAGTACGCACAAATTTAGCTAGTACTTACAAGAAGAGAACTAATGGCCAAAACTAGACAGGTCCAAGAGAAGAGCCGCTGCGCGGTGGAGACCGCGCTCGGCGTGATTGGAGGCCGCTGGAAGGGCGTGGTGCTGTTCAAGCTGCTTGCCGGCGCACTGCGCTTCAGCGAGCTCCGACGGGAGCTGCCCGACTGCAGCCAGCGCATGCTCACCTTGCAGCTGCGGGAGCTCGAGGAGGACGGCTTGCTCACTCGCACTGTGTTCGCCGAGGTCCCGCCGCGGGTCGAGTACGAGCTGACAGATTTGGGCAAGGCGCTGCGCCCGATGCTTCAGGACCTTCGCGCCTGGGGCGAGCGCTACAAGCGCAGTGTCGCTGCTCGTGCGGCGGAGTGATAGGGTGCCCTAGGTGTCGTCGCTGGTTTCCGTAGTCACCGAGGTCCAGCCAGACGCGCGCTGGGTGATCGCCTCGCAGTGTATCCCTGCGGATTTGGTCGGCGACGTGGTGTCTTGGGTGGGTTACAGCGAGCAGCGCGCGGCGCCCCATCGACAACGGGAGCTGCCCGGCGGCCTCATCCACCTGATCTTCGAGTTTGGCCCGCCCCTCAGTATCTCCGACAGTGGGGGGGAGGTGTGTCGTCCCCGACGCGACCAGAGCTTCGTCACTGGCTTAGATGATAGCTTTGCGCTGACGGAGCACGCTGGGGAGCAGGCGGGCGTCCAGGTCAGCTTGATGCCCACCGCAGCGCGCCGTGTCCTCGGCTTGCCCCTCGGCGCATTGATGGGACTGGTCGTCGACGCAGCGAGTCTCGACAGTTTTCGGGGTGGAGTGACCCGCCAGTTCGCGAGCCTCGATACCTGGGAAGAGCGCTTCGCCTGGGTCGCGGGCTTCCTTCGCCAGCGCCTCAGGACGCTCGACGCCCGGCGCGACATCGCCTGGGCCGTGCAGGCGATTCGAGCTACCCGTGGCAGCGTATCCATCCAGGAGCTTCAGCGGCAGCTTGGCTTCAGCCGCAAGCACTTGTCGGCGCTCTTCCAAGATCAGGTTGGCGTCACGCCCAAGCTGTATGCGGAACTCACGCGGTTCGAGGGCCTCACGGAGGCGCTGAAAGCGGTAGGGACGCCGCGTCAGCCAATGCCTTCCTTGGCTGAGTTGGCCCAGGAGTTCGGCTTCTCGGATCAGGCGCACCTCGCTCGCAACGTGAAGCGCTTCAGCGGTCTGACTCCCAGAGGGCTAACCGCCCTGCTCGGGGCGCCCCACGTCGAGTTGTTCGAGGGCAGGTAACAATCGTTCAAGCCGCGCTTCGCTCCGGTCAGTATGCAGGGAGCATGAGTGACGACGCAGCGAACGGTTTCGAGCTTGGTAGGCTGATGATGAGCCTGTGGGTGCCGCAGGCGTTGCATGCCGCCGCGGAGTTGGGCGTCGCAGACGCCCTGGCTTCGGCACCGCTGAAGGCCGACGTGGTCGCCGAGCGGCTGGGGACGCATGCTGAGGCTACCCAGCGCTTGCTCGATGCGCTGTGCGTCTTGAACGTCGCAAAGAAGGGCGACGCTGGCTATGCCTTGACGGCTCTTGGCCAGTTTCTGAGGAGTGACGTCGACGGCTCCCGGCGTGCCTGGTCGCGCCTGATGGGTGGCGCGGAGGTGTGGCGCGCCTGGGGGCGACTCATCGAGTGCGTGCGCAGCGGGCGTGCAGCCTACGCTGTGGGCGAAAATCGCCGCACGGAAACGGAGACGTTCGACGCGCTGTTCGCCGACCCGACCGCGGCGGGGGTCTTTCATCAGGCCATGGCGGATGGCACCACCGGACAAGCAGCAGGCATCATCCAGGCCTTGGAGCTCCCCGCAGGAGCGAGCGTGATCGACGTGGGTGGCGGATTCGGCGCGCTCCTCTGCGCCGCGCTCGAGCGCGACGGGCGAGCCAGCGGAAGCGTGTTCGACCTGGCTCACGCCAAGCCAGGTGCCGAGCGCTTGTTCGCACAGCGAGGCTTGAGTCAACGCGCGGCCTTCGTTGCAGGGGACCTGTTCGAACAAGCGCCGCCTGCGGCAGACTGGCTGCTCCTGAAGAGCGTGATCCACGACTGGAGCGATGAGCGGTCGCGGATCATCCTGGAGAACTGCCGAAGGGCAATCGCGAGTGGTGGCCACTTGGCGATCATCGAGCCCTTTGCGATGCCGGCGGATGCGCCGACGCCTCCAGAGTTTGCGTGGGTGATGGCCTTCAGTGATCTGAATATGTTGGTCAACACGGGCGGCAAGGAACGCAGCCGGGAAGAGTTTGCTCGCCTGGCGGAGAGCGCTGGGCTCTCCGTGGAACGCACGCTGAGTTGTGGTGGGTTCTACAGCGCGCTGATCTGCCGCGCGGTGAGCTAGGGCGAGCGCCGTCCGGGCTTGCCGTTTGAATTATGGACACTACAATCATTGTCATGTCCATGGATATGCTGACTGCGATCATCGAGCTTCGCCGCGGCCTCGTGCGCGCGTTCAGCGCGACGTTCAGCGGTGAGATCAGCGCCCGCCAGGCTGGCTTGCTGCGGGAGATACGCGCAACGCCTGGCACTTCACAAGCGGCGCTCGCCCGGGCGACGGTCAACGACCCGTCCTTTGTCGTGCGTATGTTGGACCAGCTCGAGCGGCGCGGCCTGGTCACGCGGAAGCAGAGCGCGACCGATCGCCGTGAGCGCGAGATCAGTCTGACGAAGGCGGGGCTCAAGGCCCTCGGGCCGCTGGATGCCACCTTTGACGCGCTTGCGGCTACCACGTCGAAGGCGCTGTCCAAGAGCGAGCAGGCGCAGTTCATCGCGTTGGCAAGCAAGATCACCGATGCACTCGGCCAAGTTGCGGATTCTGGGGGAGAGCTGGAGGCGCGACGTGTCGGCGGCACCGCGTGAAGCAGAAGTTCTGGGCGAAACCGAGTCGAGCGGCTCCCAAGGGCGCCAACCTCCGGCGGCTCCCAGCCGGCTGAGCGCTCTCAGGCATCCGCGGGTTCGCCGCGTGCTGCTGGGTGTCGTGGCGGCGCTGCTCGCCGGAGCGGGTCTCTGGTGGGTGCGCTATCGCCCTTACGTCACCACAGACGATGCACGCATCGCTGCCCCAACCGTCGCCGTCGCGGCCGACGGCGTGGGCGGCCGAGTGGTGAAAGTACTGGTACGCGAGGGCGAGCGAGTCGAAGCAGGACAAGCCCTGATTCAGCTCGACTCGGACTCCGAGCGCGCCCAGGTCCTGCGCGCCGAAGCCAGCGTGAAGCTGGCGGAAGCCAACGTTGCCGAAGCCAAGACCGGCCTCGCGCTCGAACGGCATCTCGCGAGCGCCTCCGTGAGCCGCGCCAAGGCCACAGTTCACTCTGCGAAGGCCGCGCTCTTGCGTACAGTGCACGGTCCCCGCAACGAAGAGCTCGACCAAGCCAAAGCACGGGTGGCCGCCGCCAAGGCACGTGTCGCCGAAGCGTCCCGCAACTTCGAGCGCACGCAGAGCTTGCTCGATCAGGGTGCATCGACCCAGCAGTCACTTGATTCCGCGCGGACAACTAAAGAGTCGGCGGAGGCGAGCTTGAAGGCTGAACAGGCAGGCTTGGACCTGCTCGAAGAAGGCTCACGCCCTGAGGATGTGTCGATTTCCCGAGGCCAGGTGGCGCTGGCGGAAGCGAACCTCGAAGAGGCGGGCACCGGCGCCGATAAGGTCGCGCTGAAGAAGCGTCAGCTGGACAAGGCGGAGGCGCAGCTGTCGAGTGCCAAGGCGGAGCTAGCCCTTGCCAAGCTGGCCCTCGACCGCACGACCCTGAAGAGCCCGACCGCCGGTGTGGTGGTGCGCGTGCAAGCGGACCCGGGAGAACACCTGTCGACCGGACAAGGCGCAGTCACCGTAGTCGATATCGACCACGCATACGTGGCGGCGAACGTCGAGGAGACCCAGTCTGCGCGGCTCGCCGAGGGGCAAGCGGTTCAGGTCTCGGTCGACGAGGGAGGCGAACTGCGCGGTCACGTCGACGTCGTCGCTCAGAGCGCCGCTTCCGCCTTTGCACTGATCCCCGCGGATAACGCCGCAGGCAACTTCACCAAGGTGGTGCAGCGCATCCCGATTCGTGTGGCGCTCGATCAGAACCCGCGACTCGCAGCGCTGCGGGTGGGGCAATCGGTGGAGCTGCGGATCCGCGTGCAATGACCCAATCCGCAGCCCTCGACCCGAGCTATCGCTGGAAGGTGCTCGGGGTGGTGATGGTCGGCACCGTGATGTCAGCGCTCGACGCCAGCATCGTGAACGTGGCGTTGCCAAACATCATGGCGAGCTTCGGCGCCAACGTGGACCAGATCGAGTGGGTGGTCACCGGCTACATGCTCGGCTTCTCCACCTTCATGCCACTCACCGCGTGGCTCCGCGAGCGCATTGGCTATCGCTCGCTGTACATGGGCAGCCTCGCCGTGTTCACCTTGGGTTCCGTATTGTGTGGGCTGGCGCCGAACCTGACCACGCTGGTCATCGCTCGGGTGATTCAGGCATTCGGCGGCGGCGCAGTGACCCCGACGGGGATGGCCTTGATCGCCGAGGTCTTTCCGCCCAAGGAGCGCGGGCGCGCGCTGGGCTACTGGGGCGTGGGCGTGATCCTCGGCCCGGCGATTGGGCCGACCCTTGGTGGTTACCTCACGGAAATATTCGGCTGGCGCAGCATCTTCAATATCAACCTGCCGGTCGGTATGATCGCGCTCGCTGCTTCCGCCCGCGTCTTGCAGCGAGAGGAAGGCGGAAGCCGCCAGGGGCGGCCGTTCGATCTCCCTGGCTTCTTGCTGTTGTCGAGCTTCCTGGTGACCGCGTTGCTAGCGCTCTCGAATGGCAACCACGAGGGCTGGACTTCCCGCTACGTCATCGTTTGCGCGGTAGTCAGTGCGATTTCCTTTGCGTTGTTCATGGCGGTGGAGTCGGTCGTGGGCGAAGGGATCCTTGACCTCGGTCTGTTCAAGAACACGCAGTTTTCGGTCGCCCTCGTGGTCACCGGCGCGCGCTCGATCGCGCTCTATGGGGGCACCTTCTTATTGCCGCTCTTCTTGCAGAGCTATATGGGGCGATCAGAGGTCGAAGCGGGACTCTTGCTTCTGCCTGGGGCGTTGGTGATCGGAGCGATGATGCCCATTGCCGCGCGGATCGCAGAGCGCACGGGTCCTCGGCTCCCGACGCTCTTGGGCCTGGTACTCACGGCGCTCTTCATGTGGATGTACCGTCGCCTCGATGTCACGACGAGTACCTGGGACGTGCTGTTCCCCACGCTGATTCGTGGCGTTGGACTCGGGCTCTTGATCACCCCTGTCATGACCGCTGCCATGAACGCCGTGCCCACGCAGAATGCCGGCATGGCCTCATCCATGTTGAGTCTCACGCAGCAGGTCGCGGGTTCTTTGGGCATCGCCGTCTTGGCATCGGTGCTCGGTCATCGAGCCACTTTTCATCGAGCCGTGGTTGGCGAGAGCCTGCGCGCGAGTTCCCCAGCGCTGCTCGAGGTGACCCACGACGTCACCTTGCGAGCGCTCGAGCTTGGGGTCCCTCCTCACGCCGCGCTCGCAGTCGCTCAGACCACAGTCGGCAAGCACGCGGTACTTGCGGCGGGTGTCTTGAGTTTCAACGACGCGTTTTTGGTCGGCGCCGGTGTGGTGCTGATCGGCGTGATCCCCGCGCTGTTGCTCAAAGACGTCGCGCGCGGTGCGAGCTCGGACAGCTCCAGCGAGCAAGCACACGTGCTGGAGTAGCGCTGAGTCCGATCGGGGTTGGGGGAGGGAGAACCGTCGCGTACCCTCCTCAACTGATGTCAGAACAGAACCAAGCAGAGCCGCTCCGTGGCGGCTGCTTTTGTGGCGCCTTGCGCTACCAAGTTGACCGGCCCTTGGTCGGTGCTCAGAGCTGTCATTGTTCGAAGTGTCGAAAGGTGTTTAGCGGTGCGGGCTCCTCCTTTGGGTTCCTCGCCCCAGACAGCTTCAGCTGGGTCGACGAACCTCGCGCGCTGAGCCGCTACGCAAGCGGCGATGGCTGGGAGATCGGCTTCTGCGGAACGTGCGGGTCCACCCTGTGCGGGATCCACGAAGGCACCGTGCGTGGAGTCACGCTCGGGAGCATCGACGGCGACCCGGGGATCCAGATCGCCCGCCACCTCTTCGTCGGCTCCAAGGCCCCCTGGGATCACATCGGGGGCGATGCCCCGCAGTTCGATGAGGGAGGGGACTAGCGTCGCGGTTTTTTCTTTCAGCGAGCGATGAGTTTGGGTTCTCGCTGGGGTCAAAGGAGTAGCTCGGCTCAAGCAGCCGAAGAAACACGGAGCTTCTGATGACGATTCAAGCCGCGACTCCCTATTTCATCCTCAACGGCCACGCCCGCCAGGCCATCGAGTTCTACTCCGGAGCGCTGGGCGCCAGCGCGGAGCCCCTGCTCACCTTTGGCCAGATGGATCAAAGCTGCAGCGAGGCGCAAAAGGATAACGTGATGCACTGCGTGCTCAAGGTGGGGGCAACCACGTTGATGCTGAGCGATGGGCCGGCAGCTGGAGAGTTGCCTCCCAGTGGGCTCGTCTGCGTAGCTCTCGATTTCGACGACGCAGACGAGCTTCGACGTGTGTTTGGTGCGCTCGAGCAAGGCGGCGAGGTCGTCAACGCGGTGTTTGACGCGCCGTGGGGCGCACTGTTTGGCGTCGTGCGGGATCGCTTCGGTGTTGAGTGGATGCTCAACTGCCTGAAAAACTGAGGCGCTCTGGATTCGGTTCCTCCCGGAAAATCCGTTACCAGGCGAGCTGGTCAGCAAGTTGGTCGCGGCGCGAGCCGCCGAGAACCTCGCGCGAGGGAAATGAGCATGAGCATTCAGAAGGTCGCGTTCACGATGTACCCCATCAAGGACCCCGATCGCGCCCGGCGGTTCTACGAAGAGACGCTTGGGCTGAAGGTCGGTATGCACGGCGGCCAGCATGGCGTGGTGTGGATCGAATACGACCTGCCTGGAGGCGGCTGCTTGGCGTTGACCAACGTGGGTGACGCCTCGCCCAGTACGAATTCGGGTGGGACCATCGCCCTCGAGGTCAGCGACCTTGCAGCCCTCGTCGCGGAGCTGAAGGCCAAGGGCGTCGAGTTTTCTGCCGAGGGGATCCGCGGCCCGCACTGCGCGATGGCCGTTTGTCTCGACTCCGAAGGCAACTCGATCCTCCTGCATCAGCTCGACAGCCCCTCCTGACAGTACGCTGTCAGCGCTACCGCGTAAGCTCGACCCCATGAGCTCAACCGGCAAACTCCGCGTGTACATCGCTTGCTCCCTCGACGGCTTCATTGCCGGCGCCGACGACGACCTGTCGTGGCTGCCGGGTGTGGAGAGCGAACCAGGAGGGCTGCCTCCGGAGCCCGAATCGGCCAGCGGCGCCCTCGGCTTCGAACAATTCCTCGGGGAACTAGGTGCCGTGCTGATGGGTCGACGCACCTACGAGGTGGTCGAAGGGTTTGGGGGAGAGTGGCCCTACGGGGAGCTGCCGATGCTGATCGCGACCTCTCGCGAGCTAGTCACTCAACGGCCGCAAGTGACTGGCGCAGCAGGAGACATCCAGACCTTGGTTAAGCAAGCGCTCGAGCTAGCGGGTGGCAAGGACGTCTACATCGACGGCGGCAACCTGATACGCCAGGCGCTTGACGCGAAGCTGATCGACGATTTGGTGGTCACCCTCGCTCCCATCGTATTAGGCAGCGGGATCCCGCTGTTCGCGGGGGTGAGCGCTCGCCACGGTTTCGAAACCCTGGGCCACTACCCGTTTCCGGGCGGCATGGTGCAGTGGCACCTGCGTCCACGACGTTAGCGACTTACCACGAAACCCGGCAGAGCAATCGAGGTCGACGGCGCGCCGCTGCCTTACTACGCCCAGGTTGCGCCACTCATTCCGGCGAACCTATCAGGCGTTCCCGCTTTGGCGGTGCCCGCGGGGCAGGATGAGCACGGGCTCCCCATTGGCTTGCAGATCATCGGACCACGCTGGCGCGAGCTAGAGCTCATCGGTTTCGCGAAGGCGTTGGAGGCTTCAGGCATGCTGCCGGGCTTCAGCTGGCCAGCGCTTTAGTCACCCTCGAGCCGAGCAGCGCGCATCAAGAGGTAGTCCCGCTCAGGATAGCTCGTGGTCTTTGAAGCTGCCGCGCGGTAATGAGAGAGCGCTGCTGCAACTTCCCCTTGTCGTTCGAGCAGGTGAGCGCGTGCCACGTGCAGCCGTAGGTGGTCGGTGACTCGCGGGTCACGCGCCTCGAGCGCGCTCAACAACTCGAGCCCGTGTGCAGGGCCGTGCACCATCGCGGACGCCACGGCCCCGTTCAAGGCGACCATTGGGTTCTGCGTTAGGCGATATAGCGCCTCGTACAAGGCGCTGATTTGGGTCCAGTCCGTCGTTTCCGCCGTTTCGGCTTCGTCGTGCAGCGCTGCGATGGCCGCTTGGATTTGATAGCTCCCAGTCGGGCCGCGTTGCATCGCCGCCTCGATGCGGCGCGTGCCTTCCTCAATCTGCGCCGCGTCCCACAGGGTGCGGTCTTGTTCGTCGAGCGGGATGGGCTCCCCGAGTGCACCCACTCGGGCTTTGCGCCGAGCGTCGGTCAGCAGCATCAGCGCTAGCAGCCCCTCCACCTCAGAATCCTCAGGGAAACCTTGAAACAACTGACGGGTCAGCCGAATGGCTTCCAGCGCAAGGTCCACGCGCAACAGTTGTTCCCCGCCGCTCGCGTAGCCTTCGTTGAACACGAGATACAGCACCTGCATCACCGCAGCGAGGCGCTCGCGAAGCTTCCTCTCCCCCGGAAGCGCAAACGGGACCTCGGACTGCTTGATACTCTGCTTCGCGCGGCTGATCCGCTGCGCCATCGTGGCTTCGGGGACCAAGAAGGCGCGCGCGATTTCCTGCGTCGTGAGGCCGCCCACGGCTCGCAGTGTGAGCGCGATGGCCGATGGTCGCGTCAGCGCCGGGTGACAGCACATGAACAGAAGCTTGAGCGCGTCGTCGTGTTCGAACTCGAGCGCGCTGTCGGGCGCTGGGGCGTGCTGCTCTTCCGGCTGCATCACCACCAGCTCTTCTCTGCGGCGACGGGCGAGCTCCGCACGCTGAATGTCTTGCATACGCCGCTTGGCGACGTGCACCAACCAACCGCAAGGGTTCTCTGGGGTGCCTTGTTCGGGCCACTGCTGAGCCGCCGCGATCAGCGCCTCTTGAAGCACGTCTTCCGCTGCGGCGAAATCGCCGTAGCGACGCACCAGCACGCCGAGCACCTGAGGCGCAACATCACGCAACAGACGCTCGACGTGGAACGGGTTCATCGTTGCCGAGAGGATACGCTCAGACCTTGGGGGCTTCCATCACCTGGCGCACCTCGATCGAGAGGTGGAGCGGTTCGCCATCGGAGCCCGGAGCCATGGAGGCAGCCGCGGCGATCTCGTGGGCGCGTTCAGCCGTCTCGACGTCGACGACCCAGTAGCCGACCAAAAACTCTTTCGTCTCCGCGAATGGGCCGTCGCTCACCTCGGGTTTGCCGTTCGCGTCACCCTTGACCACGCGGGCGTCTCCCGGTGGCGCGAGTCCTTCCGCACCGATCAGCTCACCTTGGGACGCGAGCTGGCTCGCGAAGTCCTTCATGAACGCGATGTGGTTCTGAATCGCCTTCGCAGGCCACTCCATCAGCTTGTAGCTCCCACCGCCGTAGGGGGCGTGCATCATCAGCATGAATTTCATGTTCGAAGTTCCTTTGGGTTGGGCACCGCAGGTGTGCGGTTCATGGGGCTGTCGGAGCTCGCGGTGGGTTCTCGACACAGGCCCGACGTTTTTTTTCATCGGGCCGAGTCGATTGCCTTCAGCGGTAGCGCTTCGACTTGTCGAAGTGCCTCATTTGCTTGTGGATCGTCTTCCAGCGACGCTTGGCGTTGCTCATCTGCTCCGGGCTGTGGCGACGCTCGAACGCAGCAGCCTCCCGCAAGAGTTTGCGATAACTCTGCAGGCGCTCGCTAGCTAGCTCACCGCTCTCCTCCGCTGCCAGCACGCCGCACCCAGGCTCGGACTCATGTCGACAGTCTGGGAAGCGGCAGCGGGTGGCCAGCTCGGCGATGTCCGCGAACGCGGCGTCCAAGCTCGCGTCATCTGCCACGACGCCGAACTCCCGCATGCCCGGGGTGTCGATGAGCACGCTGCCGTTGGCCAGCGGGATGAGCTCGCGTCGGGTGGTGGCGTGGCGGCCGGTTCCGTCATCGCGGATTTCCGCAACGACCTGCGTCGACTTGCCCTGCAAGCGGTTCACGAGCGACGACTTGCCAACGCCGGAGGAGCCAATGAAGCCAAAGGTCACCCCAGGCGCCAAGAGCGCCTCGAGCGCTTCGAGCCCCGTGCCTTCGAGGGCGCTCAGGCTCAAGAAGGCGACGCCCGGCGCGACCGCTGCGATTTGACCGACGAAGTCGGGGAGGTCTTCCGTTAGGTCGACCTTGTTGAGCACGATGACCGGGCGCGCGCCGCTGTCCCACACGGCAGTCACGTAGCGCTCGAGCCGGCGCGGACTGAAGTCTTCGTTCGCGGAGGTGACGATGAAGAACACATCCACGTTCGCCGCGACCAGCTGTTCGCCGCCACCGCGCACGGCGCGGCGGACCAAAGCGGTGCGTCGGGGCAACACCGCTTGAATCGTGGCGTGCTCCCCTTGCACGTCGAGCATCACCCAGTCCCCCGTGTTGGGGCGCTGCGCTCCACTCAACTCATGGCGTAACCGTCCGGAAAGCTCCGCAAGTGGTGCGTCGCAGCCCAGCACATGAAAGCGACTTTGAGCAGCCGCGGAAACGCGTGCAGGGATCCAACCGTCTGCTGCGTATTCAGCCGCCTGAGCGGCGAAAAAACCTGAAAAACCTAGTTGTTCGAGAGAAAACACGTCGAGAAACTCCGCATCATTGCGAGGGAAGTCAGGCCTCCGACGTGCGCTGGTAGCCGGGCGCGAAGCGCTCGCGGCTCCCACTCAGGGAACGCGCAAGGGTGCATTCAAGCGCTCAGGCTCGGAGCCGAAACGTCAGCTACACAGCGCTGCGAAAAGACGAACGCAACGCTGAGCAGACGGGCATCAGCTCCGGACGGCAACGGCCACGGAGGCAAAACAAGACGGGTTACGGGGGATCACAGTCATCAGTTCGGCCTCCTTTCTGGAGTGGAGCCTCGCACGCCGAGGGGCGCTGTGCAAGTCGAGACTCACTCGTTGCGGCGGCGGGTCCTTGTCGCGTCAAGGATCGCCCGCTCGACCGCGTTTGGCGGGTCGCTCTCCAGGGACAACTCCCCACGCGCGAAGATGGCTGGCTGCGCGAGGACTCGAGGGGCCTTTCCGTGGTGATCTTGAGCTGCGTGAACCAGAAACGGGTGACACACGAACACCGTACCCGCGGTCCCAGTGGCCAGGGCAACCTCGTCGGAGCCGGGGTCCAGCACTCCGCTCTCAACCAACTCCTGCAGCGTCTGCCCACGCTCGCCGTGCTGGGTGAGGTGCCTTGCCAGCCTGACGTGCGAACCGACGAGCAGCCGAGTCGGTGCATCGTCTTCCCCAACGTCCGAGAGCAGCACCAAGAGGAGCAGCGCTCGCCCGCGCGACCTCACATTGACACGCCATTGCATGAAGTCGGCTTCGGTCTCCCAACCAAAGCCTGCATCGACGTGCCACCCCGTGTCCGGCGCAGGCGTTGTCGCGGGGAAACGAACCACGCAGGAGCCGAGATCGCTTCGGGGCTGCCAGCGCCCATCGCCCAGAAGCAAGTCGTACGCCGCATCGAGGGTCGGACTTACAAGCGCCCGGGCGCACGCGGGGTGCGCTGGCGTAGCCCTCGCCACGGGTTCTTGTTGGCCGCTTGGGTGCTCGATTGCCGCTAGCACTGCTTCGCTGGCTGCACGCGCTGTGTTCGGGTTGAGAGCGCCGGGCAGTGCCACAAAGCCCTGACTCAGAAATGCTTCAAGCTGCGCGCACGCTGGCGCGCCAAGGTCTACAGACATACCTATCCTCCTCGCTGGGTACAGACGCAACGGCTGACTGACCGCGCAGGCGCGCGGCGACGTCAGGCGAGGAAGACGGCGAACATCATCGACCGCAGTCTGCGCCGACACGGCGCAGCGCGCAATCTGTCCCACTTCAGTTTTTTCGGGGGGGGGAGGGGCGCCGCATGTCCGGACGGCCCCAACTCGCGCGTCGTTCGGGTAGCTTGGCAAATGGGTCAGGCTTCAACTCAAGGAACACACATGGCCAATTTCATTTTCCTCTACCGAGCGACCCCCGAAGACAACCAGCGAGAGATGGGCACCCCTGAGGCAGCCCAAGCGAACATGCAGGCGTTCGCGGCTTGGATGGCAGAGCTCGAGACCAAGGGTCACCTCGTCGATCCGGGTCAGCCCCTGGACCGCGCCGGCCGCGTCGTGAAGGGCAAGGGCCTGGTCACCGACGGACCGTTCACCGAGCTGAAGGACATCGTGCTCGGCTTCTCGCTGATCCGCGCGGAGAGCCTAGAGCAGGCGTCGGAGCTCGCCGCGAGTTGTCCGATGTTGCAGGGGGAGACGTCCGTCGAAGTGCGCCCCATCGCCCAGATGGACTTCTGAGAGGAGCCAAGCAGATGAAGAACTTTCTCGCGGTGTACACCGGAACCAAGGACTCCCATGCGGAGACGGGCTGGGACCGGCTCAGCGAGGCCGAGCAAGCCGAGCGTCGCGCCGCCGGCATGCAAGCCTGGATGGAGTGGGGTAAGCGCAACGCCGACCGCATCGTCGACGGCGGAGGGCCCCTCGGCACGACGAAGCTCGCAAACCGTCAGGGCCTCAGCGACTCCAAGAACCACCTGGTGGCCTACGTGATCGTCCGGGCGCAGAGTCACGCCGAAGCGGCAAAGCTCTTCGAGGGTCACCCTCACTTCAGCATCTTCCCCGGGGACGGCGTCGAAATCATGGAGTGCTTGCCGCTGCCTGGCGCCAGCGGTTAATTCCGTGAGGAGATGAGCTCGGCGATGGACCACGAGGCACTGTTTCGGCGAGAGGCGCCGCGTTTGAACGCGGCGCTCGTGCGCCTGTTCGGAGTGCACCGCCTCGAGCTCGCGGAGGACGTGGTTCAGGACGCCTTCTGTCGCGCCCTGGAGCGTTGGGAAGTTGAAGGCGCGCCTGACAACCCCGGCGCTTGGTTGATGACCACTGCCAAGCGTCGCGCTTTGGACGTGCTGCGCCGCCGCGCCACCGCGGATCGCTTCGGTCCCGAGCTCGGGCGTGCCCTCGACAGCGAGTGGACGCTGCAGCCGACGGTCGAGGAGGCATTCAGCGACGCAGTCATTGAGGATGAGCAGCTGCGGCTGATGTTCTCGTGTTGTCATCCAGACCTCAGCCAGGGCGCGCAGCTCGCGCTGGTGCTCAACGTGCTGTGCGGCCTCAGCGCTCCCCACATCGCCTCGGCGCTCTTGCTCCAGCGCGGCGCTGCAGAGAAACGCATCGCCCGCGGCAAGCAGGTGCTGGCTTCCGCCGAGCGCTTGTTCGAGCTTGGGCACCAAGACTTCGACGCGCGCCTCGCGACGGTGACGCGAAGCCTGTACCTGCTGTTCAGCGAGGGCTATCACAGCGCGAGCAGTGAACCGGTGCGCCTCGAGCTGTGCAGAGAGGCGTTG
Source organism: Polyangiaceae bacterium (assembly GCA_020633205.1). Lineage (NCBI taxonomy): Bacteria > Pseudomonadati > Myxococcota > Polyangiales > Polyangiaceae > Polyangiaceae bacterium. The sequence goes on from JACKEB010000012.1 coordinate 20,242, forward strand.
CGCCTCACGCTGCTCCTCAAGCGTTACGCCCCGGCAGATACACCGACCACCAGTGCCCTCGCTGCGCTCATGTGCCTGCACGCTGCCCGTTTGCCTTGCCGTGTGGATCCAGCGGGAGATCTGCACGGGCTCGCCGATCAGGATCGCCAGCGCTGGGACTGGGACCTGGTTGCCGAGGGCCTCACTTGGCTGCGCCGCGCGTCGAGTGGCACAGAACTCAGCCCCTATCACCTCGAGGCCGCGATTGCGGCCACCCACGCGGCAGCGAAGAACCTTCCGGAAACGGACTGGGGACGTATCGTGGAGCTTTATGACCGCTTGCTTCGCCTGAACCCTTCACCCATGGCCGAGCTCGGACGCGCAGTGGCGATCGGTTGGTTTGCTGGGCCCGAGCGCGGCCTCGCGGCGCTGGATGCGATCACGGATGTCACGCGCCTCACGGCGTCACCGTTTTACGGCGCCACCCGCGGCGAGCTTGAAGCGCTGCGGGGGGATCTGCGCGCGGCCCGGCGGCACCTGGGGGAGGCGATTGCATGTTGCCGCAACGACGCCGAACGTCGCTTCTTGGAGAAGCGCTTGGCGGCGTTCGTGAACTAGAGGCGGAACACCGTTGCTGATCGACCGCCGTGTGTTTCCACGTGTGTCCCCATGCTGCCGCGATGAGCGACTCTCACGTGGCTAGAACTGCGTGTTCGCTAAGGATAGCCTCACCCGATGGGAAGGGCAGGACTCGGTAAGAGCGTCGAAGACGTAGTCGAGGCAGTGGCCTCCGGGCGCGCGAAGATTGATTTCCTTTGCTCGTGGGAACACAAGCGGCGACGGGAGCTGTTCTCACACCCTGCCCTCAAGACGCCTGCGCAGCGCTTTCGCGCGCTCCAGCTGACGGTCGAGCGTGGCGGCTGGACCAAGAGCAAGCACTGGATCGAGTGGCTCTTGCAGCGCCTAAGTGAGAAGCCGTTTCCATCCGGAGCCGACTGGCTGCTCGAAGCGTATGAGAAGCAGGCTCGAACTGGCCTGGAACGTTACCTTGCGGAAGCGATATTGGCAACGGGGAGCCGCCAAGGGATCGAACGCATTGCGGCGACGATCGAGTCAAAGCGCCCCTCGGAGGTGGCCATGACGGCGCTGCTCTGCTTGGATCCGAAGACCGCCGCCGGGCGCCTGCGCGGCTGGTTAGAGCCGATCCCTGCGGAGCAGCCGAAAATTGCTCAGGCAATACGGCTGCTCAATGCGCTCGCCGAAGACGGTTTTCGGGCCGGGGAGCTCCAAGGGTTTCCCGCAAAGAAGCGCCTTGGCTGGGTTCGCAGTGATCCCGGTTGGGTGCCAATCCTGGTTCAGTGCCGAAAGAACCGGGATCCGAACATCTCCAGACCCGCCAAATCGGCGCTGTCCAACGCCGACCCAGCGCTCCTGAGCGCTTCCACGACAGCAACCAAATCCAAAGCAAAGATCCCAGGGTCGACGCTTACGCTGCTCGGGAAAGCGGGCTACGTCAGAGCGCAGTACACCGGCCTACCCATCGCCTGTGGGGACGGCGCCGTCGCTTTCTTCTCGAGCACGACGGAGATCGAAGTTCGGGAGCTGATGCCCAATCTCCCGTTGCGGTTTCGCATTGCGTTGCCGAGCGGAATTGCCCTCCCACGGACTCGATGCCCGAACAATGAGGATGGCTGGGATCGTCCAGGTGTTCACGGTTTGGCACTCGATGCGGCGGGAGAGCGCGTCGCCATTTCGGTCAGCGGGCTCGCGAAGGGCCTGGGCGGTGTCGTCTTGTTCGATGATAGCGGAGAACTCGCGCGGTGGACTCCCGAGGACACCTGGCCGCATCGACTGCATTTCGGTGCCACTGGCGCAGTCTGGGTGATGGCCGAGCGCGATGAGGCGTGCGTTGCGTTGCTTGACGGTCGGACGCTCGAAGAACGCGGTCAGCTTTCGTTGAAGACCTTCCCTGCTCCTGCGTTCGTCGATGCCTACGCGCATCCGATCGATGACGTCGGGGTATTCCAGATCTCCTGTGGCCAAGACGGGATCTGGCTCAAGTGCGTCGAGGCGGGCGCAAAGAAGCTCAAGGTCCGGCAACAGAAGCTCAGCAGCGTTCACCACGGATCCATCCTTGCGGGCTACGCGGCTTCAGGCACGGTGGCCGTGACGCTGCTCGAGAGCAAGCTCTTGCTACGAGCGTGGCCTGATCTGAAGCCGCTGAAGGGCAAGGTCACCACCGGCTCCCCGTGCGCTGCAGCGGGCTCCGGCGACTTCGTGATCGTCAGCGTCGCGACCGCCGCAGACGACGCAGACCGGTTCGAGGTGTTCAAAGCTCCCAAGTGGGACCGAGTCGGTGAGGGGGCATGGCCCGCTGGCCACTCACTCGTCGACTTGCGGGGCGATCGTCTGATCACAGCGACCGCAAGTGAGCTCACGCTTTGGCAACTCGGTTGATTTCATGGTTGTCCATCTGACTTGGAAGTGAACCTGTCGCGTTCTTACAAGCGCTTGGGGGCGCCCTCGCACTAAGCTCGACCCATGAAAGTACGAGGAACGTTTCACGTCGAGATGATCGCTGAGCCCGCATTCGACGACGTGGAAGGCGTCACGCTCAGCCGCGCCCGCTTCGACAAGCGCTTCGAAGGGCCTCTCGACGCGACCAGCGAGGTGCACATGCTTGCGGTGAAGACACCCGTTGAAGGTTCCGCCTCCTACGTCGCCGTAGAGCGCATCTCAGGCAGCCTGGAAGGGCGCAAAGGCAGCTTCGTCGTGCTCCACACCGGCTTCATGCGCTCGGGCCTCGAGCTCACCATTGCCCACGACTCGGGCACCGGCGAGCTCAAGGGGATCCTCGGCAAGCTGGAGATCGAAGTGAAGGACGGCCAGCACTTCTACGAGATCGACTACCACTTCGAGTGAGGTGGCGCTGATATGCTGGTCTGACCGATGAGCGACACCTACGGCGACCGGCGTCAGACCTTGCAGCTGCTCGCGCGGCTGCGGGACGCGAGCGCGTCCGAGGACACGCTGTGCGAAGTCATCGAGGCGCTCGGGCGCACTGAGGACCCGCGTGCGATTAGACCACTTCGCGAGCTGCTGGAAGACCGAACGCGAGCGAACCCAGTTCGCGAGGTTGCGGCCGGGGCATTGCGGATGTTCGACATCGACGTGCCGGAGGCGATGTTGCTCCGCTGGTGGTCGTCAGGGGACCCGCTACTCCAAGAGCACGCGCTCTTCCTGATGGATGACGTGGTCGGTGTGGAGGTAGTGCTGAGCGTCGCGCGGGACCCGAGGCACCCGCTGCATGGCGCGGCGATTCACAGCATGAGCCTAGGCTTCTGGCGCCCCGAGCATCAGCGCTTGAAGATCGCCGCATTGAGCCACCCGGACCCTGAAGTGCGCGAGCCTGCGGCGACTTCCCTCGTGCTAGACGAACCCATCGCCGCCGAGCCGGCGCTCCTGCGTTGCCTCGAGGATTCAAACTCATCCGTGATGGATGGCGCGGCAGCGACGCTCGAATACTACCCGAGCGTCGCCGTGGTGAAGGCGCTCGCCGCGCGTGTCCGGCGTGGGCCTCCGGCTTTCGATGAGGACCTGGAGGAACTCGAAGAGCTACACTGGCAAAGTGTGCTCGATGCCTTTGACGCCCTGAGGCAGGACCTGCGAGACCACTTGGTCCAGGCGGAGCCTGCCGTCCGCGCCGAGCTCCTGGAGTGGCTTGAACCCGCCTGGGCGGAGCTCGCGTACGCCGATGAAGAGCTCGATCCGGAGCCTGTGGAGCGAGGCGAACCCATGCCGAGGCGACCGCGGCGTGTGATGGACTACTGGGAGCTCGACGGGATCCTGCGCGACCCAGATGCGCCAACCAGTCTGCTAAACAGCCTGAGTGACGTGGACGTGTTGGCCTTCAGCGACGTGCAGCGGGCGTCGCTGTTCGATCTACTTGAGAGGAGCGCAGATCCGCATCGACTCGACCTGCTCGCTCGCTTCTGCGAGGAAACGAAGGATGCCACACGGCTCTTGAGGCTGCTGGCGAATCCACGCTTCGCCGTGCGCAAAATGGCGATGTATCACCTGGGTTGTCTGCCGGTTGATCCGGCGCTTGCCTCACGCATCCTCGAGTACTGGAAGCGCCCCGACGTGCGCGGCGCCCACGGCTACGAGACCCTCGAAGCCTACGTTCACCATGCGCCGCCGGCTGATGCGCGCCGCAAGGCCCTCTCCGTCGCGGCGGACAGCACTCAAGATCCCGACGCCCGCTTTCACGCCATCTACGCGCTAGAGAAGCTCGGCGCGATCGCTGAGCTGACCCGCCTGCTCCCGCTACTCGCCGAGCCGCCGCTGGTGAACTGGGGGCTCCACAACGCGCTGCTCGATGCCGCGACCAAGCGCAACCTGGAGGTGCCTGCCCCCACCCTCGAGCTGCTCGGCAGCGTGGACAACCTGGACCTGCGTGAGGCTCTGGCTCGCTATCGTCACCGGGCAGCGCTCACGTGAAAGCGGAGCATGCAACCTAGGACAGACCGACGCGGTTCAGCTTGCACGCTTCCGCTGCTTGCGTCTGCGCGTCGCCTCGTAGCGACGGGCGTCGCGATCCACCGCGCCTGCCAGCGCCTCCACCGATTCGAGCAGCTGCGTCCTGAGCCACTGGTGGGCCGCGTCGCCGCCGTAGCGCGGGTGCCAGACCAGGCTGAGCGTGTACGGTTCGAAGGGCAGGGGCGGCTCGAGCAAGCGAAGCCCCAGGCTCGGGGCCAGCTTCTTCGCGATCCGCTCGGAAACAACCAGCAAGTAGTCCGAAGACGCCGCTAGCTCCAGCGCGACCTGAAAGTAGGGCACCGCGCGCGCTACCCGGCGCCGGAGCCCGCGCATTTCAAGCAGGTTGTCTACGTAGCCGCCTGGACGCCCCCGAGGCGCGATCTGGATGTGGGGCAGCTCCACGAAGCGCTCGAGAGTCAGCCGCTGCTTCACGCTCGGGTGCCCTTCGCGCACCACGCAGATCAAGCGATCCGTGATGATTGGGCGCGATCGCAGCTCTGGTGGGAGGTTCCCATAGATCCCAACGGCGAGGTCGCTGGTGCCCTCCCGCAGTCGCTCGCCATCGTCGACGGCGTTGGGGACGACTCGCAAATCGAGCCCCGGTGCTGCGGTCCGTAAGCGCTCCTCGAAGGCGCCGCCAAACACCACCATCACGTAGTCGGTCATGCTCAGGGTGAAGCTCCGCTCGACGCGCTCCGGATGAAACTCTTCCGTCGGTTCAAACACGCGCCCTGCGCTAGCCACCGCGTCGCGGACTCTGGGTTTGAGGCTCTCGGCTCGGGGGGTGAGGACCATCGTACGCCCGGCTCGCACCAGCAGCGGGTCACTGAAGCGCTCGCGCAACCGAGCCAACGCATGACTGACTGCAGGCGTTGAAAGCCCCAACCGACGCGCGGCGCCGCTGACGCTCACCTCTTGCAGCAACGCGTCCAAGGTAGCCAACGCGCTCAAGTCGGATGATTCCATCGCGTGCAAGTATAGGACCGCATGCTTGCAGCGGAAGCATCGGAGAGGTTCGCTTGCGAGCACCGAGGTTGTGGCCGCTAATGACAAGTACACTGTCCGCTCCGCACCTAGTGGGGAGGCCACTTCTGGCGCAGATTGAACGCTGACAGGAGACACGACTATGTCAGCATCGGTTGCAACATCCACGAAATCTGCGCCAGAACCGAGCATCAAGGTGCGCCGCATGGACTTCGAGTTCGGCGAGGAGACGCCGACCTTCTGGTTCGATGACAACCCCCTACTCACGGCCACCTTGTCAGCCCTGGCCGTGTCCTTCCCGCCGGGAGAGCGCTACTTCATCGCCAGCGTGCGGCATTTTTTGGATCGGGTGAAGGACCCCGAGTTGCTCGCGCAGGTGAAGGCGTTCGTCGGCCAGGAGGCGAACCACACCAAGGAGCACATCGCGTTCAACCAGTTCTTGGACAGCCGCGGCTTCCCCGCGACCGCGATGGAGAAGTGGGTCGCGGATCGGGTCGCCGAGCTCCAGAAGCGCTCGAGCCCCGAGGCGAACCTGGCGCGCACCGCAGCGCTCGAGCACTTCACCGCCATCTTGGCCTCGGTGTTGCTCGAGCACCCCGAGATCGCTCAGCGCATGAGCCCCGAGGTCGCGAAGCTGTGGGTGTGGCACGCCATCGAGGAGGTGGAGCACCGCTCGGTGGCCTTCGACGTCTACAAGACCGCGGTGGACGACGAACAGCTGCGCATCAAGGTCATGCTCCTCACCACGGTGATCTTCATCACAGTGAACGCGGTGCGCACCACGATGCTGCTCAGGGCTTCAGGGCGACAGCGCGAGCTTCTGCCGATCCTCAAGGCGCTGAACGTGATGTGGGGTCGCCCGGGGCTCTTCCGTAAGGTGGTGCCGCGTTATCTTGAATATTTCCGGAAGGATTTTCATCCCTCGCAGCTGGACAGCGGTGCCTTCCTCGAAGCCGCCAAGCGCCAGTACCTCGGCGCCGCGGCGTAGCGGCGTAGCGGCGTGGCGCGCCTACTTTCCGCTCAAGCAGGCGCCGTACACGTCCTGAGCGGCGTTGAACGCGGCGTCTTCGTCGACGCACACGTCGTCGCCGCCCAGAGCCGCGTCACACGACTGCGCGCGACAGGTGTAGAGGGCCTTGGCGGCGTCGCGCAGCGCGGCGTCGGCATCGCAGCTTTCGTCGACGAACGCCCACGTGTCCGAGAACATCGCCTTGCAGGAGGTGACGGTTGCTGGCGGGTAGTGGATGGCGCCCGCGTCTTCGTTCACGCACTGGGCGGTGGTCTCGCAGAGGGTGTCCGTAACCGCGCTGTATGCATCCGCGGGGTAGAGCCCGCCGGCGCCGCGATCGGGATCCGGCACATTGGCGAGCAAGCCATCGGGCGGGCCTGCGTTGACGATCACACCCGCGCGACAGTGGAACCGCACCTGATTGAACAGCGTGTTCGCGCGGGTGGCGCTCATCACGTAGTCCCCTGGGGGCACGTTGTAAAACAGCACGCCGCCGTCCTTGCTCGTGGCCGGCTGGTCCACGGCCGGCAGGACGTTTTCGTCGAAGTAGATGGGGCCGCTGCCCGCGGGTGGGGCGGGGGAGAGGGACACACTCACGTCCGCCATGCCTTGGCGCAAGTGCACGTAGAGTGAGCCGCCCATGCGCGCAACCGTGCTGGCGACGACGCAGTTCTCGGCTTCGTTGACTGGCGTCGGGACGAGGCCCGACAGCGCCGTGAAGATCCCCTTGGAAACGACCTGGATGGCAAACGGGTGAATGCCCTTTTCGGTGAGCTGCAACGTCGCGGTTTGCGTCGTCTTGAAGTTCGGATGCTCGACGACCAGCGTGACGTCGCTACCGACGCGCAAGCCGTCGAAGCGGAAGTGAGCGTCGTCACCGGTCACCACCTGCATCTCTGGGTGCTCGAGGACGCTGACCGTCGCTCCCGACACGCGCTCCCCCCCGACCTCGTCGAGGAAGGCGAGCACGTCACCTTCCACGGAGGCCACCGCAGGCTCGGAGATCACGTCTTCACTGCTGCAGCTCACGGCGAGCAGTGCCAAGGGGATCACGGGAGTTGCCAGACGGGAAAGCAAGCGCATGCGTGGAAGATAGCCTTGCTCCCCGACTCCGGCGCAACCGTCTCGCTAGGAATTGCGCGCTTTGGCCTCGCGCTCGCTGCGATACTGGCTCGGGGTCTGTCCCGTCCAGCGGCGAAAGGCGCGCGTGAAATTGGCGGCATCCACGTAGCCCAGCAGCTCTGCGACCTCGTGCGCCGGGAGGCGCGGGTTGTCGAGCAAGCGCAGCGCCTCACGGCGGCGTGCGGCTTCCACCAAGGTCGAGTAGCGGGTGCCCTCGTTCTGCAGGTGCCGCCTCAGAGTGCGCGGCGCCATGCCGAGGCGCTTCGCCATGTCTTCCAGGGACGGGTAGCCGCCGGGCCCCGGCTTCAGCTCCGCGGCGACGCGGGCGACGAGCAGCCCGTCGCTCAGGCCTCGCTCCCGCTCTTCACGGGCGCACCATTTCATCGCTGAGCTGAGCGCCGTTGGGTTCGACATCGCGAGCCGCGTGTCGAGTAATTGCGTGGGGAAACGAAACTGGGAGGAGGGCATATCAAAGCGCACGTTGCCGAGGCGCTGCCGTAAATAGGCGGCGTGCTTGGGCTCCGGGAACGCAAACCACACCTCGGCGTGTCCTACGGTTTGCGGAGCCAGCGCCCCGATGCCGCGATACATCGCAGAAAAGCAGATTTGTGTCACCTCTGAGCGCTGAGCACTTGGAACCGGCAGGTTGATTTCGACCTCGATGCTGCCGATTTCCCCGTGGGTATTCACCACCAGGTTCGATGCGCGGCCGATCAAATGCCAGAAGCGCTGCAGCACCTCGAGCGCTTCGCGCAAGGTGGAGCTCGCGAGGATGGCGTAGCCCACGCTGCCGAGCGCCGTCGGTGGCAGCCGCCAGCCCATCTCCGCCGCGAGGGAAGGATCGTCGAGCTCTTGCTGGACGACGGCGGTGAGTAACAAGTGCTGGCTGAGGGCGAGCCCCGACTCCGCGATCTCTGCAGTGCTCAGGGGGATGCCAGCTCGGCTCAAGAGCTCCTTGGAGGACAGACCGCGTTCGGTCGCGATCTCGAGCACGGTCATCGGGAACACGCCGGGGATGAACCAGCGCTTCCACTCGTCCCTTGGTCGGCCTGCTTCGACGGACACCTCGGCCACTATGGGAGCCTTGGCCGCTGATGACAACGCTCGGCCTCGCAAAGCACCTCGGAGCCAAAATCGGCGGCTCCAGGCGCTCCCTCACCCCCAAGCGAGACGAAGATTGGCCTGAAATGACAACCAGGATGTCCCCTCCGGACCTGCCGTTTCGCTTCATCCTGACTACACTACTGACACCGGTTCAATAGCGAGGGCGCAGTGCCGGCGGTGGACTAGGGAGCTTTGAGCATGCAGCACGAAAACCTCGACGTAGTGATCATCGGTGCGGGCCTGTCCGGCGTCGGTGCGGGTGTTCATCTCTCTCAGAAGTGTCCAGGCAAGCGCTTCGCGTTGCTCGAGATGCGTGAGGCCATGGGCGGTACCTGGGACCTCTTCCGTTACCCGGGGATCCGCTCCGACTCCGATATGTACACCCTCGGCTATCACTTCAAGCCGTGGACGAACCCGAAGGCCATCGCCGATGGCGAGGACATCCGCAGCTACATCCAGGAGACGGCGCGCGAGTACGGCATCGACCGGAAGATCCGCTACCAGCACAAGGTCAAGAGCCTGAACTGGAACAGCAAGCGCGCTCGCTGGGAGCTGGAGGTGGAGCAGCTGGACACGGGCGATACCGTGCGGATCAGCGCCCAGTTCGTGATCTGCTGCTCTGGCTACTACAAATACGAAAGCGGCCACACGCCGGAGTTCGCAGGACGCGAGGATTTTGGGGGGGAGGTCATCCATCCCCAACTTTGGCCCGAAGGGCTCGACTATTCGGGGAAGCGCATCGTGGTGATTGGCAGCGGCGCCACCGCGGTCACGCTCGTGCCTGCCCTGACCGACAAGGCCGCGCACGTCACGATGTTGCAGCGCTCGCCGAGCTACGTGATCAACGTGCCGCAGCAGGACAAGATCTCGAACAAGCTGCGGGAGTACCTGCCGGAGCAAGCCGTCTACTCGATGGCGCGCGTGCGCAACGTGTTGCTCAGCATGACGCTCTTCAACTTTGCGCGGCGCTACCCGAAGCAGGCGCGCCGCTTGCTGATGGGTCGCGTGAAGAAGGCGCTCGAGGGCAGCGTGGATCTCTCGCACTTTTCCCCTAAATACAACGTATGGGACGAGCGCCTGTGCGCCGTGCCCGACGGGGACATGTTCGACGCCCTGAAGTCAGGCAAGGCGTCCGTCGTAACAGACCAGATCGAGCGCTTCACCCAGGGCGGCATCCTGCTCAAGTCCGGCGAAGAAATCCCCGCGGATATCATCGTTACCGCGACCGGGCTGGAACTCCAGGTGCTCGGCGGCAGTGAACTCACCAAGGACGGTGAGCCGGTGAAGGTCGCGGAGAAGTACTACTACAAGGGTGCGATGCTGCAGGACGTCCCGAACCTGGCGATGGTCTTCGGCTACACCAACTCTTCCTGGACGCTGAAAGCGGATCTCATCCTCGACTACTTCTGCCGCGTGATGAACCACATGCAAAAGAGCGGTCAACAGGTGTGTACGCCGACGGCCGACGGAAGCGTGGAGGACGGCGGGCCTTTCTTGAACCTGAACTCCGGTTACGTGAAGCGGGCCCTGCACCTGATGCCGCGCCAAGGCGCGGGCAAGCCGTGGAAGCTGTATCAGAACTACGTGCTTGATTACGTGATGATGAAGCTCACCAAGCTCGATGACGGGGCGCTGAGCTTCAGCAATCCGGTGTCGCGCGGAACTGAAGAGGCCACACCAAGCTTGTCGGAGATGCATGCTGCCCAGCTCAACTGAGCCGCGCTGCGTGGAGTCGTCGGTGGATCCCCACAGCAGCGCGACGGAGCAGCTCAGCGATCTTGCGAGCGGGCGCCTGACGAGTCGCGAGCTGTTGGAGGCGTACATCCAGCGCATCGAGCGCTACGACGGCGCGCTCAACGCCGTTGTGGCGAGGGACTTCGACAAGGCGAGAGCTGCGGCCGAGCGCGCTGACGAAGCGCGGCAGCGGGGAGGGCGCCTCGGTCCACTGCACGGTTTACCGCTGACGTTGAAGGACACCTGGGAGGTCCCCGGCATGCCGTGCGCTGCGGGTGCCCCGGAGTATCGCGAGCACCGCCCAGAGCAGCCAGCCGACATCGTGAGGCGGCTGGAGGAGGCCGGCGCCATCATCTTCGGCAAGACCAACGTGCCCTACCTGGCGTCGGACATTCAGACCTACAACAAGGTCTACGGCACGACGAATAATCCGTGGGGAACCGATCGCACCCCGGGCGGTTCGTCCGGCGGCGCGGCTGCGGCCCTGGCCGCTGGCTTCACTTCCCTCGAGGTCGGCAGCGACCTGGCCGGTTCCATTCGTATCCCCGCGCACTACTGTGGCGTGTGCGGGCACAAACCGACCTATGGCGTGGTGTCCTTTCGTGGTCACGTCCCAGGGCCACCCGGCACCCTCACGGAGCCGACGCTGGCGGTCGCAGGACCGATGGCGCGCTCTGCCGCTGACTTGCGGTTGCTCTTCGATGTCTTGAGCGGTCCGCCGCGGGACGACAGCGCTTGGTCGCTTGCGTTGCCTGAAGCACCGGAGCGCTTGGAAGACTACCGGGTGCTGCTCTGGATCGACGATCCGCTGTGCCCCATCGATCACGAGCTGCGTCAGCAATACGAGGTGCTGGAGCAGCGCCTGCGGGAGCGTGGTGTTTCCGTGACCCGAGCGGCGCCGCAGGGGTTCGCGCTGCGGCAGTTCTACGCGCTCTACCTGAGGGGCCTGGGCGCGTTGCTCGGCGCTGCGCTCCCGGCGCGGCAGCGTCATCTGATGGGCTTCGCTGGCCGCTTGATGCCGCTCCTCTCGAAGGCGCTCAACGCACCTGCGGACTTTGGTCACTTCCTGCTTGGGTTGAACCAGCGCTCGGCGGAGACACGCCAGCAGCAGGAGCGCGGGGCTCAACTGGGGGCGGCGTTTTCGAAGGTGTTCAACGACTACGACGTGATCCTGATGCCGCCCGCGCTGACCACCGCCATTCGTCATGATCACGACCCACTGTTGGCGCGACGCAAGCTCAGCGTGAACGGGCAGGAGCGCCCGTACACCGACTTGTTCGCGTGGATCGCCCTGCCGTCGCTGCTCGGCTTGCCGGCCACGAGCGCACCCGTCGGCCGCGCGTCTCACGGCTTGCCAATCAACGTGCAGATCGTCGGAGATCGCTACCAGGACTATCGCACGCTCCGCTTTGCAGAGCTGCTCGAAGGCGTGATGGGCGGCTTTCAGAAGCCCCCCGGGTACTGAGCATTTCAGCCCTTCTGTAGTGCCTTGCGGAAATCCGCCGGGCCGCGACCGGCTTCGCGCTTGAACGCGCGGCTGAACGCGGACTCCGATCCATAGCCGACCTTCGCAGCGACACTGGCGATGCTCTCGTCGGTGTCGCGGAGGCGCTGAGATGCGAGCTGGATACGCCAGCGTGTCAGATATTGCCCCGGCGCTTCACCCAGCAGCTCGTTGAAGCGGGCGGCGAAGCCCGAGCGCGACATGCCAGCGCGCTTGGCCAGCTCCTCCACGCTCCAAGGCTCGGCAGGTTCCGCGTGGATCAGCTCCAGGCTGCGCCGGATCCCGTCGTCTTTCAACGCGGCCAGCCAGCCGAGCTCACTCGTCTTGAGCTGGGCCATGTGCTGCCGCAGCACCTCGACGAACAAGAGCTCCGTCAGGCGCCCCAACACGGAGTGACTGCCAGGGCTGCCGTTGTCGAGCTCGCGCGACAGGAACTCGATGCTCGAGCGCACCATGGAGCCGCAGTGGCTAGCGTCAGGCTTCACGACCAGCAACGGGGGCAGGCTCGAGAGCAGCGGGTTGAACAGCGCCTTGTCGACGTGAAGGAAGCCACACACGATCTGCGTGGTCTCCCCTTCACCTCCGTACGCGATGCGCGGCGGCGTGGTCCAGGGCGGAGGACCAGGAAACAGCATCGCGATGCTCTCAATCTTCTGTGCACCCCCCGCGCCCATGCTGTGGGCATGGCCGAAGGGAAATAGAACGACATCTCCGGCGCTCAACGGTTGCTGAGGCCGTCCTTCGAGTTCGACCCAGCACTCGCCTGCTTGGATGGCGTGGAACAACACCATCTGACGGGCCGCAGGCAGCAGGGCTTGCGCGAGCTGCGCGGAGTCAGGCGAGGACAACGCCCAGGGTGCGCCGAACTCCGCGCGGAAAAATATCGAGCCGGATAAGCGAATCGAACTCAGGAACTCAGACAGCAGATCCATTTGCGGCGGTTGGAGCATGGGTCAACTGATTTGGAGCTTCAAGCATGGCCGAGCTACTCGTGTATCCATAGGGTTTGACCGAAGCCCACCGAGAATCGTCACGGGGCGCATGGAGGCCAATCGATGTGGAGCTATCTGAGCTTGATAGGCGCTGGGGTGCTGTTCGGAGCGGCGGCGGGCAGTTTGCTCATCGTCCAGGGACGGATCGCCGGTATCAGCGGGATCGCAGCGAAGCTGCTTGATGGTCCAGCGGTGGAGCGCCGCTTTGCCGCGGTGTTCATGCTGGGGCTGCTGTTCGGTGGCGGGCTGCTCCGCCTGTTCATGCCTCGAGCGCTGGCCGACTCCGCGCCCGCGCCCGTCGGTCTGATGGTGCTGGCGGGACTCTTGCTTGGTCTTGGTGCGCGTGTCGGTAATGGCTGCACCAGCGGCCATGGAGTGTGCGGCGTGGGGCGCTTCTCGCTGCGTTCGTGCGTAGCGGTCGGGACGTTTACTGGCGTGGGGATGTTGGTGCGGTCGTTGCTCGTTGCTGGAGGTTGGTCATGAAAGCGCTTCAGACGTTGTTTGTGTTTGCTGTGGGGGTCGTCCTCGCACTGGCGCTTGGCTTCGCCGAGCTGACGCGCCCCGAGCACATCCTGGGCTGGGTTGACGTGCGTCACTGGGATCCGTCGCTGTTGTTCGTGATGCTGGGCGCTACTAGCGCCTACGCGATCGCGCACCGCATCGCGCTGCGCCGTGAGCGCGCTCAGCTGTGTCGCTTGGACTTGCCAACGCGTACCGCTGTCGACGCCAAGCTGCTGGTCGGCGCGTCGATCTTCGGCACCGGATGGGCCATCGGGGGTGTTTGCCCTGGTCCAGCGTTCACCACCCTCGGTGGCGGACAAAGCTGGATCGTGGCGTTCATCCTGCCGATGTTCGTTGGCCTGTGGCTCGGCGCGCCGCACCGCTTGGGGCAAGGCTTGGGTTGGTTCCGACGCCGGGAGCGTAGCGTCGCCGTTTTACCGTGAGGAACTGGGTCTGCCGGCTTCAGCGCCGGCTGTACAGCTCGCCCCCAAAGCGCAAGCCGGTGACGGGTAGCGTCGCCGTGCCTTCGCTGTCGTGCTCGAGGTCCACGCCGACGATTTGTGGGCCGTAGGGACAGTCATCCTGAGTGCGTAGTTCGCCGTTCATCCACGTTAGGGACCAACGGGCGCCACCCGCATTGGTCCAGAACAGCGCGTTGTTCTCCAGGACCAGCGTGACCGAGTGCCACCCATTCTCTACCGGCGAGCGCTCGTATTCTCCTACCAGATCCGCCGTGGTGACTGCGCTGAGGTCGACACTCCCCGGCGCGACACGCAACGCCGCGGTGATGCTCGGCGTGGCGGTCGACAGCCGGCGATGGAGCGCCTCGGCGTAGTAGTCCGGTTCCCACGCGCCGACGAAGTCGCTCGGCCAGGTGCTGCGGTCGAACCATTGATGAGGCGTCGCTTCGAGAGCGAAGTTCGGCCAGGTGCGGAAGAGGTGGTGGAAGAACTCGTGCTGCAGCCACTGCGGCAGGTACACCCGTCGCTCGACCTCGCTGTAGAGCCCGGAGCCGAGGTGCGGCGGCTTTCGCACGAGCCACAGGTCGTCGATCATGAAGAGCGGCGCGGCACCCCAAGCGCCCATGCCGCCCGTGATGAACGGCGTCTCGTCGAAGATGGAGTCGCTCGGGACGTTCGACGGGTAGATCACCCACCACATATCCGTGCGGTTTGCGACGCTCGCGTCCACTTGAGACACTGCCTGCCCCGCATCGAGCAACCCAGAAACCGGTTGAGCCTCCTGGAAGCCGACGTCGATGCACCCGTCGACGTGCTCGATCTCGACTCCGAGGCGCAGCGCGCCCTCGCTGATTGCCCCCACGTACTGACGGAACAAGTTGAGCGACTGGCGGATCAAGCGGTGATCGTCGGCGACCACGCCTTGGTCGAGCTCGAGATGCACCGTCTCGCCTTGGGTGCGCGCAGCGTCAACTGGACGCTGGCCGTCAGCGCACGCGACCAACACCACCGTTAGCGTGATGTCGTGGGTCTTCGAGGGCGGGGGAGCGAGCCCGACGCGCGCGACTTCGTCGAGCATGCGCAGCCCGTAGTACGCGACGGGCGTGCCTACGTTCGTGCCGTCGAGCCCGACGCCAGACCACCACACCTGATCCGACAGGGGGTAGCGGGTGAACACCTCGTCGATGCGTGTGCGAACCGCGCTGTAGTTGCCTGCGGTCACCTCGTCCTCAGCTCGCAACATCGCCTCGACGGCGTCGACGTAGGATGGCGGGAACGCCGCGCGACCACCGTGGGCATTGAAGAACGCGTCGAGATCCGCTTCGGTGTTGCTGGCTACCGCAGCGTCACCGCTGTCGGTGCTCGCGTCGTGGGTTCCCGCGTCCTGGTCGCTCCCATCGTGGGTCCCCGCGTCGTGCGTGGGCGAACCCGCGTCGGCGGGCGATGTGGTGGTCTCGGGCGAGCAGCCAACGCCAGCGACCGACGAGAGAAGCAGGAGTCCAATCGCTCGACGCTGCGTTGCCGTCATCTCAAGCAGGTATCACGCGCCGAGGGGCCGGACAAGCTGACCCGAGCGACCGACGGCGCCAGATCCGCGTGCCGTCGAAGCAGAAACCACGAGGAAACACTCGACCGACGTTGGGGTGCCTCACTCCGGCAAGCGTAGCGCAACCAGCGTCGCTGAGCGCTGCACTAGATGTCTTCCAGCACGGCGAACACATGGTCGCCGCGGTCTTGGAATACCGGACCGTTGACGATGAAGCGCCCGTTGGCATCGTTCAACGAGTGCACCTCCGGGCCGTCGCCCGTAGGGATCCATTCGCCGTTTGGCTGTTGCTCGTAGGAGAGCGTGCCGAGGAACTCCGTGCGATCCTCCTGGCCGAGGTAGCGGTAGAGGGTGATCTTGTACATCTGCTCCCGGGTCGGGACGTCGCCCATCTCCGTGCGCGCGGCGCGTAGCTCGGGCCAGGTGAACCCCTCCGCGTGGGCGAAGTTGAAGCCGGCCTGGTCACAACCTCCAGAGTAGGGCTTGTGATAGTTCCCTGGGGAATTGAGCCCAGGGGCGCCGTCATCCTCCCAGATCGCGACCTCCTCCATCAGGCGGCCCTTTTGACCCCAGTACTTGTGACCCGGGGCACCGGCGGAGGCGTAGCCTGGCAGGAAGGTCTCCGAAGGATAGTAGGACTCGTTACCGGGGAACTGGGTGCGCGTCGTGGGGATCGGCGCGCTCGCGCGATTGATGGTGACGCAGCCGTGGTAGTCGTCCCAGCCTTCGTCGTGGTTCGCGAGGGCAGCCTTCTCTGCCTTGGGGACGTACACCTTTCCGTCGGGATCCACATAGAGGCCGAAGTTGAGCTCCCAGTCCGCACCATGCCTCGGCCACTCGAAGCCTTGGGAGTCCGGCGCGGCAGAGTCCAGGAAGAACATCGTGTAGTCGTTGCCTTCAGGGTGCACCACCCAGGTGGGGCGGAAGCCGGTGTAGCGGATCGGATCGTCCGGCAGTGGGTCGTCGTTGTAGATGAAGTAGCCGTACTCGTAGCCGGCGTTCACGTGATACACGAAGGGGCGCATCCCGCCGTTCTTCTGCACGAGCTCTGCGGGGTCGTCATTGCTGCCGATGGCCCAGCCCTTGTTTTTATCCCCAGGGATCCACGCAACGTCTTCCATCACGCCGGGGATGTAGGGCAGCTCGAAGTTGCTATCCACGATGTAGTGGGTGTCCGTCTCCTGCACGTCGAAGCCCTTGTTGCACTGCACGTTCGAGAGCGTGTAGGTCCAGGGCATCGCCGAGATGATCTCATAGGGCTCACCTTGGAAGGTCGTGTCTCCGAGGTGCAGCACGCGGTACACATCCGAGAACGGGGTGGTGTTGTCGAGGTTGTCCGGCAAGCAGTCGGGGTTTCCGCCGCCGCCGCCCAGGGCGCCCGCTCCGCCGTTGCCAGTGCCACCATTGCCCGCGCTGCCACCGTTCCCTCCGGCCGCGCCGCTACCACCGTTGGCGCCGCCGCCGGTGGCGGAGCTGTCGTCGCTTCCGCAGGCGACAAGGGTCAGGGTCAGGCAGAGCGCGGCGAGTTCTGTTGCTTTCATGCGGTTCCCTTCTTGACCCCCGTGGCCTCTGTTGCCGGCAGTCGGAGATCCCTTTACGGAAAGATCGAGAAGCCATGGCTTTGGTCGTAGCCCGCAGCACACGCGCGTACCTGTGCGCTGTTGATCCGTGCGGCAATCGTCCTTGACGCGCTAGCGCATGAGGTCAGCTCCCCCCGCGTGGGGGCTCGGCGCCACGTACAGACTGCGGCCCGCACTGAGCGCACGAATCCCGCTGGTCTGCGGTTGAGAACTCAGCTGGCTTTCTGCGTTCAGTCAGCCGAGGTAGGCACCGCGACCATGGCTCAAGAGCAGCAACGTACCTCTCAGGTCATTATCGTCGGCGCCCGGCTCCACCCGTTGCGCGACATCTATCACTTGCTGCTTCGCGCTTCGTGGACGCGCGCCATCAGCTTGCTTGGCGCCGTGTACGTGGTGATGAACTTAGCGTTCGCCATCTGCTACTGGCGCCTGGGGGGCGTCGCGAACATGACGCCCGGTTCGTTCAAAGACGCGTTCTTCTTCAGCGTGCAGACGATGGCCACGATTGGCTATGGCGGCATGTACCCCCAGTCTGAGATCGCGAATGTGTTGATGACCATCGAGTCCATCTGTGGCGTGTTCGTGACGGCCATCTTCACCGGCCTCGTCTTCAGCAAGTTCGCTCGCGCCAGTGCGCGCATCGTCTTCTCCCGCAACGTCGTGATTGGTCCCCACGACGGGGTGAAGACGCTGATGCTGCGCATCGGCAACGATCGAAACGACTCCGTGCTAGACGCGCGGGTGCGCTGTGTACTGACGCGCACCGTGCACACCGCGGAGGGCAAGACGTTCTATCGCATGGTGGATCTCAAGCTCGCTCGTGACGTCGCGCCGGTGTTGGCTCGCGCCTTCGTGATCATGCACCCCATCGACGAGGACAGCCCGTTGTTCGGTCTCACCCCTGCGGACTACGTCGAACAAGAGATTGAAGTGATGGTGAGCGTGTCGGGCCTCGACGAGACCACCATGCAGCCCGTTCACGCTGTCTTCAGCTACGAGGACCCGCAGATCCTCCATGACCATCGCTTGGCCGACGTCTTGAGCGAAAAGCCGAACGGAAATATTATCATGGATGTCCGGCGCTTTCACGACGTGGAGCGCATCTAGTGGGGCGAACTGATCCGCCTCACTAGCTAGCGGCGACCCTCTCCACGTAGGCGCACAGCATGTCAGCCAGTGCGTCGGAGTAGGCTTCGATTTCAGACTCCGTGCGCGGCGCCTCCGAGAACTGCTTGGCCACCGCGCTGAGCGTGGTCTTCAAGAGCTCCTCAGCGAGATCGCGCTGGGGCGCTGGAGTGTCTGGCAAGAGCTCGGTGACGAAGCGCCGCATGGTGGCTGCGGACGCCTCGCGCGCGGCTTTCGCCTCTGGGGCGTCCCGGTAGAGCGGCGCGGCATCGTCCAGCGCGCCACGGACCGCTGCTTCTTCACATTCCGACCGCACGAAGGCGTGGACCGCCCCTCGCAGCCTGTTCAATGGAGGCACACTCGCATCCTCGAGGATCGAGCGCAGGAGCTCTCGAGTCTCGCGCCACTCGTCGCTCTGCAGTCGAAACAGGATGGCCGCCTTGTTCGGGAAGTATTGATAGAGCGACCCAACGCTGACGCCCGCCTTCTCCGCCACCCGCGCCATGGTGAAGCGAGGCGCTCCTTGCTTGACCAAAACCTGAACAGCGGCCTCGAGCACCGCAGCCACCAGGTCGCTGGAGCGAGCCTGTTGTGGGGCCTTTCTTGCGGAGATCTGCGGTGTCTTACGTTTGGCCATGCTGCGCTTTTGTGATGCGAATCGCGAATGCGAATGATTCGTCGCATTCTAACCGGGTGACCCAAGTAGCCCAAACGGAGAATCGCATGACCACGCTGACTCAGATCACCCCGCTGCTCGACCGCCTGTTCCGCGAGGCACAGGGACTGTCCCCGTTTCAGGTCCCGGAGGTCGCGGCACTATCTAGCGCGGAGCGCACCCGGCTGACGCACGAGCTGATGCAGAGCAAGACCCAGTACCGCGAGCTGTATGGGCTGCTAAAGGACATCCCGCTGCCGGTATCGCCGGAAACCGGGCGGCTGCTCTACCTCCTCGCGCGCAGCACCCACGCGAAGCACATCGTGGAGTACGGGACGTCGTTTGGCGTTTCGACGCTGCACCTCGCGGCGGCGCTGCGGGACAACGGTGGCGGCCGCTTGATCACCACGGAGTTCGAGCCAGGCAAAGTGGCGCGCGCGCGGCAGCACCTGGAGGAAGCTGGGCTAGCCGATCTGGTGGAGATCCGCGAAGGCGACGCCCTGGAGACCCTGCAGCGCGATCTCCCTGCGGAAGTCGACTTGCTGCTGCTCGACGGCGCGAAGGCGTTGTACCGCGAGGTGCTCGAGCTGGTGGAGCCGCACCTACGCCAGGGCGCGCTGATCGTCGCGGACAACGCCGACCACAGCCCAGACTACCTCGGGCTGATCCGAGCGCCCACCGGCGGCTACGTCTCACTTCCGTTCGGATCCGACGTCGAGCTCTCGGTGCGAAGCGCTTGAGCATTGCCGTAGGGAGACGTGCGGCTGAGACTGCTGGACCTCTCCCCCCCCAAAAAATCGATCGGCATCTACGCTGCGGCCAGGCGTTCGGGCAGCGGGAGCCCGCTTGAGAGTCAGGGCAGGGGGGGAGGTGCGACGTCCGTCGCCGCACCGATCGCGGGGTCTGCGGAAGTTCGGGCTGGGTGATTTGGGAGCGCGCGGAGGCATCGGAGGGAGCGCTGGGCCGCGTTGTCGGTGCTCGCCAAAACCCCGCAAAACGTTGGGATTTCAACGTGCTCCGTCAGTTTTTCTTGACCAGATCGCCGCTATGAGTAGCCTTCCGCCTCCCAACCATTCCGAGATAGCTCAGTTGGTAGAGCGGGCGGCTGTTAACCGCCTGGTCGTAGGTTCGAGTCCTACTCTCGGAGCCCGCCACGAAAAAGGCCCCCACTCGCGTGAGGGGCCTTTGTTCGTTCTGGGCTCCTCTGGGAGAGCTGTAGGACATCTTCACCAGGTTCCACTTCGCCTTCGGCTCGTGGCTGCGACCTGTTTGGGTCGCAGTCGAGTCCTACTCTCGGAGCCCGCCACGAAAAAGGCCCCCACTCGCGTGAGGGGCCTTTGTTCGTTCTGGGCTCCTCTGGGAGAGCTGTAGGACATCTTCACCAGGTTCCACTTCGCCTTCGGCTCGTGGCTGCGACCTGTTTGGGTCGCAGTCGAGTCTCATCTCGGAGCCCGCCACGAAAAAGGCCCCCACTCGCGTGAGGGGCCTTTGTTCGTTCTGGGCTCCTCGCAGGACATCTTCACCAGGTTCCACTTCGCCTTCGGCTCGTGGCTGCGACCTGTTTGGGTCGCAGTCGAGTCTCTCTCGGAGCCCGCCACGAAAAAGGCCCCCACTCGCGTGAGGGGCCTTTGTTCGTTCTGGGCTCCTGGGAGAGCTGTAGGACATCTTCACCAGGTTCCACTTCGCCTTCGGCTCGTGGCTGCGACCTGTTTGGGTCGCAGTCGAGTCCTACTCTCGGAGCCCGCCACGAAAAAGGCCCCCACTCGCGTGAGGGGCCTTTGTTCGTTCTGGGCTCCTCTGGGAGAGCTGTAGGACATCTTCACCAGGTTCCACTTCGCCTTCGGCTCGTGGCTGCGACCTGTTTGGGTCGCAGTCGAGTCCTACTCTCGGAGCCCGCCACGAAAAAGGCCCCCACTCGCGTGAGGGGCCTTTGTTCGTTTCGGGCTCATCTGGGCGGGTCTTGTCAGTTCGCAGTGGGTGTTCCCAAGAAGCTGAGCCCCGGCAGGTATTTAGGAGTCTGAGCACGCGCTCGGTCTGTCGGCACGCGCAGCGCGATCATCTTCATCGGCTGGAAGACGAGGAGACGGCCAGTGACCGTCAGCTTCCACGCCGTTCTCACTCGGGCCAGCGAAGGTCGAGGGGAAAAACAGCCGTCCACTGGACGCTGCCGGTGGAGTTCGAGGCAAACCAGAGCCAGCGCGCTCGTTCCCGCGCGGCTCGCCGAGATCGTGCCGGCTACGTCGCCGGCTTGGACTTTGCGATGCGCTCGAGCTCGGCGACGACCGCGGACTTCTCGATACGCCCCTCCGCAACGCCCATGGTCAGCGCGTAGAAGGCCTCCGAGTCGTGGTCCAGAGTGACGCCGTTTACATCGAGGAAGACCTGCGCTGCGAGCAACCCCACGCGCTTGTTGCCATCGACAAAGGGATGGTTCGAGACGATGTGGAACAGGTACGCCGCCGCCATCGCAAACAGGCCTTCGTGTGCATAGGTGCCGCCGAACGACGTCTGCGGCTGGGCGACCGCCGACTCCAGGAGGCCGCGATCACGCACGCCCGCGCCGCCGCCGAACCGCTCAAGCTGGCGCTGGTGCAGTGCGAGCACCACCTCCACCGTGAGGAACTCGATTTCCACTGGCATCTCTCACTTGGCGAGCTTCACGTAAGTCTCCTCGTGGGCGTCCATCAGCCGGTCGGCGGAGGCCAGCGCCCGATCCATCAGCGGCGCCCGCTTCACTGGGCGAATGATGAGCGCCTCGCCGTCCGTCGTGACCTCGAGCGGGGTGTCCTTGGTGATTTCGAGCAGCTCGAGGATGGGCCGCTCGATGATGAGACCCAGGCTGTTGCCAACTGCGGAGAGCTTCTTGACCATCATGGTACAACCTCGTTCGTACGCACGTAATACAGAGAGTGTAACGCGCACGTCTCGAGATGGCCAGGGGGGAGAAGACCGTGACGCACTTCAGCTTCGTGATCCGTCACGACCTTCTCGAGGAGGCATCGCCGAGCCTAGTGCCGTGCGGATTCACCATCAGCGTGCCGACCTCGAGCCTCCTCCAGGCGCAAGTGTGGGCTCGACGTCGTGATCGGTCCGTCCTCGACCACAAGTGCTTCGCGCGATTCGGTAGCGCCTCGACTGCGCGGTGCCGTTGCGGTGCCCCTCACCCTCAGACGACCGCTCCTCGGTCCCAAACACTGAATAGCGGCTCCCGCGGCCGTAGACTCGAAGCTCGCTCGCCGAGTACCTTGCCTCCGTGGCAACGAACACCGCTACCGAAGTCCAAACCTTTCTGGATGCCGTCGCACCCGCTGGGCGACGCCGCGACGCGCTCGCGCTGCTCGAGCTGATGCGCGAAGCGACGGGACTCGAACCGACGATGAGCGGTTCTTCGATCGTCGGCTTCGGCGAGTACTCCTACGAGTACGACAGCGGTCGTAAGGGCACGGCGCCAGCAGCTGGGTTCTCGCCACGCAAGGCGGCGACCACGATCTATCTCCTCGACGGGATCGCCTACCACGAAGCCGCGCTGGAGAAGCTAGGGCCCCACACCACGGGTGTCGGCTGCCTCTACATCAAGGACCTCAGCAAGGTCGACCTGCGCGTGCTGAAGGGCATCGTCCGCAAGTCGTTCAAGCAGCTCACCGCCAAGACCTATGGCAAGCGCGCGCGCGACGCCGCCGCGACCAAGGCTCCCAAGAAGTCGACCCGAACCGGTTCAGCGAAGAGCCCCATCGACACCTATCTAGAGGGCATCGAGAACCTCACCGCACGCGCGACGCTCACGCGGCTGTGTGAGCATTTGCGTGAGTTGCTGCCGACCGCGACGGAGACGATCAGCTACAACATGCCGGCCTTCCGGTTGCCGAACGGAAAGGTCGCTGCGGGCTTCGCCTTCTTCGGGAAGAACTGCGGGTACTACCCCCACAGCGGCAACGTCGTCCCGAAGCTCGGCGCGCTCGTCGATGGCTACAAGGGGACGAAAGGTGGCATCGCGTTTCCGCCCGACAAGCCGCTGCCAAAGAAGATTGTGAGCGCCCTCGTACGCACACGCCTCGCCGAGATCGCCGAGAAGGAGGCCGCCCCGAAGAAGCCCAAGAAGGCGGCGACCAAACCAGCGACGGGAAAGACGACGACGTCCAATAAAGCGACTGCAAAGACAGCGACCGCCAAGAAGACGACCACCAAAGCGAGTGTCACGAAGCCTGCTTCTGCGGACGCAGCGAAGAAGCCGCGCATCTTCGCGATGTCGTTCGCCAGCGTGTACCCACTCTACGTGCAAAAGGTCGAGAAGAAGGGCCGCACGCAACAGGAGGTCGACGAGGTCATCGCCTGGCTCACCGGCTATCGCGGCAAGGCTCTGCAGCGCGCCATCGACAAGAAGGTCGACTTCGAGGCGTTCTTTGGCGCCGCACCGCGCTGGAACCCGAAGGCCGAGCTCATCACAGGAGTCATCTGCGGGGTGCGCGTCGAAGACGTCGCGGATCCGCTGATGCAGAAGATCCGCTACCTCGACAAGCTGGTGGATGAGCTCGCCAGGGGGAAGAAGCTCGAGAGCATCCTGCGATCGTAACGGCTACCAGCTACCGATCTTCTCGAGCACGCCGCGCCGCTTGACGACGTTCTTGTAGTCCCATTGCACCGTCCGAGCTGTTCGCAGCCAGCGCTTCAGATCCCGCAGCTTGATCTGCGACGCATCGGTGATGCGCAGCTCCGCGGCTTTGAACTTACCCTCGGGCTGAAGCAGCGGCTTCTCGAAGGACTGCCCGCTCCAGAAGAGCAGCTGCACGTGCGTCTTGCGCACCCAGTAGCCGACGATGGGATTGCCATCGATGAACCACACCGGAGCGCCGTGCCAGATCTTGCTCTCAGCTTTCTTGAGTCCTGCGTCGATCGCTGTCGCCAGCGCCTCGCAGATCTCGCGAGAGCCTGCTGACTGAGCGGCGTTGTACTTCTGGATGTCCTCGTGCATCGCGTGTTCCGTTAGCCCTAGCGCGACTTGGCGTGGCTGGGTAACGGACATGGAGCGAGGTGGGTTGGTTCGTTGGGGTGAGTTGTTGGGCCTGGCGTTCACCAGGGTCGGGCGCGCGTGGCGAGCGAAGGGCAACAGATTTGCTTGCGGAGTTCTGATGCGGGCCCGAACCTGGACGCTCTCCCATGGCCAAGAAGACCTCTCCGATGAAGCGCCGCGCTACCAAGGTGGGGCGCGCGGCTCCCCGAACGAATCGGACTCGCACCGTCGGGGACGAGAAGCGGTTCGCCGAGGTCGTGGCACTCATCGAGACTGCGCGTGCTCGTGGCCACCAGGCCGTGAACGCAGTGCTCGTCGAACACTACTGGGAACTCGGAGAGTACATCAGCCGAAAGATCGCGAGCGCTGAGTGGGGGGACGGCGTGGTCAAGGAGCTCGCTGCCGATCTCGCGCGGCGCTACCCCGGCACCCGCGGGTACACCCGGCCGAACCTGTTCCGGATGCGCCAGTTCTACGAGGCGTACCATGGGCATCGAAAAGTCTCAGCGCTGCTGAGACAATTGCCGTGGACGCATCACCTGCTCATCCTCGGCCAGACGAAAGCCGTCGAGGCGCGGGAGTTCTACATCCTCACCGCCATCAAGGAACGATGGACCTCCCGCGAGCTTGAACGCCAGCTACGATCAGGTGCGGTCCTTCGCGATGCGCAGCCGGCGAAGAAAGTCTCACCAGTGCTGAGACAAACTCATCCGACCGCCCTGGCTGAGTTCAAGAGCGCATACAATGTCGAGTTCCTCGGCCTCACCGCTGACCACTCCGAGGCTGATCTCCACACGGCGTTGCTTCGCAACTTGGGACGCTTCCTCACGGAGCTAGGTCGAGACTTCTGCTTTGTGGGTTCGGAGTACCCGTTGCAGGTAGGCAACCAGGATTTCGCGGTCGACCTCGTGTTCTTCCACAGAGGGCTGCAGTGCCTCGTAGCCTTCGAGCTGAAGACCGAGAAATTCAGGCCCGCCGATCTTGGACAGCTCTCGTTCTACGTTGAGGCGCTCGATCGCGACGTGAAGAAGCCTCACGAGCGGCCTTCAATCGGCGTTCTGCTTTGCGCGACGAAGGACGACGAAGTTGTGGAATACGCGCTTGCGCGGACGACGTCGCCCACCCTCGTAGCCGAGTACCAGACGGTGCTGCCCCCGAAGGAGGTGCTCCGCGCGAAACTTCATGAGCTGTACGCGCAGCTCGCACCGCCGGATGACACATCCGGGACAGGAACTGGGCATGGCTGAGCGCAAACGGGGAACGAGCACGAACGGCGCGACCTTCGAAGCCCTGGCCACGACCAGCGTCTTCTTGGAGGACCTAAGGCAACGCTCTTTGGGCGACGAGGCAAGGACGGGGCAGGTCACGGATATTGGGTGATCGGGGCGTCGCCTTGCTTCTCGTCTCGTGACTTGCCCTATGGCGGCGGCGACTGGTTGAGCGACAAGGCACCGCGCTTCTCCTTGGTCGCTTCGTGCACAAGCTGCCTGTGCGCGCGATAGTTCTCCTCTCCTATCACCCGACCGATCACTTCATCGAGCTCACGGCTGCGAACCAGAGCGTCGACGTACTCATCAAACTGCTTCGCGGTGAGCTTCTCCGAGAAAGCCGTCGCGATGTCGATGAGAGTCCAAGCCACAACGACAGCTGCTGTCGACAAGGCTTCAATCGAAGCCTCGTTGTCCTGCCGTGCTCGATGCGTGAGATCGTGCCTCGATTTGAAGATGTCTTGGAGCGTCAGGCCGTTTGGCAGCTTCACGACGAAGCTGCTGACACGCTTTTCGAGATCTGTGAAGTTCTTCGTATTGAAGAGGATCTCGTACGAGGTCACAGCGAGTTGCAGCTTCGCGAAGTTTGAAGAGCATGCCGCGTCCTGAGCGATCAACGCGGAGGTGATGATGCGTTTCTCCAGGCTCGATGGGGTCAGCGTGTTGAGCACCCTGCAGATGCCGTGCTGATAGTGAAGGTCCCACGACTCTCCAGCGATGATCGGCGCGCCAGTGCGGACTGAGTTGCGAAGTGCTTGTTTGGAAACCGATACGGGTTTCTGAACAATGTTGGGGTTCACGATCTGTTGAATTTGCGCTGATGGAGGGGCTCCTCCGCCGAGCGTGAGAGACTTGGGAGCAAGATACCAGGCGTATTCGCGAGGGTTCCCACAGAAGGCAGTCGCTCGAAGGCCGCGAAGAAATCTGGTCCCAGTGAGCATCGCGCGAATCTTTTCAGCTCTTCGCCTCTCGGCTGCCTCATCGCCGCGCGCTCGCACTGCGACATAACCTTCGGGAGGAAACTCTACCAACGTCTCCCGATTCCCTGGGGTCCGCTCGCCCAGGGCTTCGCTCAGTCGCCCATGAGTCAAGACTAGAACAGCATCCGAGGTTGCCCCACGCGCTACGCGCTCCCGCGCCACCGTGAGCGACACTAAAGTCGCGTCTCCCCACAGCGGGTCGTTGAAGCCGTCCTTCTCGTCGTCAAGCGCCAGCCCATACAGCGGAAACAGCTTCCAAGTCGAACTCGTGCGTGGGTTGTTCGGTCTCCCTTTCTGACCTTTCGAGCCGCTCTTCTTCTTCGAGCTCATCATCCTCACCCCATTACAGATCCTCGTTCGTCGCTTGGCATCGCTGCTCCTGGATCTCCAAACAGGTCGTGACCTCGAAGTCAACTCGAGCCGTCCTCACCTCGCGCTAAGCCTGCGAATCGAGATCCTTCGTCAGTGGCTTCGTTGTGGAGCCAACGCGCACGCGATCGATCACCAGGCGGATTGCGATGTTGACTGCGTGGAGCTTCGCGCTGCCAGTCGTGCTCTTCAACGCGCGACGCTCCGCGTGGTGTTCGAGGACGGAAACCTGCTGATCCGCGCGGTGTGCACGCTGGTCCTAGGCGCGCCGCTTATCTGCGGGCACTCCGGGTCGAGGCGCGGCGGTCGGCGAGCTACCGCGGCACCACCCACGCCGCGCGGCTCGCGACCAACGGATCCTGGTCGGCCTGATAGACTGCCAGGCGCTCGCGCTGCTCTTTGCCCCAACCCCGCTTGGGCTTGGAGGTTGCGAGCAGGGCTTCCAAGGCGATGCGTCGCAGCCGCGGGTCCTCTGCGTTGGAGAGCAGGCCCTCGATCTGTGACGGATGCACTGCGTGGCGCACCGCGCTCAGTGCGGCCTCCATGCTGTCGTAGTGCAGCAGGTTCTGGTCCGACAGCGACGTGAGCAGCTCGCTCAGCCGCCGGAAGTCATACAGCCTGCCTGCCAGGCGAATGGCTTGAGGGGCCAGCAGCGGATCGGCGATCAGGCCGGTGAGCACCTGCTTGCCCACGTCGGTGCGGGCCTTGCCAGCGTAAGGGCCCAGGTGGTTCGGTAGTACCTCTAGTAGTGCCGCGAGGATATGACGCTTGGCGGTGACCTCGGTCAACTGGAGCAGCGCCCGCGCGAGCTGCTCGCTTTCACGGCCCTGCATGCGATGCATGCAGGCGTTGAACGCCGCGACGGCCTCCGCAGCTTGCTCCGCGCGTAGCCCCGCGGCGCAGGCGTTCCACAGCACCCGCTCGGCGTCGACCAAGGGGATGTACGCCACGCGGCCTAGGAGCGCCAGGCGGGCGTCCAGCTCCGGGCGCTGCAGCAACTTGCTGAACAGCCGGGTGATGCGCGCTTCGCTCTCGGCGCTCAGGCGTGCAGTGGGGATCTCCGCGAGGCGACTCGCCAGCACCCAATCCGAGCTGTCGGATGCCTCTTCCCACACTTGCCATGCCTCTTCGCGATCGAGGTGGGGCCACAGCGCTCGCAGCAGCGCGAGGTGGACGTCGCGGTGGAGCGAACTGCGGTCGTAGCTCAGCAAGAGCTGAAGTCCGGGTTCACCCGCGTAGTCACCGAGCAGTCGGATCACCTCTTTGGCGACGGTGACTTGCTTGAGCGGCACGCTCTTCAGCATCTCGATGACCTCGCTGCGTGGCAGTGCCAAGAGCTGCTTACGCCACGCGTAGATCGCCCAGCGCGCGCGATCGTCGCCGAGGCACTCTTGAAGCGTCGCGAGGCCGCTCCCGTCGTCGAGGTGGGGCAGCGCACGCACCGCCATCTCACGGAGCGGCGCCCTCGGATCGCTCGCGAAGCGGATCAGCAGCTGGCTCGGCGCGAAGGCCAAGCGCGTGAGCTGATCCAGGCAGCTACGCAGGGTAGGCACGTCGCGCTCGGTGTCTGCCAGGATCGCCTCGAGCGATTCCGCGCGGGTACACTGGTCGCGGGCCGTCCAGCTGCCGTGCCCCAGTCGGAAGTGGATCACCCAGCGCGTCTGCTCGCTGGAGAAGCGCCCGTGCAATGGGCGCTCGCCAAGGAAGCCTCGCAAGCGACTCTGGCGCTGAGTGGCCACGAAGTCTGCGATGCTGGGGGCCGCGATGAAGCTCTCGTCCTTGGCGAGCAGCTCATCTGCCAACTCGGAGAAGGCCTTGGGATCCGCGCGGCGCACTTGGGCGAGCAAGGTCGTCACCACGCCGAGTAGGGGCACGCTCCGCGCGAGTGCGCGCATGGCTTCCAGCACCGAAGGCATCTCGCCGAGCCGCGGACCCGCGCTGAGCGCTAGCCAGGCCAAGGCGCCGGCGCGCTCCTGGGTCGCCCAGGTGCCCATGAGATCACAGATGGCTGGCTCGAGGGCTGCGAGATCGTCCCGCGCCACCCCCACCAAGAGACCCAGGCTGGAGATATTGCCGCGGATCTTGAGCAAGCGGCTGAGGTTCTGGGCGGCCCAAGGCGCGTCCAGTCGGAACAGGCTGGTGAGCAGTCGGTCGAGGTGGAAGCTCGTGCCTGTTGAGAGATCCGCGGCGTCCAGCGCGTGGTCCACGATCTCACCCAGCTGTCCTAGGTGTTCAGCGCCAAAGCAACGCCGCGGGAGATCCGCGAGGCTAGCGAGCATCACCCCGCGTACCGGGTCTTGCTCAAATCGCCTCGCGGAAACGAGATCGAGGGCGAGCCGCGTGGCGCCTGGGTTGAACTCGGCGGCGGCGATCAGCGCTCGCAAGGCGTAGCCCCGCTCTTCTCCTTCAGGGTGGCCGAGCCAGGGCGCCACGATTTGCTTGGCGGCGTCGGGAGCCAGGAAGCGCGCGTACTGAATGCGCTCCCGCGGCCGCGTCTGGAGGTAGTCCACGGCGGTCAGGTGGCGGGTGGCCTCGCGTTGTTGCAGGTCCGGAGGCAGGTGCGCGACCTGGGCGATGGAGATCACGCCGTGAGTGTCGCGGGCCGCCGCGCTCCAGCGCCGGAACGCCTCGTCGCGCTGGGGGTGCGTTGGCTCCAGGTAGCGAAACAAGAAGCCGCCCCAGCTGCGCTGCACCCCGGCGCTGGCCATCCCCTTGAGCCAGGTGCTCAAGACCTGTTCGCGTTGCTCTTGGGGCAGGCTCAGGTACCAGCGCTTGCCGCGCTTTGGGTCATCGCTGAGGGTCGTCGGCGCGTGGAGGAGCAGGTAGCACAAGCGTTCGCTGCCCAAACGTGCGGCCAGGTTAGTGAAGCGCACCGCGCCGAATGCCCCCGGCGCGGGCACCGGCCGCGTGGCGATGTGCAGGCGCTTGAGCTCATCGAACATTGCCTCGGGGAAGCGCTTGGCGAGCTGTTGGATGCTCGAACCCAGCCAATACCCCGGGGCCTGTTCGAAGGTCATCAGGCGGCCCACCAGAGCGATCGCTTGTTCGCCGGCGTGCGCTGCGAGCTCTGGCAGCACGGCGGTCAAGCGCCAGCGCAGACGCGGATCGATGCCGCCCTTGGCCTCGTCCAGGGCTTGATTCAGCAATGACGCGACGAGCGCGCCGTGGAAGCGCGCCAGGCGCCCCCAGCCGTGAGGCGTGAGGCGGTTCAACGTGGCGGCTGTATCACTGGAAGCGAGCAGCTCGCTGACCAGCTCCGGTGAGGCATAGCCGAGCAGGTCGAGGCGTTGCTGGTCCGGGTCTTGCGCCGACCACACCCCGTGCAGCCAGCTGTCCACAGCTGCGGTGCGTCCATGGCGGCGCAGCTTGAGCAGTAGCGTCTTTCGCGCGCCGGCGGGGGCATGATCCAAACACACGCTCAGCCCTTCGTCGTCGCACACGTGGACGGCGAGCTTCAACGCGCGCTTGCGCAGCACTTGGGAAGGTCCCCGAACGGCGGCCAACACTTGCTCACTGCTCGCGCTGCCGTAGCTGCTCGCCAGGGCCAGGCTGCGCAGGTAGCTGCTTGGACTCGCCGCGAGCTGCGCGACGAGCGTTGCCGCGCGGCTATCGCTCCTCGCCTCTCGCCCGAGCTCGACGCAGCGCGCGACGCGCACGCGGTGGTCCAGGCCATCGACGCTGGCGGCGAAGCCCGCAGCCAAGTCTTGCTCGCTCATGCCAGCACTTTAGCCCACGTCCCTCCCAGCGCGCGACGTGGTCGAAGTGCGATGGGCTTCAATGCGCCGCTTGGGAGGCGTTGTTGCTCGCGTGTGAAGCTTCCGGTAGGCGCGAGAGGCCTCCGAGATCGCGCGCTAGGCCTTCTGGGCGCGCGTGAAGGTGCCGCGGATGCACATGCAGGTACCGCGGACGCACGAAAGGGCTCCAGGCAGGCGCGCAAGGCCTCTGCGCCACGCACGGGAGGTTTTTGGGGGGGAGGGGAACGCCACACAAGTGATGGCTCAGCTCGAGCTACACGTGTTGGTCGATCAGGATCGGGTTTCCGTCGGGATCCTCGAGGGTGATGTGTCCAGGACCCGCGTCGCCGTCGAGCTGCTTCGAGGTGGGTTGGATCCCTGCGGCTTCGAGCGCCTTGCACAGATCGCGCACGTCGCTGAAACCCTCCTTGGATTGGCCGGGACCGCTCCAGCCGGGATTGAAGGTGAGCATGTTCTTCTCGAACATGCCTTGGAAGAGACCGATCACCGTGTCGCCGTTCACGAGGATTGCCCACGCCTCACCGTCGCCTCCAGACATCGTGAAGCCGAGCTTCTCGTAAAACGCTCGCGAGCGAGACAGGTCTTTGACCGCCAAACTGATCGAAAATACGCCGAGGTCCATGGCGCTTGCCTTATCACTGCGGGGGTGGCGCTTCATCCCCCGCGCTTCAAGCCGCACGCAGCGCCTGGGACAGGCGCTGTGCCATGGCTTGGATCCCAACCCGATCCGCGGGGAGAGCGATCGAGTCTTCGGCGGTCGCGAGCACGAGCTCCACGTGTTTGCTCAGGGCTTGCCTGCGACCGGCGTTCGAGGTCGCGTTCGCCAGCGTTTCCAGCGCGCCCAGTTGCCGCGTCAGCACGGCGACGTTGCCCGCGGCGCTCTGCCTGATTTCGTCGAATCCTTCGGCCAAGAGTTCCGCGAAGGTCGGGCCGCGCGCGATGACTCTGGGCACGCCGTCGTCCATGCCATGAGGCGGCCTGAAGATGCGGTCGCTCAAGCTCACGAAGATCGCGCTGAGGTAGTCGACGCAGATCACCGCGGTGGTGGTGTCGTTCACACCGGGCGACAAAGCCTTCAAGGCGATGTCTACGATCTGTCGAATGCCGAACGTGGGGTCTTGTTCTACGGTCCTCAGGCGGCTCAGCACGCAAGTCACGTTCAGCTTGTCCGTGGCGTTGGAGTCTTGCTTGCCTGACTGAAGAACCGAGGCGAGACAGGTGCCTTCGACCACGAAGTCACCCATCGTGCGTTCCAGACGGATGATGGAACCGGTCTCGTGCGCCCACTCCAGCAGCGCGTCGGTGTCGACGCTCTGTAGGTATCCATTTTTCTCTGCGGAAAGTTGCTTCCAGCCGCTCTCGTTGGTCGCGTCCGGACTCGCCGCAAGTTC
Source organism: Polyangiaceae bacterium (assembly GCA_020633205.1). Taxonomy (NCBI): domain Bacteria; kingdom Pseudomonadati; phylum Myxococcota; order Polyangiales; family Polyangiaceae; species Polyangiaceae bacterium. The sequence goes on from JACKEB010000012.1 coordinate 51,848, forward strand.
CTCGTCGTCGCCATCCCCCAGCTTCTCCGGGAACAGCGTCTCGATAGCGCTGATCGTTTCCTCGGCCGCAGCCGCGATGATGCTCGACGCCTGGATCGACATCGAGATGTGGTGGATGAAGAAGATCAGGTGCGCGATGCCGACGAACGCGAGCACCAGCGCTCCGAGGACAGCGAGGGATGGAACGAACGCCTCGTCCTTGTCGCCGTGGATCGTCCGCAGCACGACCAAGCAATAGGCAAAGATGCCGACGAAGACCCCCAGCACCACCTGGTTTCGTCGGTCGCGCATGAAGTTCCGGAGCACCCGCGACGTGTACTGACTTGAGGTCAGGGAGAGCGCGACGATGGTCACGGAGAACACGACGCCGGTCACCGTCACCATCGAACCCGCTACCGTGGCTAACAGTGCACGGGAGCCATCTGCGCCGGAGCCGAAGATCAGCGGCCACTCGCTCGCCACTTGTGGCTCGTTCGTGGTGTCCAGCGCGATCAGGGCAGCGGCGAGCGCCACCGCACCGACGACCATCAGCGTCGGCACGAACCAGAAGCTCGCCTGCATCTCCTGCCACCAGTGCCGCAGTTTCGTGACCACGCGCTTCCTTAGCATCGCGCCCTGCGCGAGCTCTGGCGAATCACGCAGCGCCTTCGATGCTCGCCGGTTCAGCGGGGCGCGCCTGCGTGTTCGCTCCGAGCAGAGATGCTAGTGTCGAGCCGATGAGAGCCCACCGCCCCGAGCGCATGCGACGTGAACCTCGCCAGGGTCGCTCGCGGGAAACCGTCCGCGCTGTCCTCGAGGCAGTGCCGCGGGTGATTCATCGCGAGGGCGTGGATGCGGTCACCACGAACCGCATCGCTGAGGCGGCGGGGGTCAGCATCGGCTCCCTCTATCAGTACTTCCCCGACAAGCGGTCCATCTTCAGTGCGTTGCATGAACGCCACGTCGAGGAGGTTCACCAAGTCATCGAGCGCGTGATGGCCGAACACGCTGGTGATCTCGCCGAGTTCACGCGCGCGCTCGTGGAAGGCCTCGCGGACTTACACGCCACAGAGCCGGAGCTCCACGAGCTGGTCTCGGAGCAAGTACCCGAAGGGTCACTCGGCTTTCGGCGCGCACTCCGCACGACCTTCGAGCGGGTGACGTCGTCGGAGCGAATGCTCTTCGTGCTGCCCAACGTGATCGAGGCGCTGGTCCACGGCATCCCCCAGCGGCCGCTACCGCTAGCCGCTTCCGTGCGGGAGGAAACGGTACAGACCGTGCTCACTTGCCTCGAGTCGTGCCGCGACGCTTGAACGCTGCGCGGTTTTCCTCTGCCCACTGCGCGAAGGGGATCGGCTCGCGCCCGAGGACTTGCTGAACGCCTTCAGTTCGCGTCGCTAGCCGGCCCTCGCGGATCGCGCGCCAGATCTCAACCAGCGCATCCGCGAACGGGCCCTCGAAGTCAGGCCGCGCTTCCTCATCCGAGATCGCTTCGAAGCCCACTCGCTTGCCTATGGCCTGGCCGATCTGCGAGGCCATCTCCGCGTAGGTGAGCGCCTGAGGACCGGTGATCACGAGCGCCTGGTTGTCGTGAGCCCGCGTGGTGAGCGCGTTCACGACCACGTCAGCGATGTCCCTCGGGTGGATGAAGGCGATCCTCCCGTCGCCCGTCGACATGCGCAGCACACCGTCGTGCTGGATTGCCTCCGCCCAGCTCAGTGCGTTGGACATGAACGCCGAGGAGCGGATGAATGTGAACCCAACGCCGCTCTCACGGATCGCCTCTTCCCCGCGGGCGTGCCAGCTGCCTGTACCCACTCCGCTGCTCACGTCCAGCGTCGAGAGCTTCACCAGGTGACGCACTCCCGCTGCTTTCGCGGCGAACGCAGCGGCGCGATCTCTGATGTCCAGATCCGGGCCGCTGTTGACCAGAAAGACTTCGCGAACATCCGTCAGCGCGCCCGAGATGTCCGCGAGATCGCCAACCCGGATCGAAACGCGGTCGCCGAACAGCTTCCGCGCTTTCTTCGCATCGCGCACCAAGACCGCAGGGCGCTCACCTCGATCGATCAGGCGCCGGGTGACGAGCGAACCCACGGTCCCCGTGGCGCCCGTGATGAGGTAGCTCACGCCAGCTGACTCCAGCCACGAAGCGCCTCGAGCGCGACGCGCTTCTGACCCGCCAAGGACAGGTGGAGGCCATCGTCCATTAGGAGTTCTGCAGCGGGCGGTGTCCCAAGCAACGAGAACAGATCAATCGTAGGCGCGTCGAGCTCCCGAACGCTGGTGGCGATGCGTGCGACGTCCTCATTCCGGAAGCCAACGCCGAAGCGCGACAGCCCCCAGTGGTTCGCGACGCGCTCCTCGTTCACCGCTGGAGGGGTCAACCACAGGCAGCGCGCCTGGGTCTCGCGCGTGGTACGCCGCTGTAGCTCAATAATATTCCGCGCGGATTCGCTCGCGTCAACCAGCGTCTTGGTCGGGTTCGGACCCTGGGTGCGCGCATCATTGGTTCCGAGCAAGAACAGCACCCATTCAGGCTGCTGCGCGATGACCTGGCCGATGCGGATCAGACCGTGGGTCGTTGTGTCACCAGGAGCTGCGTTGATGGTGAGTGACACACCTCGCGAGGCCAGGAGCTCAGTCAAAATCGTCGCCCAAGACTCGGGATCCGAGGTGTGGCTGTCTCCAAACACCACCACCTGGCTGCCTTCCTTCAGGGGAAGGCGATCGAGCAACGGGGTGACGCTGGAGTCATTGAGTAGGGTACGCGCGACGTGCTTGGCTCCTTCGAACATCTGGTTCCGCTCGCTTGCGTAGACGTCCTTCGGGAGGCCAACGAGCGCTGCCCGCACCTCCTCCGAGAGCGCGGCGATCCCCGGAAGCGCGCCGAGGGTTTGTTCGGGTTGGAGGACCTTGAGAAGCCAGTGTGTCTGTTCGATGGATAGTTGCATGGGTTTTCCTGCCTTTGCTGCGCGGAAACGTAAGGGGCAGGGACAGCTTCGTCAGCTCGTGTTGGTACCCGACAAACTCCGCGAAAAAGCCGCGTATTTGCGAGCTTGCTCAGGTTCCTCTTGCGCTCTCTCAGGAAGTCGCCAATACTAAACCATATGGTTCAGTATTCAAGAGGACGCCTCGACGACTCCTTCGCCGCGCTCTCCGACGCTACGAGGCGCGGCGTTCTCTTGCAGCTCGCGCGCTCGGACGCGTCGATCACGCTGCTGGCTGAGAAGTTCGAGATGACGCTGACCGGCATGAAGAAGCACGTCAGCGTGCTCGAGCGGGCCGGCCTCGTGACGACCGAGAAGGTGGGCCGTGTGCGTACGTGCAAGCTCGGGCCCCGCAGCCTCGAGGCGGAGTCGGAGTGGATCGAACGCTACCGAAAGCTCTGGGACGAGCGCTTCGATGCCCTCGACGCCCTCGTTCAGAAACTAAAAGAGAAGGAGAGTCCTGAGTGACCAATCAGACACAGGTGGAACGCAAATCCGATCGCGAGGTGGTGATTACCCGCACGATCAACGGACCACCCGAGCTCGTGTTCAAGGCTTGGACCGAGCCTGAACTGTTCAAGCAATGGTGGGTTCCGAAGTCGATCCCCATGACCCTGGTCAGCTGCGAAATGGATGTGCGCACTGGCGGTGGGTACCGCCTGGTGTTCGCGATGGGCGAACAGAAGGCGGAGTTCTTCGGCAAGTACATCGAGGTCACTCCCCACTCCCGTCTGGTTTGGACCAACGACGAAGGGGGTGAGGACGCGATCGCAGTCACCACCGTGACCTTCGAAGAGCGAGAAGGAAAGACGCTCCTCACCTTGCACGAGCTTTATCCGTCGAAGGAAGCGCTCGACGAAGAGATCGCCCAGGGGGCCATTGCAGGCATTCCGGAGCAGTGGGATCAGCTGGAGGAGTTCATCGCTACGTTGCAGTAGCTGTGCGGCCTGAGCCTTCAGCGACACCGAGGCGGCGGGCGGAGCCCCGCCGCCTCCCGCAGTGCCTATTCACTCACCTCCAAGGTCCCCAGGGGATGCGCCACACCATTGACCACCACCTCGAAGGGGTGGCTCCCGGCGTAGTGCTTGCGCGTCGTCATGGAGGCGAACGAAACTCGACTTTCGATGGTCGCGCTGCCTCCCGACGGGAGGGTCAGGCGCTTCAGCTTGAAGACCTTGGGCCGCGTGGCCCCGTTCGCCTTCACGAAGTGCACGACCAGATCCAGGAGCAGCTCCTGGGATTTCCGCGAGGTGCTGCGGAGGGCGAAGCTGACGTTGACGCGACCGCCCACTGCGACTCGCTTCGGATTGAAACGCACGCGTTCCACGCTCACCGCCGGGCGCTCGCCGAAGCCAAGCAACGCAAGCGCCCCAGGCTCTCCGCGCTTGACCGCACTCCTGAGCGCGTGCTCCACGAGCTGGCGGCGAGTGGTTGAGCCGTCCTCGAGCCAGCCAGCGCAGGTGCGCGTCAGGAGCTCCGGATGCAGCTTGCCTAGGTCGTTCAGGTTGTTCGCGACGCTCCGGCGTACGAGCGTTGTTGGATCATCCTTGAGCAGGTTGAGCAGCTCCACGACTCGTCCTGGGTTGTTATCGAGCCACTTCACCCGGCTTGCCCAAGGTAGTCTAAGCCTCGTTCCTTCGGAGACCAGTCTGCGCACGTGTGGGTTTGCGTCCCGTGCCCACTTCTCGAAGAACTTGCAGGCGCGCTCGGGGTCCTTCGCGATGTACGCTCGAATGCTGGATTCCGCGGTGAAACGCTTGGTGAGCTCGCGCTGGGCTTGCATCGAGAGGTCGAAATGCTCGAGCCCGTGTTCTGCGATGAAGAGCGCATAGGGTAGGTAGATGAAAGGACCCATACCCACACCGATCAACTCGTCACCCTCGATCTCCGGACCAAGCGCTCGCAGCACCACGTCGAGCGCTTCGGGGTAGGCAGCGGGCAGCTGTCGCTTGAGCGCAGCGGCGATGTGTTTCGCGCGGTCGAGGAGCTCGAGATCTTCGAGTTTGTCCGATGCTTGTTTGATGAAGGCGCGCTCGGGAAAACTCGGATGGGCACGTACGAGTTCCTTTGCGAGGCGACGGACCAGTTGGGGCGAGAAGAAGGTCTTGAGGGCGTTCGTGGTCATCGAGCTACCTGGTCGGAGGGGGCGCAGGCGTTGACATAGCTTCAATTGGTGACAGAATTTGTCACCATTATGCCGCGGGCCGAGAGGTTGTTGGAGTTGGCTGACACGCTGCGCGGTCGAGACACTTCAACCGTCGGCGAACTCGCGGAAGAACTTGGGGTGAGTCGGCGCACGATCCTGCGCGATCTGCGGGCCTTACGCGAGCGAGGCTTGCCCATCAGTGGCGATGTGGGGCCGGGCGGTGGTGTGCGGCTGGACGCGGATCGTGGGCTTGCGGCGGTCCACCTCTCCCTCGCTGAGATCGTCGCGGTCTGGCTCGGCGCGCGGCTCTCCCAGGCGGCGAGCGACTTGCCCTGGGGAGACGCAGCTGGCTCCGCGATGGCGAAGTTGCTGGGGAGCCTCCCGGCGCCGAAAGCGCGGGCACTGCGCGCGCTGTGTCGTCGGGTGATCGTCGGTGACCCGGCGAGTGCTGCGGTGCGCGCGAGCGCAGGAACAACGCCGACGGAGTTGCTCCGACTCTTCGAGGAGGCGTTTTCCGCTGGGCTCGGACTGGGCTTCGGTTACGTCGACCGAGACGGCCAGGTGACCAGTCGTCGAATCGAACCCCATGGACTCTTGGTGCAGTCCCCGGTTTGGTACCTGCTCGCCCGCGACGTCGAGAAGGACCAGCCGCGGATGTTCCGCATGGATCGGATAGCGCGACCGCGCATCTTGCGTGACGTGACCTTCAAGCCCGACCTCAACGTGATTCAGGCGTTGCTACCAGACTGCGAGGATTGGCGTCCACTCACCGGGCGCCTGACAAGGTGAGCTGCGGCCCGTCGGTGTTAGTGACCTGCTTGAGTTTCCTCGCGGATCGTCCTCAAGCCTTGCGCGAACGACGTGATCCGAAAGTCCGGAAAGCGCCCCTTGAACTTGTCCGAGACGAACAGATTGTCGACCTCGTAGCGCGGCAGGAGTTCGGCTGCGTCTCGCGCTTGTTGGTTCACGAGTCCCGCCAAGGAGAGCTGCCAACGCTTCAGCACTCGGTAGCGTGGTGCCACTCCGAAGGTCGTCGCTGCGAGCCCGACGAACTCGCGGTAGGTGAGGCGCTGATCGTCGCACGGCAGGTGCCAGGTCTGACCGAACGCATCCGGCGTGTTACCGAGCAGCGCCATCGCGCGGCTTGCGTCGGGGGTGTAGATCAGGCTGCGGAGAGTGTCGTCGCGCAGAAACACTCGGGCTGGCTTTCCCGCTTTCAATTTGTCGATCACCAGCGCGTTGGTGATGCTCTGGGTTTGACCTGGCCCGTAGAACTCCGGCGCGCGGCAAATCAACGCTTGGAGCTTGCCTTGAGACATCGCATTCAGGAGCTCCGTCGCGATCGCCGCTCGGACCTTGCCTTTCGCGCCGCCTGGCTGAAACGCGGTGTCTTCCGTCTGCGGCTCGCTGGTCTGCGGGTACATGTACGTGTTGTCGAAGAACACGAGCTTGGTGCCGTGAGCCGCGCAGGCATCGATGACGTTGCGCATCATCACCGGCCAGTGCGCGACCCACGATGCCGTGTCCATCGGCAGCCCGGCGGTGAGGTAGACCGTCTCCGCGCCTGCTACTGCGTCTAGCGTCTGCTCTGCATCGAGTAGATCGGCACTCAAGAGCTCGTCGCTTGCGTGCACGGGGCGCGGGTTGCGGCTCACCAAGCGAAGATCCCGCTCAAACTCGAGCTTCAATGTGCGAGCAAGCTCACGCCCGATCTGCCCACTCGCTCCTAGAATGACCTGCATTGCTTTCGACTCCCGACGCGGGCCTCAAGATGTGTGCGGCGTCAACATTGGCACGAAACCAAGCCGTATTGGGTTCCGCGCTTCGCGAACTCTGGAGCTCGATGTGGACGATGTCAACATCGGGGCGCCTGATACGGCTGGCGTCAGACTCTATTGCTTGCTCGGTAGGGCGAAGATCGCCTCGATCGCCCCACGCACTCGGGGCGCGACCGCTGTCCGCGGCGTCGTAGGGAGCTTCCCGTCCAAATGTAGGCACGCGAGTCCGTGCACCAGGCTCCAACAGGCGGTGGCGAGCGCCGTCGCGTCGGCTTCAGGAAACACCTTGGCCAGGCCCACTGCGAGTAGCTCGTGGAGTTCTGTGGTCGCTCTGACGCGCTCCACGTCTGAGGTGTCGCACTGATTTCCGAACATCAGCTGAAACAGGTTCGGACGCTTCAGCGCGAACTCGACGTAGGCAACTCCGAGCTCAGCTAGGGCGGCCGTGGAAGCTGGCTCGCCGCGCTTCAAGAGGTGCGCCTTCAACGCCCGAAAGCCCTCCACCGCAAGTGCCGACTCGAGCTCCGCGCGATCCGCGAAGTGCCGATACGGCGCCGTCCGCGACACATCTGCCTGGCGCGCGACGGCTCTCAACGAAAACGGCTCGCGCTTCTCGAGCATCTGCATCGCGGTCTTCAGCAACGTCGCGCGTAGATCCCCATGGTGATAGCTGTTCGACTTCGACACGGCTGACGTCGTTCCTCCCAGACGCACCCATCATAGTGCAAGGGGTCGTCGACGTTCAGAGTTGGGTGCGGGGCAGGGGGGGAGGGAGCAGCGGTGCGCTGCGAAAGGCGGCGCAGGTCACCAGCCTCGCGTTGGAACCGACGCCATCGAAGCCGGCCGTCGCACCGGCGGCGTTGGAGAAGGTCTCGGGCCCGACGGAGATTGTCTTCACCGAGGGAGGCCATTTCGGGCTCATGTTCGTTCCTCGGAGCTTGATGCGGCTCTGCGAGTGCAACGAGTGGTACTGGGGCGTGAGTTTGGGCTGGAGCCTTAGTTGGTCTCTAGCCGCACCACGACCGCGGGGGAGAGCAAGTAGCCACCGCCACCGCTGAGCAGGAGATCTTTCAGCCCACGCCGTCGGAGCGTCGTTACCGCGACGTACAGGCGGTTGATCGCGGCGTGACTCAAGATTTGTTCATCGGGCCAACCTGCCGCGATCAGCTCGTCGGTCGACACGACCTCGCCGGGTGCCGCGACTCGACGCGTCGCCAAGCAAAGCAGGATGAGTCGCTGCGGAGAGCGCGCCGGCAAGGCAACTGCGTTACCTCCGGGCAACGTGAACCCACCCCCGTCGGAGCGTACGACCAGTGCGCGAGGTTCCGGGTTGCGGCCCCCGCTTGCGAACACCAAAAGCCTTCGCAGGGCGAACCGCGAGTCGTCGTTTGGGTTTCGGCGTACCAGCGCATTCGCCTCGGCGACTGCGGTCGGGCGCTGATCCGCTGCGATGTCACCTGAGGCGAGCTCAAGGCAGCTGCGATGAATCGCGACCGCAGCGCTGAGCGCTGGTTCGTGCGAGACGTGCGAGAGAGCTTCTTCGGCTCGCCGCAGTTCTTGCTTTGCCTCGCCGTAGCGCTGCAGTGCAGCGTGTGAGCCCGCCATTCCCGCGGAGATCAGCGCTTCGTACCGCGGGGATCCAACCGGCGCAATGCGTCGACGCGCCTGTCCGAGCACAGCGAGAGCGTTTTGTGGTTCTTCGCGCTCGAGGTGCGTGGTGCCGAGATAGTAGAGCGCGCTCGCCTCGCGATGACGATCGCCGTGGTCGGCGAAGATCTGCGCGGCTCGTGCGTAGTCTGCTCCTGCCCCATCGAGATCGTCCATTTCCTGCAATGCGCTTCCGCGTGCCAGGAGCAGCAGCGCTTCCATACCTGGTGTGTCGCAGCGTCTAGCGATCTCAAGCCCCTCATCGACCAGATTCAGTGCCTCGCGCGTCCGGCTCGCGAAGATCTGAACGACGGCGAGCTCGTAGAGCACGGCGGTGCGCTCGGTCTCGCATCCAAGTTCCCGGAAACGCATCGACGACTCGCTCAGGCTTTCGACCGCTGGCGCAAGTGCGCCTTCCCGCCGGTGTGCGTGTCCGAGGTGACGCAGCACCTGAGCTTCCCGCTGCTTCCTTACATCGTTTGCGGGCGTTTGGGCGAGCAGCTTCATCGCATCGTCTAGGCGTGCCCTCGCACGCACCGTGTCGCTCGCCACGTCGTCCAGCTCACCAAGCTTCGTCAATGCGACCGCGGCGAGTCCCGGCTCGGCGACTCTCGTCGCGATCTGGAGTGCTTCTTCGAAATCGGTGCGCGCGAGGGCGCTCTCCCCGAGCTCCCGCCGCGCGCTGCCTCGGCCGAGGAGCGCGCGTACGCTTGCGTCTACGACGCACTCGTCCGTCGCGTCGGGCGCCAAGGCTTCCAGTATGTGCGCGAAGAGCTCAGAGACGAGGCGCGCTTGGCCGCGGGCGAATAGGTGTGCTTCGAGCGACATCGCGATCGCTAGAGAGTCTACTGCAAGCGGCGCAGAACCTGTTTCGAGTGCGCGGTTGCAGAGCGTCTTGTGAGCGAGCAGCAGGTTCTCTCGTTGCAGCTCCACGTCGACCTCCGATGCCCGGCTCGCGAAGTGCCGTGCGTGACTGATAATCACGGCTTCGCGCTCACCCTGGAATTCCGCGCTCTGGAGGAGCTGCTCAGCAACTTCACGGATAGTCTCGAAGTAGGCATAGTGGCTGAAAGATTTCGGGAGGAAATGAACCCTGAGGAGCGACGCCCGAATCAGCGCATGGATCCCTTCAAGCACTGAACCGCATCCCAACTTCTGCTCGCTCAGAATGGCTTCGGCGTCCTCCAAGGTGAAGCCGTTGCGCAGCGTGGCGGCGAGTACGAAGAGACGTCGTTCGGGTGGCGTGAGCAGCGCGACGGAGTCGAGTACCGCGCGCTGAATCGACTCGTGGCGCTCTCCTTGCCGTGGGCTGCGCAGAACGCCGAGAGCCGACCCCACGCGGGACTCGAGCTCGCTGACGGACAAGACACTCATTCTCGAAGCCGCGAGCTCGATGTTGAGTGGCATGCGGTCGATGGCCTCCACAATCCGGCTAACCACCGCGGGTTCGGCGTCCTTCGAGGCGGGCCTCACCAGGCTCGCGCGGTCGAAGAACAATGCGACCGCCTGATCGTGCTGGAGAGGATCGAGCGGCACGACCTGCTCGCCATCGACGGCGAGTGCGACGCGCGAGGTCACCAAGAATCGCGCCGTCGGAGCACCACGTACCCATGCGTCGAGCAGCGGTGCGGTTGCAGTCGCGACCTGCTCGACGTTGTCGAGCACCACAAGGATGTGCCCGAGTCGACTCAGACGATGCCCGATGTTGGATGTGGCGTCGCCATGCTGGGAGCCAACGTTGGCACCAAGCGCGGCCGCCACCGCTGACACGACCTGACTCGCGCTCCGGCACGCAGACAGATCCACGAACCATGCGTGCTCACGATCGTCCGTTGCTATCCGCGTACGCCAGTCTGCAACCAGGTGAAGCGCAAGGCGCGTCTTGCCCATGCCACCGGGGCCAGTGACTGTCACCAGACGGTGCTGCTCGAGCAAGAGCGTCAACGTTCGAAGCTCCGCCTCGCGGCCAATGAAGCTGGACGCTGGCAGATCGAAGTGTGCTTGCGGTGGGGTCATCGCTGAAAGGAACGTGCCGCAACAGGTTCTCACGGAGTGGGAGGCGATGCGAAGCGAACCCGTTCAGGTGCTCGGTGTTCTGTTAAGGCAGGTTAAGGCGCTCATTCAGGCTTGCCGCACTACAGCGATTGAATGCACTTGCCTGTCCTCCGCTATTCCTCAGTTGTTTTGCTTGCTCTCACCATCGGCTGTGGGCGCACGACGGACGGCGCGCTGAGCGATGCGGAACGCCCGGGCGACGCTGGAGTCAAGCCGCCAGACGACGCGGAGCTACCGTCCGATGCGGCGGTTGACCCACGCGTCGACCTCAGCGGCGCCCCCTCCCTCGAGCTCGTGGCGAGCGTGCCGTTAGCGCCCGCGAATGGCTGGAGAGGCTCGCCAGTGCGCATCGTGGCAACCGCCGCTGGCTTCGCCGTGGTGAGCGGATCGCTGATCCCCGACGGCCTTGTGCCGGTGCGGAGCGGCGTGCTGTCCGAGCACGGGAGCGTCACTTCTACGGAACTCGAGTGGCGTTGCCAGTCATACCTTGGGCTCCAAGGCGGAGCCGAAGCGACGCTGTTGTGCTTCGATGCCCAGACGCTACACGTTGCCTCCCTGGGAGCGAAAGGCGCGCTTGCAGGCGTTCAGAGCTTCGCGCTGGACGAGGCCGATACGACGGTAAGCGATCCAACTGGGACGACCGTTTGGGTGCGCACTTGGCGGGACACTGGATACTTCACGCTCCGTACTTACGACGTCGCCTCGGGGAAGCAGACCCACCAAGAGACGTATGAGCACGACGTCTCGAGCCCTGCTCTTGCTCCGGGCTCCTCTGGCGCCTGGCTCACTTCTGGCGTGCTCGTAGATCGCGCACCGACGGTGACAGTTCATCGCTTGCCAGACGGCGCGTCGTACGGGACCTCGCTGTGTGAGGACACCAAGTTCGACTCTCACGATCTGGTCGAGGTCTCGACCTCAGCCGTTGCCTTGGCTGAGATGTGCGGCGACGACGTGAGGGTTTCACTGATCGACGTCGTCGCGGGATCTCGGGACTCGATCGTGTTTCGCAAGAACACGGAGGGGTGGGGCGCTCCGCTGATCACACACTGGGGTGAGCAGCTCGCGGTTGCCGCAGGCAAGGAGATCGTCGTCCTCGATCCGAAACTACAAGTTCGCGCCGTTGGAAGCGCCCCGGATACGGTTTACGGAGTCGCGGCGAAGGGGGCCACGCTTGCCGTGCTGTCCGGCGCCGGTGACTTCTCGATGCTGGTTACGCTGTTTCGCCTTCCAGAATAGCAAGAGTCAGCAGGGTTGGCCGGATGGCTCTCGCACGCCTACTCCGGACCTGGATCGAGGAGCAGGGTTTCGCGGCGCCTCGGCCTGAAGTCCAGGCTCTTGATCGAGCGAGGTAGCGGCGCCGGATTTTTCAGCTCCCCCCCAGGTACTTCTTGAGCCGCCTGTCCCAGTCAGGTCCGTTGATCTGCTGCAAGAGCGAGGTGTCGATGCCTTCAGTCAGCGGGCTGTCGTCCGGAAGCGCGAAGGCGTAGTCCTGGCGCTCCAGCTGAATCGGTAACACCCGCAGCCGGCCGTGATAGTCGCGATTGATTTGCCAGCGCAAAAGCGGTGCGTCGTAGACCACCGCGTCCACGTCGCCGGCGGCCAGCGCCGTCAGTCCAGCGTCCAAGGAGTCCACCGGCTTGAACTCGTTCTGGTTTCGCTTGAGCCACTCGCCGCTCGTGCTGTTCTCTACACTGGCGATGCGCAAGCGGCCGACGTCATCGCCGCTCTCGATGGGATCTCCGAGTTTCCCCACGGTTAAGGCGCTGGTAATCGACGCCGTGAAGAACGAAAGCACCAGCAAGGTGGCGAGCATCCAGACCATGCCCAACAGGCGCCCAGGAATCGTACGCGGTGCGACGTCGCCGTAGCCAACGGTCGTCATCGTGACCATCGCCCACCAAAACCCCGCGAAGATTCCCTGACCGTGGCTACCTCCGAAGTGCTCGGGGTTCTGCTTGCGTTCGAAGAGCCAAGCCAAAAGGCCCACCACCAACAGCAACAGGCAGAGCGCCCCGATCACCTTGAGGAACGCCGGGGAGATCAGCGCCTGCACCACAGCGAGCCAACCAGAACCTTCCTCTTTCCGCACGGCGACTCCAAGGCCAGAGCTCGTGATGGGGTGAGCGAAATCCATGCGCCGCTCCCGCTCAGCCGTGACGGTGATCGCGCCGAGCCCGACGTCGACCTCGCCCTTCTCCACGGCAGCCAACAGACCCTCCAGGTCGTACACTTTGTAGCTAAAACGCCAGCCTTGATCGGCGGCGATGTCTTCCCACAAATCGACTGCGAGCCCACGGTAGCGGTCGCCGTCTTCGATGACGAACGGAGGCGCAACCTTCACACCAACGACCAAGGTGCGTTCTGGCGTAGCGGCTGGTTCGGCGGCGCCGGCGCTCAGCGCAAACAGCACGGTGACCATCAGAATCAGGATCGAGTGGAAGGTGCGTCGAATCATCCGGGCTCCACAAAAAGGCATCTAGGGCGCGTCGTCGACGGGACGCGCCTTAGGACACCTTACATGAAACCGCGGCCGCCTTCAGGCGGGCCGGAGCATTCCCGCCTCCTCGGCGAGTCGGCTCAGCACGTCTCGCAGCCAACGCTGTTGAGGGTCTCGCTGCGCGCGCTCGTGCCAGACCATCGGCAGATCGACCGGCGCGAGCTCCAGCTGCCGCGGTGGTTGTTTGATCACGAGACGAGCTTGGCCGTAGAGCTTCTTGGCCAGCCAGAGGGCGGTGGTGAGCACCAAATCGGTCTCCGCCACAATGAGTGGGGACAGCACCACGTAGGGTATCTTCAGCCCAACCCGTCGCGATTTGCCAAGGCGAGCCAGCGCAACATCCACGTGGGCGCTGCCCTCCGAACCGACGCCGATCAACAAATGGTCCAACTGCACAAAGGTATCCAGCGACCAACGTTTCCGCAGGGCAGGGTGGCCTCGACGCAGCACGGTCGCCCACCGCTGCCTCACCAGAGGCTTTGCGTAGATCCCGCGCTCGTCGCCTCGTGGCTCACCGATCGTGAGGTCCACTTCTCCGGATGCGAGCTGTTCCCGCCACGCAGGGGACCAGCGTACTATCTCCAAATCGAGCCCCGGTGCATCTCGGCGCAGAGTGCGCATCAGAGCGGGACCCAACATAAAGGTGACAATATCGGGTGCCGCAAGCCGCAACACCCCGCGAGCCTGCTTTGGGTCGAAGCCATCTGGTGCGATCAAGCCCCGGATCTCTGCGAGGATACGCTGTAGGCGAGGGAGCAGCGCCTCCGCCTTCGGAGTTGGCTGCATCTGCTGACCGACCCGCACTAGCAGCTCATCGCCCAGCATCTCGCGTAGCCGCGCCAAGGCACGGCTCATCGCGGGCTGGCTGACGTGCACACGCCGCGCCGCGCGCGTGACGTGGCCCTCCAGGAGTAGTGCTTCGAGCGCCACCAGCAAGTTCAAGTCCAGCGTCGCGATATCCACTTCGTGGATGATAGCGGCTCCAGCCATGCGCAGAAGTAATTGTGACTAGCGCTTTGTCTCGAGCTGCGGATTCGGACCATTGGCGCCTCGCCAGAACGCCAAGCCTCCGCTTCCTTGCCTACGGTAGATCTGCATGAACCAGCTGTTGACCTGGACCGCTGGTGCGCCTGCGATGGGCCGGAACGCTCCGCTCGCGGTTCCCCGCACGACCACCAAGTCGCCATCCTGGGTGACCTCGGACAGCGTCGGCACCATCTCGACTCGGTACGTCGCGAACGTTCCTCGCCAAAATTCGCGGATTTCAGCGCTCCCTTCCACGGGCGCTTCTCCCGGACTCTGGATCACCGCGTCAGGCGTGTAGAGCGTCATCAACCCCTCCAGGTCGCCGCGCGCCATGCCCTGATACGCTTGGGAGATGCGTGTCTCAACCTCGCGATAGACCTCGCTGGTCGCCGTCAAACGCGTCATCGATGAATCCTCCGGAGGTCGTCCGCAAGCGGCGAGCGAAAGCACCAAGAGCAGTGCTGGAACAAGACGGGTCACGCTTGGAGTCTGCGAGTCTGCAAGTCATGTCACCAATGACTAGTCCTGATACTCGCTATGCGGCTGGCGGATTGCGAGTTCCGCGAGGCTTCGTCTCCGCGAACCTACGACCTGTTCGCTCCGTGTAGTCACACGGCCGCGAACTCGGGACGATAGCGGACGACGCCAGTGACGCCGTCGAGTGCACCGGGGCGGAGCTCTTGAACGAAGAAGACGTCGTCGGGTACCGGATTCTCCCAGCAGATCCCTAGCGGTTTCGCACGCACGAAGCCATGGCGTGGGTAGTAGTCGGCGTGACCGAGCACCACGCAGATCTCGTGGCCCGCAGCGCGGAGACGCTCGAGGCCATCCCGGATCAGGCGTCCGCCGATCCCTTCGCGTTGCCGCAGCGGGTCGACCGCCATCGGTCCGAGGCCAACGCCGGCGAATGTGGCCCCCTCCGACTCGATCGTGACGGGGGAGAACGCGATGTGCCCAATCACCGCATCATCCGCTAGCGCGACGACCGACAGATTCAGCGCTGAGTTCGCGCGCAACGCGTCCACCAGCCGGGCCTCCGCGGCGGTTTTGAACGCTGCGGCGTTGAGGCGATGAATCGCTGCAACGTCGCCGGCCTGCTCTGGGCGGAAAACTAGTGTCATCGTCTGGCTACTTCAGGTGCTGGGAGCGCAACTCCGACATCACGTGCTCCCAAACCTCAGGACCGCCCTCTTGCAGCGTACGCACCTGTTTCCGTGCGGCTTTATCGAGCTTCTTTGCGTCGGGTACCCAGCGCGAACCCCAGGCACCGATTTGCACGATCACGGGGAGCAGTGTGATCGATTTCTCCGTGAGGGAGTAGATCGCCTTTTGCTTGTGCGTGGGGTCGACGGACTTCGTCAGCAGGCCGTGCTCGACGAGGCGCGAGAGACGATCCGCGAGGATGTTCGACGAGATGTGCTCGTCAGACTGCTGTAGCTCTCGGAAGTGGCGCTTGCCAGCGAACATCATGTCGCGCAGCACGAGGAGCGTCCACGAGTCACCGAAGACCTCGAGGGACAAGCTGATGGGACAGTAGGAGCGCGGCTCGTTCTGGGTCATGAGGAACTGCTTGCATTTTAAAAGTGGTCATGTAGGTTGCAACTGCTTGCAAAATGCAAGCGCTCAAGGAGGCAAAATGTCGCTAGAAACCTACACGGGGAGTTGTCACTGCGGAGCGATCCGCTTCGAGGCCGAGCTGGATCTGACTGACGGGTCAAACCGCTGCAACTGCTCATACTGCGTCAAGGCGCGTGCGTGGTTCGCCTTTGCGAAGGGGGCTAGCCGTTTCCGCCTGATCGCGGGCGAGGCGTCGGAGTACCGCTGGACGCCACCGGAAGAGAGCGAGCCGCACCTAACGTTTTCCTTCTGCGGGAAATGTGGCGTGCGCACCTTCGCCCGAGGCGAGCTGGAGGCACTGGGAGGAACCTTTCACGCCATCTCCGTCCCGACGCTCGACCTCTCGCCCGAGCAGTTCGCCGCGATCCCGGTGCGCTACATCAACGGTCGGGAGCGCCGCTACGATGAGGCGCCGCCCTATCCTGAAGCGATTTGAGGGGCCTCAGCATTCTCGTGTGTAGAGCTGGTACTGATCCTCGATGCCGCGCCGCCCCTTTGCGAAGCGCGCCGGTGTGGTGCCGACGATGCGCTTGAAGTGCTTCGTCAGCTGCGCTTGATCGTAGAAGCCGAGCAGCGGAGCCAAGTCGGACGCCCTCACCCCCGCCCTCAACAGACGCTTTGCTTCAGCGATGCGCAGGTGAGTCAGGTAGCGATGCGGGGGCATGCCGATTTCCTTACGGAAGGCGCGGCAGAGATGAAACTTGTCGTAGGCGGCCTCTGCGGCAAGCTGATCCAGCGTGATGGCCTGGCTGAGTGAGGCTCGCAAGCAGTCCACCGCTCGTTTTACCGGACGTGAGTAGTCGGGTAAGCCGCCGGAGAGCGGAGTGAACGCGCAGATTGACTCTGCCAGTAGGACTTCGAGCGTGAAGGAGTCAGCCTGTGCCTCAATAGCGTCGATCAGGCGGTGAAAAGGCGCTGCCCGCTCGTCGCCGGGCTCGAGCTGAGGGTGGACGACGCCTGCTCGTAGCTGAGCCTTTGCCTGTAAGACCATATCCGTGGGGAGACGGACTACGGTGAAGGTGGTGGGCCCGGCGTGGGAGAGGTGGCGCACCACGTCTCCAGGTTGCTTCAGCAGGATGCTTCCGGCGCGGGAGCGCCAGGCGCGGCCGTTGCCCCACCACTCGGTGTCGCCAGATTCGATGCGACCGACGCCGAAGTGCTCCTTCATGCCCGTGTGGCGTGAGGATGTGGTGCCGCGTCCGGCGCTCAGGCCGGGCAAGGAGACTGGCAGCTCATTCAGGCGATCCATCGGGGCTCACTCAAGCATCGCCGATATCGCGGCGCTTGTACGTTCTTGGCGGGTGATTCTGCCAAGCAGCGCCAAGCCGCTCAGCCGCCGCGCGCCATGTAAGCTGGGCGAGCTGCTTCGTGCTCGCGAACTCGAGACGGAAGGACTCCACGATGAACATTGCACTTGGCTGCATGGGGTTGAGTGGCCCCTACGGCAAGACCGACGACACCCAGAGCATCCAGCTGATTCAGGCGGCGATTGAGCGCGGCGTGCAGCTCTTGGACACCGCTGACTTTTACGCGGCGGGTCACAACGAGCTCTTGATTGGCAAAGCCATCGCTGGGCGCCGGGAGCAGGTGAAGCTGTCGCTGAAGTTTGGCGCGCTGCTCGGCCCCGATCGAAGTTGGGGTGGGGTAGATGCCCGCCCCCAGGCGCTCAAGAACTTCTTGGCCTACTCGCTGGTACGCCTTGGGACGGATTACGTAGACGTCTACCGCCCGGCGCGTCTGGACCCAGCGGTGCCGATCGAAGACACCATCGGCGCCATCGCTGAGTTGGTCCAGGCAGGCTACGTGCGCACGATAGGGCTCTCCGAAGTGGGGTCTGAAACGATTCGCCGAGCCGCCGGCGTGCATGCGATTGCCGACTTGCAGATCGAATACTCCATCGCTAGCCGCGGACCGGAGGCGGAGATCTTCCCGTTGCTGCATGAGCTTGGCATCGGAGCAACGCTGTATGGGGTGTTGTCGCGGGGACTGCTCTCCGCCAGCGAGCTCAAGCCTGGAGACGCTCGCGCGCACATGCCACGTTTCTCCGGGGAAAATGCCGAGGCGAACGCGAAGATCGTGAAGGGCCTCGGCGAGCTTGCCAAGAGCTGGGGAATGACCCCGAGTCAGCTCGCCATCGGCTGGGTGCAGGCGAAGGAGCCGCGGTTCACCCCGACCCTCGGTATGCGCTCAGAGCAGCAGCTGGAAGAGGCACTTTCGGCGCAGCCCCTCGACGTTGAGCAACTCGCGGCGGTGGAAGCCATCGCGCCCGCTGGCGCATTCGCTGGCACTCGTTACCCAGCGGCGCATATGGCAGCGCTCGATAGCGAGCGGCGCTAGCGACGGAACCAGCGGCGGAGCGCGGCGTCCAAGCCCTCGTCGCGGCCTTCGCCCACCCAGGCCACGTGGCCATCGGGGCGAACCAATACGGCGCTGGGTGGTGTCACCTCGCCAATACCTGGCAACACCCAGCGCTCGCTGCACTTGGCCACGACAGACTGCAGGTGATCCTGCCCTGCGCGGAGGGGCACAGCGACGAAGTTGAGGAGCAACGGCTTTGCCGTGCGGAGAAGCTCGAAGGCGCGCGTGTGCTTGCCCTCGACTATCAAATCGAGATCCGGCATGCGGCGCCCGAGCAGCGGATGACCGGGCCCGAAGTCGTAATGGATGTCGAGGCCCGACATCAGCGCGCCGAAGTGCCGGCGTGGCTCGTCCATCGCGAACACTTCCGCGAGGGAGTCCCTCAGCGCGTTCGTGCGATCATCGCCGCGGCTCAACGCGGTGATCGCGAGGGTGTGCTTGAGCACCTGGGCGCCTACGGGGTGTCGCTCGCCGTGGTAAGTGTCGAGCAAGTCATCGGTTGAAGTGCCTCGCACCACCTGGGCGAGCTTCCACCCCAGGTTCACTGCGTCTTGCACGCCGAGGTTGAGTCCCTGTCCGCCAACCGGGGAGTGAACGTGGGCGGCGTCTCCGGCGAGCAGCACTCGACCGGAGCGATACCTTGCCGCTTGGCGAGCTGCGTCGGTGAAGCGCGAGAGCCAGGTGACGTCGTGGATCCCAAAGTCGCTGCCGTAGACAGCGACGAGCCGCTCCCGCAGCTCCTCGAGGTTCGGCGTGATGCCGGTGTTCACCTGAGGCTCGATCAACACGACGCCCATACGCTTGCCCTCGTCGAGTTTCCCGATGGCATTCACGCCCAGGGCGGCGCGCTGGATGCCCCACGGTGGTTCCTCGCTGGGGGTCCCTTCGGCGATCAAGTAACTGATGGAAGGCTCCCAACCCGGAAACTCGATGTGCGCAGCCTTGCGAACCACGCTGCGCCCACCGTCGCAGCCCACTAGGTACTGGGTGGTGAGGCGCGCCCCATCAGCCAGCAATACCTCGACGCCATCGTCCCCCTGGGAGAAGCCCGTCACCTCGCGGCCACGCAGCATATGTACCGGGAGCTCGCTCACCCAATCCGCGAGGATCCGTTCGAACACCCGTTGTTCGAGCGCCAGCCCGTAGTTGTGCCTAGTCGGCAAATCGCTGATGTTCAAGATGTGTACGAACGAGGCGACTTGATGAGTGGTTCCTGCCGCGAGGAAACGCTCGACGACTCCGCGTTGATCGAGCACCTCCAGCGTTCGCGAGTGGAGGCCTCGAGCGCGTGCACCAATCAGCTCCTGGGTCGGTCGACTCTCAACGACGGCGACGTTCACGCTTGCGAGCGCCAGCTCCGCAGCGAGCATCAGCCCAGTTGGACCCCCACCAGCGATCACCACTTCGTATTCGTTCATGGCGAGCACTTTGCGGCACGTATTGGGGCTTCCCGCAACCCGGTGGGTGTGGCATATAACGAAGCTGAAGGGGTTGGGGGTGAGGGTGCGCTTTCAAAGCAGCGCGCTAGTCGTCGCGCCGACGGTCGGCCGCATTTTCACCCCTCAAGCGCCATTTCGCTCGGTAAAACGCCCTGTTTCGCGAGCGAAGCGCCCGGGCGCGACGCCGACATGGCGCGTGAACGCGACGCTGAAGGCGCTCGCGGATCCGTAGCCGACGCGTTCCGCCACTTCTGCCAGCGTGACCCGCTCGCGGCGCAGCAGGTCCTTCGCGAGCGCCATGCGCCAACCGAGCAAGTACTCCATCGGCGCGACACCCAGCGCCCGGCTGAAGCGTTCGAAGAACGCCGAGCGAGACAAGCCCGCTTCCTTGGCAAGTTCCGTTACCGCCCAGGGCATTGAAGGCTGTGCGTGGATGCACCGCAGTGCTGCGGCGATCTGTGCGTCCGCGAGCCC
Organism: Polyangiaceae bacterium; assembly: GCA_020633205.1. Taxonomy (NCBI): domain Bacteria; kingdom Pseudomonadati; phylum Myxococcota; order Polyangiales; family Polyangiaceae; species Polyangiaceae bacterium. The sequence continues at coordinate 71,854 of JACKEB010000012.1, forward strand.
ACGTAGAAGTCCCGGAGCGGCATCCATGTCCGACGTCGCCCTCAGCGCCTCGATCAGCAAAACCTCGAGCAGCCGCGCGAGGATCACCTCGCGTCCAGGCAGTTGCTCGCGGAACTCCTCCTGCACGAGCTGCATCAGCGTCGCCAGGCGCTGCCTCCCGTGCACGTGCACCAGGCGCGGAAGCAGTCCAACCAGCAGGCTCGCATCGGTTGACGCGAACTCGCAGTAGCCGACGAGCATGCGCACATCCGGCGGACCCTCGCGCTTGCCCAAACGGAACTCCCCGTTCGGTAGCACGTGGTGAGGACTGTCCCGCGTGCCCCGAGGCGGTTCGAGGCTCGAGGAAGTGAAGCGCGTCGCCGATGGCACGAGCACGAAGTCTCCCTGTTCGAGTCGCAACGGCGCGTGACCTTCGACGGCGAGTCGGCTCGCGCCTTCGAGGATCGCGCAGTAGAACGGTCGACCACTTTCCGCGCGGTGAACAGCCCAGCGCCCGGCGCCGCTCGAGAGCTTGGAGAACGGCGCGCGAGGCTGGAGCAAGGAGACAACGTCGGCGAGGGGATCGGTGATGGCGGACTCCTACTAATGATTTGTGGACGCTGAACTATAGCGCGTCCGGCGCCGCCTCTCTAGGTGATGAAGGCAACTCAGGACACCAGGAGGTTCCATGAAGACGATTTTGATCACCGGCTGCTCTTCCGGCTTTGGACTTGAAACTGCCCGCTACTTCCTCGAGCGAGACTGGAAGGTGATCGCCACCATGCGGTCGCCTCGGGAGGATGCGTTGCCGGCGTCGGAGCAGCTGCGCGTGCTGCCGCTCGACGTGACAAACCCGGAGAGCATCGTGCGCCTCGTTCAGGAAGCGGGGCCCATCGACGTGTTGGTGAACAACGCCGGGGTGGGTTTGCTCAGCGTGTTCCAGGGCACGCCGCTCGAGAGCGTGCGTGGTGTGTTCGAGACCAACACGTTTGGGGCAATGGCGCTGTGCCGGGCGTTTCTTCCACAGTTCACTGAGAAGAAGTCGGGCGTCCTCGTCAACGTATCGTCCACCGTAACCCTCAGGCCGCTGCCATTGCTCGCCACCTACACGGCGAGCAAAGCCGCGCTGAATGCGTTCACCGAATGCCTTGCGCTGGAGCTCGCGCCGTTCGACGTTCGGGTGCGCCTGGTGTTGCCGGGCCAGTGTCGCGAGACGCCGTTTGGGCAGAACGCGCGAGCGATGATGGAGGCGACGGGAGTCAGCATTCCCGAGGCCTATGCGGACTTCGCGCGTGGTGTTTTCGAGCGCGTCAGCAGCGGCGTCTCCGCGCTTTCTACGAACGCCATCGACGTCGCCGAAGCAGTCTGGCGAGCGGCCAACGACACGCAGTGCCCCCTGCGCTTACCCGCTGGGGCTGACGCCGTCGAGTGGGCGAGGGGCTAGAACACGCCTCAGCGCCCTTCACTCTGCCGCGGGTCGCACGTCAGCGAAGATCCCTCTGCGGAACCATGCGGAAATGGTGCGTGAGAGCACCGGCGAGCCCTTGAGCTCGAAGCGTCCGGCGCGCTTGGCGTCTGCGATCGGCGTGTCTCCGGCCCAAATCTCGCTCAGGGTGCGCACGTCCGTCGACACGGTGAGGTCGACCGGATCTACCGGTTTGTCGACGCACAGCTCCCGCTGGTCGTTGTCGATGATGATCCACCAGCGCGGAAAGCGCTCGACGCCTCCGACGACGAAGTGAACGACGTTGCGACACGCAGGCAGCTCGGACGCGTCGATGCGGCGGCAGAAGTCGAACATCAGCATCTCGATGTCTTGCTCGTCGTCGGACATCTGCCCCCGCGCCCAGCGACTGCCCCAGTTGCCGAGCTCCATCAGGAGCGGCTGCAGCTCACGCCCCGCAGGAGTCAGGAAGTACTCCGTGCGTTTCTCTGAGGATTTCTTTTTGATCACCAGCTCCGCGTCCACGAGCTGGTTCAGCCGCTTCGTCAGCAGGCTTGGGGAGATCTGCGAGAGGGCACGCTGAAAATCGCTGAAGCGGCTGGTGCCGAGCAAGAGCTCGCGGATGATGAGCAGTGTCCAGCGTTCCCCGAGGATCTCGGCGGCTTTGGAAATGGGGCAGATTTGGCCGTACTTGATGCTCATCCGTTGGGGCTCCGCGGGCTAACTACAGAATGTGTAGTGGGTAACTACATTCTAAGGCGTGGAGAGGATCGGGGACGAAGGCTACTTCTTAGGTGTGCCGCGGCGCGCAGCGGCTGGCCGCCGGTGCAGAGGAGGATGCCGCCGAGTAGCGCCAGCCCGCCACTTCCGGCGACCACCCGGGGGCCCCGAATCTGGGGCCCCACCGTGGGCCGGCTCAACGCATCCTGGTAAGCTCCCTTGATGCCGTCGCCGGATGCACTGTTCAGGCTTGATTCCGCGCTGACACAAGACCCCCGGGTCGCCGCTTGGTTCCGCGAGCAGAACCCCGCGCTAGGCGCGCTCGCGGAGCGATGGTTCAACCAACTACGGCAATCCGGCCCCGATGTGCTGGAGCTGATGCATGACGGCGCGCCGACCGCTTGCATCGCAGACGCGGCGCTCGGCTACGTGAACGTGTACACCCATCACGTGAATCTCGGCTTCTTTCGTGGCGCGTTCTTGGCGGACCCGACGAAGCTGCTCGAGGGCAGCGGCAAGCGCATGCGTCACGTGAAACTGCGCCCTGGACTCGCGGTGGATGCCGCAGCGCTCGAAGCGCTGATAGCCGCGGCGTATCAAGATCTGTCGGCCCAGCTGGCGCTTGCCTAATGGCAAGACCAGCGCCTACCACTCGAGCGCGTAGACGAAGAATCGATCGTCACCTTGGGGGCTCGCGGCGTCGACGAACCTCACGTTCTGCGGAAGCTCTTCGGGGCGCGAGAGCCGCACGAACGCTTCAAAGTTGAATTTCCAGTCGGCAAAGTGCGTCACCCCGCGGCGCTTCGCGTAGCCCGAGAGTTGGTGCGCCTTTCCGGCGTCCAACGCCTCCGCGTCCACCACGCCGTCCAGGTTGATCACGCGCACGTCGCCGGGCGCGTAGTAGCTGAGCGCGCCGCTCTGGAGCGCGCCGACCGTCGCACCTTCTGGCAGTAGCTCTAGCACTTCCCGAGCTGCTTCTCGGTAGCCCTTGGCTCCGTGCAACCCCTTGCTGGGAGTTTGTTCGGGGGTGAGGAACAGCCAGGGCAACGTCGTGGCGGCAGCGTAGGCAAGCCCGCAGGCAAACGCCGCGTATCCGACTCGCGATTGTGTCTTCGTCCGCAACCGACTCACGAACACCGCGACCGCGAGTACCAGGCCTGCCTCAGTTGCCGCGAGGTAACGCGGAAAGAACCAAATCGCAGGCAAGAAGAGCGCGTAAAACCCCAGCAATAGCACGCCGTGCGCCGCGAAGGCCGTGATCGGCGCGGTTGGACCATTCAGCGGTAGCCAGCGTTTCGCGAAGGAAGCGCCTAGCACCACCGCACCAATGAGCGCCGCCCAGGTGGCGCCCGCATTGTCGAACAGCGCTTGCTTGAGCCGCGTGGTGTCGCCGAACACACCGAGCAGCGAACCAAGGGCCCAACCGATCTGCATCGGCGGCTTGAGGTACAGCGACTGGTGCATGCGCACGATCTCCCGCACCGCGCCGCCACTCTCAGGGATCACGCTACCGAATTGCACCCAAGAGTAGAGCCACCACGGCGCGACCACGAGCGCCGCGACTCCCGCTGCGACCACAATGGTTTTGAAGCTGCGACGCAGGAGCTCACTCACCCCCAAACCAGCCACGAGGAACACCGCATCGACTCGTGCGAGCAGCGCAAGGCCTGCTAGCAAGCCGCAGAGCGCGGCCCGTTTCCGTGTAGAATGACTGCGGAGTTCACACCAGCAGACCACCAGCCAAAGCTCCAAAGCCAGCGCGAGGCTGGTCTCCAAGCCACCGAGCGCGTTACTCACCGCCGCAGGGGATAGCGCCCACAAGGCCGCCGCGAGAACCCCCGCGTGTCTGCCGCCCAAGCGTCGCGCGAGATCGCCCAGCGCGAAGATGCAGAAAGCGTCGCTGATTGCCCCGAGGATCAGCACGAAGCGCAAGGCAGCGTCCGGGTTCGACGTGATGGCGAAAACTGGCGCGGCGATGAAAGCCAAAAGCGGCTGAAAGCCCGAGGTTAGCTGACCGTTGATGCTCGGGCCGACGCCATCCGCCAAAGAACGCGCGATGCTGAGCGTGTAGTAGGTGTCGTCAGGGACGAAGAGGCGGTCGACGACATCCAAGTTCCGCAGGGCAAGCCAAAGACGCAAAAGTCCGCCAGCGCCGGCGATTGCCAACAACCCTCGGCGTTCGCTCACTCGACCCTCGCGCCAGCCAAGCGTCGCAGCCCAGCGAGCAACTCGCCCCACTGCGGACGTGGCGGCACCGCTTGGTCTTCCGCTGGCATGACCCGCTCGGGAAGCAGCGAGCCGCGCCAACGATGGGCCATCCACACCGCGAGCGCTGCCACGGCGCAGCCAGCGACGACGTCTGTGGGGTAATGCCACCCGAGCAACATCACCGCGAGTACCGTCAAGCCAGTGAACAGGATCGAAATTGCGAGTGCCAGTCGGGAGCGCCGAGCGTACCACAACATCACGACTTCCTGAGCGATGTGCAGGCTGGGCATGCAGGCCACGTAGCCCCAAGTCCGCACCACTTGCGCTTTGCCCATCAGCACCGCTTGAGTGTTGCCATCCAGCCAGCCCCGCACGGGGAGGGTGAGCCCGTTCGGTACATCCATGAGGAAACGAAACAACTGGGGCTCGTGGTAGCTCGGTCCAACGCCGGGAAAGAGCCAATAAAGCGGCCCGCCAAGGATGTAACAGATGGCCAGCGCTCCGAGATACTCGATGCGTTCCCGAGAAGCGCGCATGCCCACCAAGAGTACGTTGACCAACGCCATGTGGGGAAAGAAGTGAAAGTAGACCCAGTCGCACCACGCGCTGAGACTCGGGCTCCGTGCGCCGAGGGCCGCGAAGTAGCGATGGGGTTCCACGCCGAACACTGAGCGTTCCAGGGCGATGATCCGTGCGTCCCACAGCGAGCGATCAACCAGCACCAGCGCTTTGAAGATGGTGAACGCGTAGCAGATCAACAGGAACACCACGGCTGCGACGATCACCTCGCCAACGACTCGGCGGCGCTGGCTGGACTCTGGCAGTGGCAGCACCAACGCGGCGATCATCAGGCCAAGCGCGTCGAGCCAAGTGTGATGCTCGAAGAGTGCGACGTCGGCCGCTATCACGCAGGCTCCGAACGCCATGCGCACGAGCGCGTTCCGCCTGAGTCGCGCGCCGTCGAACGCCAGGTCGAAGCGCCATCCACCCCGCAGGCGCAGCCTGCCGAGCAGAAAGATCGCTACGATCGCTGCGATGAAATTCTGCTCGGAAACGACATCCTTCAGCGTGCGTAGCGGCTCGAGCCAGGTGTACGCTGTTGGCAGCGAGCTGTGGTGATGCACCAACGCTGCGAGGGCGGTCACGCACAGCGTGAGGAGGGGAAGCAACCCGATCGCGCGGTAGCAGCTCAGGAAGCGCCGCGCGGTCACGGCAGCCCGAGGCATGCGCGCCCGAGTCCTCCTCCGAAATCACGAGTGGCTGAGTTGGCCCAAAAGAGCTGGCTGCCGTCGTCGATGATCGAGGTCACGGAGACACCATCCACCGCGGCGAGGCTCAGCGCCTGAGGGGAGTCCGCCGTCGCATCGAGGGCGAAGATCCCCTCGACCTGAGACCAGTAGACGATGCCTGCGTGGAAATGCAGCGCGGTGCGGCCATGGGCCTGAGCCAGCACCTGCTCCGGATCGCTGGCGCCAGCGCGAAGCACCCAAATTTCAGGGTCATCGGTCCAGCGCATGAACCAGATTTCGTCTCCGCTAGCGGTCTGGTTGAGATCCCACGAACGGATGCCGTCGCTGATCGCCAGGCGTTCGGTTACGCCGCCGCTCATGCGATCCACCATGAAGAGTGAGCCAGTATTGCTCGTCCAGTAGATCCCCTCGGAACCGCTCTTGAGGCCGTGGATCAAGTCACCGTCCGCTTGACCCACGCTGATGCTGCCGAGGGGCTCGGCGCTGCCGCCGCTGGTCGGTACACGGAAAATCTGGTGCGTGAAGCCGCTTGCGTCGTCACCGTGGGCCACGACGTACGCGGACTCGCCTTCGACCGCGATCGTGAAGTCATCGACACCCGGGACGCCAGCCAGGGTCTGTTCACCTGTCGTTGCATCCCAGCTGTGCACGGTCTCTGAAGCGCGATCGGTGAAGAACACCTTGCCGTCTTGCACGGCGAGACCCGCCAGCCCCGTAGCGCGCTCGAGGACGGTCTCAGGTTCGGTTTGCCCCTCGCCCAAGTGGCGTAACCCATAGCCTCCGGGGCTGACGGCGCTCCACCACAGCTCTCCCTCGCTCAGCGTGAGTCCGAACGGCGCGTCCTCGTCGGCGAACATTTCGGGGGTGAGGGAGCACTGGGCGACGCTGCCACTGTCTCCGTCGCCGCCGGCATCTTGCGCGCCGCCGCTGCCATCGGTGGCGGCGTCTTGCCCAGCATCTGGTTTGCCCGAGGCAGCCGTTGAGGATGACCCGTCACAGCCAGCGACCGCCAACACCCCAAAGCACAAGCACCCAAAACGCAACCATGCAAACCGCTTCATTCCACCACTCAAGCTCCCCAGAGCCGACCGTAGGAGGGTTCATCGATGGGGGTCAATGCGGCTTCACGACAAAACACCGCCGGCCACGTTTTCACGTGGCCGGTAGTGCGCATCAGGGTGGGTCGAGGCTCACTTCACGTCGAAGCGATCCAGATCCATCACCTTGGCCCAAGCGGCGACGAAGTCGTTCACGAACTTCTTTTCCGCGTCGGAGCTTCCGTAGACCTCGGCCAGTCCGCGGAGCACGGAGTTCGAGCCGAACACCAGGTCGGCGCGAGTTCCGGTCCACTTCACCGCGCCCGTCTTGCGATCGCGCCCTTCGAAGTGGTCCCCTGCGGGCTTCCACTCCGTACCCATGTCGAGCAGGTTGACGAAGAAGTCGTTGCTCAGGGTGTCAGTCTTCGTGGTGAACACGCCGTGCTTGGTGCCGCCGTGATTCGTTCCGAGGACCCGCATGCCGCCGATCAGCACCGTCATCTCCGGCGCGGTGAGGGTGAGCAGCTGAGCGCGATCGACCAAGAGCTCCTCGGTGCTGACCGCAAACTTCTGCTTCTGATAGTTGCGGAAGCCATCCGCGACAGGCTCGAGGTAGGCGTAGTTCTCAACGTCGGTCTGCTCCTGAGTGGCGTCGGTTCGTCCCGGCGTGAAAGGAACCTGCACGTCATAGCCCGCGTTTTTCGCCGCCTTCTCTACCGCCGCCGAACCGCCCAACACGATCAGATCTGCCAGCGATACCTGCTTTCCTCCGCTCGCCGAGGCGTTGAACTCGCTCTGGAGCTTCTCCAGCACTGGCAGCACCTTCTTGAGTTGGTCAGGCTGATTGACTTCCCAGTCCTTGGCCGGGGCGAGCCGGATGCGCGCGCCGTTGGCACCACCCCGCTTGTCAGAGCCGCGGAATGTACTGGCCGACGCCCACGCCGTCGTGACGAGCTGCGACAAGGAGAGGCCAGATCCGAGGAGCTTTGCCTTCAGGGCAGCGACGTCCTGGTCATCGATCAGCGGGTGATCGACCTCAGGCAGCGGGTCCTGCCAGAGCAAGTCTTCCGCGGGGATCTCCGGGCCGAGGTAGCGCGACTTCGGTCCCATGTCGCGGTGGGTGAGCTTGAACCACGCGCGAGCGAAGGCGTCCGCGAACTGATCGGGGTGTTCCAAGAAGCGGCGCGAGATCTTCTCGTAGTCGGGGTGCATGCGCAGCGTGAGATCCGTCGTCAGCATGGTGGGCTTGATCTTTCGATCTTCGAAGGCGTGGGGGATGGTCTCACCCGCGTCCTTCGCGACCCACTGGTGCGCACCAGCCGGACTCTTCGTGAGCTCCCACTCGTAGTTGAAGAGGTTCTCGAAGAAGTTGTTGCTCCACTTGGTGGGTGTCTCGGTCCACGTAACCTCGAGGCCGCTGGTGATCGCGTCTTTACCCACGCCAGTCCCGTGACTGTTGTGCCAACCGAGCCCTTGCAGCTCCATCGGCGCGGCTTCCGGTTCGGGGCCGACGTTGCTCGCCGGGGCGGCACCGTGGGTCTTGCCGAAGCTGTGTCCGCCCGCGATCAGCGCGACAGTTTCCTCATCGTTCATCGCCATCCGCGCGAACGTCTCGCGAGTGTCTTCGATCGCCTTGACCGGATCCGGGTTGCCGCCGGGGCCTTCCGGGTTGACGTAGATCAGGCCCATCTGGACCGCCGCGAGGGGGTTATCCAGATCATCTTTTTCCGCGCGGCGTTTGTCACCGCCGAGCCAGGTGTCTTCCTTGCCCCAGTACACGTCTTGGTCTGGCTCGTAGACGTCTTCGCGCCCGCCGCCGAAGCCGAAGGTTTTGAAACCCATGCTCTCGAGCGCGACGTTGCCCGTCAATACGATCAAGTCTGCCCACGAGATCTTACGACCGTACTTCTGCTTGATCGGCCAGAGCAGGCGACGCGCCTTATCGAGACTCACGTTGTCCGGCCAGCTGTTGAGTGGCGCGAAGCGTTGCTGACCACTGCCCGCGCCTCCGCGTCCGTCGCCCACGCGATAGGTGCCCGCGGCGTGCCACGTCATGCGGATGAAGAACGGACCGTAGTGCCCGAAGTCGGCGGGCCACCAGTCCTGGGATAGCGTCATCAGCGCTTCGAGATCTTTCTTCAGCGCTGCAAAGTCGAGGCTCTTGAACTCCTCGGCGTAGTTGAAGTCGTCACCCATCGGGTTCGACTTCTCCGAGTGCTGGTGAAGCAGCTCGAGCTTGAGTGAGTTAGGCCACCAGTCACGGTTCTGGGTGCCGCCGCCCGCCACGTGGAACGGGCATTTGCCTTCAGTCGTCATCGAATCTCTCCTGTGTCTTCGCTCTTGGGTGGTCCCTGTACCCTAGCGAAAGGTGTACCAACCCTGCGTGAGGTTTTCGTTGCAGTTTTCGATAGCTAGAGCACTGCACGCCGATATCTCGGTGTTCTGCAGCAACGTTATATCGTTGGAGAGACGATATTTCGTTGTCCAACTCACTTGGAAGAGCGGACCACCTGCCACTGCTCCCACGCGAGTTCGGGCTCGATGTCGGCGTAGCCCCTCGATCGTTCAAGCCTACGGAGTGACGCCGGCGCTTTACCGCGAGCGCTTCGCCAGCCATCAGGCGGTGAGCTAGCGTTCGAATAGCTGCTTGGAGCTTTCCGAGCGCGACACCGCGTGAGATCCTCGGGGAAACGTTGGTTAGTCTGCGGAGTAGGGTATGCCGCCGCTGGGGTTCGCTGCTTGATGCTTCGCGATCAGCGCGCGAACGTCTGCCACGTGTTCCTCCGGCGTGCGTTCGCTCCACTTGGTGAAGGAGCTGAAGGTGTCGCCGTAGGAGCGCGTCGATGGAGCCTCCGAGCGCTGGAACGGGCCTGAAACGCCTGCCATCCAGCCATCGCTAGCCATCGAGTGTGGCGCCTTCATGCGGAAGCGGAAGAGGTACCACTCCATCACCCCTTCAGGGGTCTTGGTGTCTTCCGAGATCACCTGCATGAGCTCGATCTCGTCTGGCGGTCGCCCAAGCTCCGTTGGGTAAACGAGCCAGTGCACCATGTCCCATTCCGCAAACGCTTGCTGCGTCTTGTACTTCTCGGGGAACAGGCTCTCGCGCTCCAGCGCCCCGAGGCCATCGAACAACGTCCCCCGCATTTCCGGATTGGCGGCGATGCGCTCCAGGGCCGCTGGGTCCACCGCTACTCCATGGCGCACCAGCGACAGTGCGGCGAAGCACACCAGACGCGGGGCTTTCAACTTCAGCGCGTCCTCGAGGGGTTGCTCGACCTCTGCCGTGGGCACATAGCCCATCAAGTCGAGCAAGATCTCCGCCTCGTCTTGGGCCTCGAGGTAGGGCTCCTCATACAGCCAGTTCGGACCACCCTTCCGCTGAGCTTTGGTGATCGCCTCGTGGAGGGGAGCGTACATGACCATCAGCGGGAGCGCCTGCTCGCGGAGCGCAGCACCCTCAAGCTCGCCGTGCGCTGCGTAGGCGAGAGCCAGGCTCAACACGCCGTAGCGTGGCTTGCCTTTCGCGCTCTTGAACAGCCGCGGAAAGTACACGTCGGAGAAGCGCGGCTTCTGCCGGAGCAGATCGACGTCGAGCGCTGGAGCGGTGCCGGCCACGACGCCCTGCTCCAGCAACTCGACGAGCGTGGTCGCAGCGGAGCGATCGTCGATGGTAGACAGCAGCCTGAGGGCTTGAGTTTGCGCGAAAGTTGTAAGCTTCGGGTAGACCTTGCGTACTGCTGAGACGTACGCCACGTGAGGCGCAACGCCCGCTACTTCGAGTAGCGCGGTTGGCGTGTCGCGATACGCTTCGCCGTTGCTCGGGTACTGATTCCCTGCGGCAGCGATCAGTGCCAGTCCGTCCGCCCCAGAAAACGGCTGGTTACGCAGGGCCAACAGCTCGCTCATCGCCTGATCGCGCGTCGGCTTGTCCGTCGCGGCGAGGCGCTTGATGATGCCCCCGAGCTCCGGGTTCTGGCGCACGGGTCGTACCGGGCCGGCGTTGAGCGGGCGCACAGGACCCTCGTTCAAATTTGGGCTGGCTGGCGCGCTGTCGGCCTGGTTCTCGGACGCGTTGTCCTCATGGGCCAGGCCCTTGATGTGGTTCACCGCCAACACCAGGCTCAGCGCAAGCAGGAGCCCCAGGCCGGCAAACGGCAGCGCGATGCGCGCGGCTTGGTTCTCTGACACGGGCCGCAATCATCTCGGAGTGGCGCCCTGGTGTCGACACTGGAATGAGTCTGGTCCCACGGTCAGATGCTCGGGGGCTGCTTCCTCACGGTCTCCGCCGGGTGCTCTCGAAGCGCCCGTTTCGTCGGTTAGCCGAAGACCGTCGCGTGCTGGGTTGGGGGAGAGGTACACTTCCCTCGATGCTGCACCTGCTGCTTGGCCCCGTCGGAGCGGGCAAGTCAACCTACGGCCGGAAGCTGGCCAACGAGCAACGCGCGATGCGCTTGACCCTCGACGACTGGATGGCGCGGCTGTTCGGCGATGACCCACGGCCCGAGAATGATCGCATCGCCTGGTACGTCGAGCGCACCCAGCGTTGCCTCGGCATGATCTGGGAGCAAACCGAGGAGCTCTCTCTGCTCGGCGTCGACGTCGTGCTCGAGCTCGGCCTGGTGCGCCGTCAAGAGCGCGAGGCATACTACCAGCGTGTCGAGAGCGCCGGCCTCGAGCTCAAGCCGTACCTGATCGATGCTCCCCGTGCGGTACGCCGCGAGCGCGTGCTCCAGCGCAACGCAGACCGCGGGGAAACGTTTCACGTGGAGGTGCCCCCCGCGTTCTTCGAGCTGGCGAGCGATTTGTGGGAGCCTCCGGACGAAGCCGAGCTAGCCGAGCGCGGCTTCGTGGTGGTTTCGCGAGGGGACTGACCATGCAACCGACCGATGACAGTCACTTGCTGCTCGACAACGACGCCGTGCTGCCGAACGCCCCGGACGCTGCGGAGGCAGCCCTGTCCTCATCCCTCTATGAAGAAGAGCTGCACGCCATCGACCAGCGTCTGCTCGCGGAGACTCGCAAGAGTTGGCTCAAGTGCGCTCGGATCGTTGCGAATGCGCTCGAAACCGGCAACTACGATATTTGGCAGCCCGGAGTCGCCGAGCTTCACACGCGTCGGCTCGTTCAACTGATCGACGCGGGCAAGCTCGAGCTTCAAGGCGACCCGCTCCGCCCCCGCTTCAGTGAAGTGCGCGTGGTGGAGCAACGCTAGGTCGTCGCCGTTTCGAACCTCGCGGATCCGAGCTAGCCTGCTGTTGTGGCGGGATCCGATCGGGGGCTCTACGAGGCGTTACTAACTGAGGAGCTCGAAGCCCGACTGCACGAGCTGGGCGAGCGACTAGTCGCGCAGCGACGCGAGCTAAGAACTGCCGAGGCTGCCGATCGCATTGCTTTGCACCTGAGCCGCGTGATCCAGCGGGCGGTCGAGACGATCGACGACTCGAAACGAGTCAGTGAAGGGATACGTCTGGCGCAAGAGCTCATCGCTCAGCTCGCAGCGACGCTGGACAGCCCTGAATTCTCCGCCGATGCACCGCGTTCCCCCGCCGGCGTGCTGCGCTCTGTATCTCACAAATTACCAGATGGAAAGGTTGAGTCGCTCGAAGAGCCTCTGATCCCGCTCCTCGATACGGCGCTGTTGACGAACGCGCCCGGAGAACCAGGCGTCGGCCGTCAGCTTCGGACGGAGATAGCTTCGGCCGATCGAATCGATCTCGTGATGGCATTCGTTAGACTCAGCGGCATTCGCCCACTGAGCGAGACGCTTCGCGCGTTCTGCGAATCGGGGCGCGTACTTCGAGTTCTCACCACCACTTATACCGGCTCGACCGAAGGTTTTGCGCTGGAGTTGCTCCGCAAACTCGGAGCGCAGATCCGCGTGTCCTACGACACAGGCATGACGCGCTTGCACGCGAAAGCCTGGTTGTTTCAGCGCAAGTCCGGCTTCTCGACTGCGTATGTGGGATCGTCAAACCTGACCCATTCCGCTCAAGTGACGGGGCTCGAGTGGAACGTGCGAGTCTCGGGAGCCCGCAACCCGGCAGTGATTGAGAAGATCGCTGCGGTCTTCGAGACGTACTGGAACTCCGGCGATTTCGCGCCCTACGATCGCGACGAGTTCCGCGCACGCACGGAAGTCGATCCCAGCAACGCTCCAGCGCTCGTGCTGAGCCCGGTGGAAATCCGCCTTGAGCCCTTTCAGGAGCGACTCCTCGAGCAGATCGAGATGTCGCGGCGTGCTGGTCACCATCGAAACCTGCTAACCGCCGCGACGGGCACCGGGAAGACGGTGATGGCGGCGGTCGACTATTCACGACTCCGGCAGCGGCTGCCTCGATCGCGGCTACTGTTCGTTGCGCACCGCGAGGAAATACTTGCCCAAAGCATGGCGACCTTTCGTCACGCCTTGCGTGAGCCCGCGTTCGGTGAGCGCTGGGTCGGGGGAAAGCGTCCTCAGCGCTTCGAGCACGTCTTCGCGTCGATCCAGAGCCTACACGCAACTGGGCTGGAGCTTGTCGACGCGGACCAGTTCGACGTCGTCATCGTCGATGAATTCCATCACGCCGCAGCGCCCTCCTACCAGGCGTTGCTCCATCACCTCAAGCCGCGCGAGCTGCTCGGACTCACAGCCACTCCCGAGCGAGCCGATGGGTTGCCAGTACTCGAGTGGTTCGACAATCGCATCGCGGCTGAGCTGCGGCTTTGGGATGCGATTGACCAGCACCGATTGGTGCCGTTCGCTTACTACGGAGTTCACGATGGCCTTGACCTGCGTCGCATTCCCTGGCGGCGGGGCGGCGGCTATGACGTCGAGGGGCTGTCGAATCTTCTTACAGCGGATGACGCCTGGGCTCGCATGGTGCTCAGCCAGCTGATTGACAAAATCGCCGATCCTTCGCGGATGCGTGCCCTCGGCTTCTGCGTCGGAGTCCAGCATGCGCACTTCATGGCCCGCGTGTTCCGGAACGCGGGAGTTGCCGCGGTTGCCGTTTCAGGTGACACACCCGAGGAAGAACGGAAGGATGCCCTGCGGAAACTGGCCAGCGGCGAACTGAACGTGGTTTTCTCCGTAGATCTGTTCAATGAGGGTGTCGATGTTCCAGAAGTGGACACCCTCCTACTACTGCGGCCGACCGATAGCGCGACGCTGTTCCTCCAGCAACTCGGTCGCGGCCTCCGTCGTCACTCGAGCAAGGCCATTTGCACGGTGCTCGACTTCGTGGGGCATCATCGGAGGGAGTTCCGTTTTGACCGGCGTTTGCGAGCGCTCATTGGCGGAACACGAAAGCACATCGAACGTCAGCTTCAAGAAGGCTTTCCGTTTTTGCCTGCTGGTTGCCACCTGGAACTCGACCCCGTGGCGAGCGAGATCGTTCTCCGCAACATCAGGGAAGCGGTGCCTGCACGGTGGGAGGCGAAGGCAGCCGAATTGAGAGCTTTCGTCTCCGCGGGGCATGACCTGAACCTCGCTGAGTTCCTGCGGGAGAGCGGCCTCGAGTTGGAAGACGTCTACACAGCAGGCCGTTGTTGGTCCGACTTGATCGAAGCGGCCCAACTCCCCACGCTGAAAGCTGGCCCCCAGGAAAGGGTTCTGCGCCGCGCCTGCGGTCGACTGCTCCATATCGACGACGCGACTCGGATTGAGGCGTTCAGCCGTCTCGTCAGCGTAACGGCTGTGCCCAAGCGTGGGATTCTTGAAGCACGGGAAGAGCGACTGCTCCGCATGTTGGTCGCGAGCGTCACTGGCTCCGTGGTCGACAAACACGCGGGCCTTTACGATGGCAGCCGCTTGCTGCTTTCTCACCCGCAAATCCTTGAGGAAATAAAGCAACTGCTCGCGGTGTTGGCGGAGCGGATGGGGCATCTTGGTCGCCCGCTACCGGAACTGCCAGAGGTTCCCCTTGAGCTCCATGCCCGCTACACGCGGGTGGAGATCCTCGCAGCATTCGGGGTGGGTGAGGGCGCTCGCGTCCTTCCTTGGCAGACCGGTGTTTTCTGGGTGGATAGCGTTCCGGCAGACCTCTTCGCGTTCACGCTCGACAAGACGAAAGGGCAGTTTTCGCCGACGACGCGCTATCGAGACTACGCAATCAGCCCTAATCTGATTCACTGGGAGAGTCAGTCAGTCACTCGGGCAGACAGCGAAACCGGCCTTCGCTACCAGCGCCACGCGGAGCAGGGCTCGTATGTCATGTTGTTTGCTCGCCACCGCGTGGACGATCGGTCGTTCTACTTTCTTGGGCCTGCACGGTATGTGAGCCACGAGTCAGAGCGACCGATGTCCATCACTTGGCGGCTTAAACATGCCTTACCGGGCGACTTGTTTGCGTCCTTCGCCGCGGCAGTGGCTTGAGCCCTCACCCCTGCATGAGCCGGATGTCGATCTCTTCGACCTTCACCACGTCGGCGAACCCGACGGCGTAGTCGATGGCGGCCTGCTTCGACGGCAGCTCGAGGATGACGTAGCCGGCGATCAGCTCCTTGGACTCGGCGAAGGGGCCATCGATTACGGAGTGCTGCTTGCCCTCGAAGCGGATGCGTGCGCCCTCTGCGGTGCCTGCCAGCGCACCTGTCGCCTGGAGCACTCCGGCGTCGGTCATTTCCGCGATCAACGCGCCCATCTTCGCCATCAGCTCCGGGCTTGGAGGTGCCGCGGGCCTGCTTTCATCCATGCGGTGCGTGGAGAGGAAGCGCAGCGGCGCGTTCTTGGGCTTCTCCATCATGCCGAGATCCCAAGGCTCCACCACGGGGCCGAGGAAGAGCTCCACGTCGCCGAGCACGGCGGCGAACTTGTCGCACCACCCAATCGCCTCTTCCTCCGAGCGCACTCGGAACAAGCCGAAGCCTCCCGGTAGGTCGAGCTTGCCCTTGAAGGGACCGCGGGTGAGGGTGCGCTGCCCGTCCTTGTACGCGAGGTGCACGCGCTGAGACGTGGGCTTGAGGCCCTCTCCCGAGACGAAGACGCCGCTCTTCACGCCTTCTTCCAGGAGCTTGCCGACTCCCTCGATCACCTCGGGGGGCGGCGGCTCGCCGCTTTCCATCTCTGCCGTCTGCTTGTGCATCACCATGAATCGCATGAACGTCTCCTAACAGGTGCGGGTTCTGACACGGCAACGAACCACGCCACGTCCGATCGACAGCGGTTCGAACTTTTCTTCAAATGAGGCGCTCCGCCCCGCCAGCGGGATCACGCGCGCAGGCGATAGCGCTGGATCTTACCCGTCGCCGTCTTCGGTAGCTCCTCGAGGAACTCGATCCAGCGGGGGTACTTGTAGGGCGCGAGCTTCTGTTTGACGAACGCCTTGAGCTCCGCCTCGAGCGCTTCTGTTGGGGTCTGTCCGGGCTTGAGCACCACGAAGGCTTTCGGCTTGGTCAGGCCTGCAGCGTCCTCGTGGCCTACCACGGCTGCCTCGAGCACCGACGAATGCTCGCCGAGCGCGGACTCCACCTCGAACGGCGAGACCCAGATCCCGCCGACCTTCAGCATGTCGTCGGCGCGACCAGAGTAAACGTAGTAGCCGTCCTCGTCGCACACGTAGCGATCTCCGGTGCGCGTCCAGGGGCCGTGAAAGGTCGCGAGGGACTTCTCCCGGTTGTTCCAGTAGAAGGCAGCTGCGCTCGGTCCGCTGACCCAGAGCGAGCCTTCTTCTCCGCGAGGAACCGGCTCGCCATCGTCACCGACCAGCTTCAGCTGATAGCCCGGTACTGGGTGGCCGGAGCTGCCGTAACGAATGTCATCGTGGCGGTTCGAGATGAAGATGTGCAGCATCTCGGTCGAACCGATGCCGTCCAGGATGTGACTTCCAAAGCGTGTGCTCCACGCCTCGCCCACGTGTCGGGGCAACGCTTCTCCGGCGGAGGTGCTGATGCGCAGCTTGGGTGAAACGCCGGTCTCGAGCTCCGGGCTCGCGAGCAGGGAGGCAAACAGCGTGGGCACACCGCAGAAGATGCTGGGCTGGTACTCTCGCATCACTCGCGCCACCTCAGCGGGCGTCGGCCGCCCCGCGGATAGCACGGCGCTCGCGCCCACACTCAGCGGGAAGGTGAGGGAGTTGCCGAGACCGTAGGCAAAGAAGAGCTTTGCCGCGGAGTAGACCACATCATCCGCGCGGATCTGCAGCACGCCTTGGGCGTAGAGCACCGCGGTCTGCATCAAGTGTGAGTGCAAGTGCACGGTGCCCTTGGGGGCGCCGGTAGAACCGGATGAATAGAGCCAGAACGCGACGTCGTCCGGTGTGGTGCTCGTGGGGGAGAGGTGCGGTGATGCCGCGGCGAGCACCTCCGCCAAGGAAACATATTCCGCGCGTGCTTTCCAGTCGTCGCTCTCGCCGAGAGGTGAGTCAGCGACCAACACCCGCGGCTTCTCTGGGAGTTCAGCAAGAGCGGCCTCGAGCTTTGGCAGCAGTGCATCGCTGACGATGACCAGCGCGGCGCGGCTATCGCTCAGCATGTAGGCGTAGTCCTTGGGGGTCAGCAGCGTATTCAGCAGGACGGGGACCACACCTGCTCTGAGCGAACCGAGGAATGCCGCGGGGAAATCAACCGTATCGAGCAACAGCAGCGCGATGCGCTGCTCACGCTCTACGCCGAGGGAGCTCAACGCGTTGCCCATGCGCGCCGCGCGCTCCGCGAGGTCGGCGTAGGTGTGGCGACCGCTGGCGTCGTAATATGCCACGCGGTCGCCTTGGCCGGCCTCGAGGTGGCGGTCCACCAGGTCAGCGGCGGCGTTGTAACAGCGGGGGAAGCTGACTCGCGGCGGGCTACCAGCGTGCGTTTCCGAGCGGTGGTCGGGCATGGACGGAGTGTACCCGCTGGGTTGCGGCCCTTGGCAGCGTTCCTCACCCCCAAAAAAGCTGTCGCGCGTGCTAAGTCAGGCTTGATGCGTCGCGTCGCTCACGTCTCAGATCTCCACGTGCTCTCGCCGTTTGGCGCGGAATGGCGGCGAGCCGTGTTCAACAAGCGCATCACCGGCTACGCGAACGTCTTGATGCGCCGTGGTCGCGTGTTCCGGCCTCACTACCTGGAGAAGGTGCTGACTCACGCCGCGAAGGTCGCGGACCACGTCGTGGTGACCGGTGACATCACGAACCTGGCTCTCGAGAGCGAGTACGCCGAAGCGCGCCGGCTACTCGAGCGAGTTGCCGAGACCACCGAGGTGACTGTTGCCCCGGGGAACCATGACATCTACCTGCCCGAGGTCGGGCGCGAGCGCCACTTCGAGGAGCACTTTGGCGGCTTCCTGCAGAGCGACTTGCCGGAGCTTGCGGTGCGGGTCCCGGCGGGGCACTTCCCGTGCGTCAAGCTGCGTGGCCCGGTCGCGCTGATCGCGCTCTCGAGTGCGGTGCCGCGACCGCCGTTCGTCGCGAGCGGCATCGTCGGCCGTAGTCAGCGGGAGGCGCTCAGGCGCACCCTGGAGCACCCCGAAGTGAAGCGCCGTACCCCTTGGATCTTGGTGCATCACGATCCGCTGGATGGGCCCATGAGCCTCGACCAGCTGATGAGCGGCTTCGTTGACGCGCAGGCGCTGCGCTCGGAGCTGGCTGAGCTCGAACGAGGCGCAGTGCTGTTTGGCCACCTGCACATACGCTCCCAGCGCCGCTTCCATACGCCAGCGGGCGCCATCGAAGTGCTCGGAGCGAGCGGTGGCAGCCTCGACCATGCAGACGATCGCATTCGTGCCGGGGTCAATCTGTATCACCTCGCTGAGGACGGATCTCTGGAGCGCGCCGAGGCCTGGGTGATCCATGCGGAAACGCTGGAGCTCGAACAGAAAGCGCTAGGCGGCGCGCCATGAACTATCGCCGGGTGTTGGTGTTGGTCGACCTCACCGCGCACCCTGCGCCGACGTTCGACGCGCTCGCTAGCCTGGGGAGCGACATCGAGAGCCTGCTCCTGGTCTTCAAGGGTGAGCTGGAGAGTCTCGAAGCCGTTGGAGAGTGGCACGACCGCGCAGCGAAGCTGGCGGCTGAGGTCACCCTGCACCGCACGCGAGAGCTCGAAGGCGCTTCACTCTTCGAGCTCGCACAAGCTAGCCGCGTCGATTTGCTGGTCGCGGGCGCGCTCTCCTTCGAGAGCGCGCGCTTGCTTTCGGAGACGGGCAAGCAGCTCGATGTGGCGGTGCTTTGGCCGAGTGAAGCGGGAGCACGAGACTGCGTGCGTCACGCCTTCTGCATCGCGATCGGTGAGCGAACGCGTTTCGCGCTGATGCGTTTCCTTAGGGAACATGCGGACGCGTCGCTCCAGGTGTCCGTCGCTGGTCCCCCGGCAAGCACGTCGGCCGACCTGACCGACGTGCTTCGGGCGAGCGGTGTGGAGGCGCACGTGGAGCTCATCCCGCGCAGAAAGTCGGTGAGCGCAGCCCTCGAGGCAGCGCGGGGCGGGGAATCCGTCGACTTGATCGTCCTCGCTCGGCTGCCGGCGTTGATGCTCGTCAGCTATTCGTGGCCAGCACCCGTACTGCTCGTGCCCGCAGCCAGTGTCGATCCGCCGGGACATCGCTTGCTCGACGTCACCGACGTGGTGGAGATGGACGGCGTCTTGGACGCACGCATCGAAGAAGTGCTCGTCGGCGATGTGCTGAGCACGTTGGTAGAGCGCCAGGTGGCGTTCGCCGCCCGGGGCGAAGCGAAGGTGGTGCGCAGTACCAGCGCCGACGGCGAGGTCCGCCTGCCTGCGGCGTTCGAACACGCCACCCAGGTGACCGCCTGGGTCGATGATCAAGGGCCGCCAGACGTGCTCGCTGCGGCGGATCAGCGTTTCCGCGTGATCCGACCCGATGCCACGCGCTGGACGCTATTTGACGCTGAACTCCCGAGCGAGCGCCTCGCGGAGGTGCCGACCCCAGGCACTTCACCGCTCGCGGTGCGGCTCCGACCGACGCGCCGGGCTAGCCACATCCGTGAGCGCTTGAGGGCAGCGGGTATCGACGCGCCGGTGGTCGATGCCCGGGCGGTGCTCGACGAAGGCCCGGCTTATGACGTCGGCGAGGCGAACGACCCGGTGCGCCTCCAGCGCGTTGCCGCGCGGATGAAGTCTGCGGGCTATCGAGTCGCGCTGTTCGGAGCAAAAGGTGCTCCGCCTGGGCACGCCCTGCATGCCGAGTTGATACAGGGAAACCGAGTCGAGCTGGAATTCGACAATGCTATGGCCCGGCGCTGGCTGGTGGAGGGCATTGAGCGAGCGGAACGCTCCGTGAACTTGCAGACGTACATCGTGGCCGACGACTACGTGGGGCAAGCGGTAGAGCAGGCACTCGTGGCAGCTGGTGAGCGCGGTGTGCGTGTGCGGGTGCTCGTCGACTCACTGCATGGGCTGCACGGCTCGTTTGGGGTGGAGAACACGCTGCTGACGCGGCTCGCAAACCATCAAGGCATTTCGCTCCGTGTGTCGCGGCCGGTGCCCAGCATGCCGTCCATGGCCGACTTGAAATGTCGGGACCACCGTAAGCTCGTGATCCTCGACGGACGCGTCGCGCTGATTGGAGGGCGGAATCTCGCCCATGAGTACTACACCGGGTTCGACGAAATCGAGATTGGTCCGAGTACCTCATGGCGGCTATTGCCCTGGCTGGACGCTGGCGCGCGGGTTCAAGGGCCTGCAGTCCAGGCCATTGAGGACTCCTTCGTTTCCGCGTGGGTCCGCGCCGGTGGAAGCGGCTTTGTCACGCAGCCGCCAGACCCCGTAGGTGACACAGCGCTGCGTGTCGTGGTGCATCGCGGCTTGGAAGACGCGCACACGCTGGACGCTTACATCGAGCTGATCCGCTCGGCGCGCTCCCACATCTATCTGGTCAATGGCTTCCCGTTGCTGCTCGAGTTGCAGCACGTGCTGTTGAGGGCTCTACAGCGCGGCGTGCGGGTCTGCGTGTTGAGCGGTCACCCAAAGCCGATGTATGACGGCAAGCCGTTCCCGGGGCCGTGGGAGGCGGCTCGCAACACGGCCACGGAAGTCGCCCATTCCCGCCTCGACCCATTGGTTCGGGCAGGGGGGGAGGTGCACTACTGCGCCAAGCGGGGCGTGCCGGGGTGGGACGCAACGCTCGGTGTCGTGTTGCCGCACGTCCACGCAAAGGTGCTGAGCGTCGATGGAGCGCGCTGCGTGGTCGGTAGCGCGAACTTCGACGTCACGGCGTCGTACTGGGAGAGCGAGCTGATGGTGATCGTCGAAGACCAAGCGCTCGCTAGCGACTACGAGGGCGCTATCCAGGCGCTATGTGATGAGGGCGTGCGGGTCAACGCGCGGGACTTGAGTTGGTCCGGGCGCGCTGAGCGTCGCCGCTGGATGCGCCGCTGGCCGGCGATGCTGCTGCCTTGACGCGCCGGGAGTGAGCAGTTCTAACGGCTGCATGGGGCTGGAACTCGCGCAGGTGGCGGTGAACTGGGAACGGCGCGATGGCGCAACCTACTTGCGCTCGGGGCATGCGCTCGAGGCGCCTCCAGAGACACTTGGCTCGCTGCTGCGGAGCGCGACGGAACGCGCTCCGTCGCGCGTGTTTCTGGCGGAGCGTGCAGGGGACGGGCTCCGGGAAGTGAGCTACGCCGAAGCGTTGCGCGCGGCCGAGGGCATTGGCTCGATGTTGGCTGAAGGCGACGCCGCGCCGGTCTTGGTGCTCAGCGGAAACAGCGTGGACCACGCGCTCTTGATGCTGGGGGGCTTTCTCTCCGGGACTCCCATCGCGCCGGTGTCGGTGGCTTACTCCACGCTGAGCCAAGACTTCGGCAAGCTGCGCCACATCGTGCAAAAGCTCAGGCCAACGCGCGTCTTCGTGGACCGTAGAGGACCGTACGAGCGCGCGCTGTCCAGCGAGATCTTGAGCGGGTTGGAGGTGCTCACGAGTGACGAGCTTCGGGGCGCTATGGCCCGTGAAGCGAGCCCTGCACTCGCCGCACGTGAGGCCCACGTCGGCGCCTCCAGCGTGGCCAAGGTGCTCTTCACTTCGGGTTCCACGGGGATACCGAAGGGTGTGCCCAACACCCATGGAATGCTGAGCGCAAACCAACAAATGATCGCACAGCTGTGGCCGTTCTTGGCGGATGAGCCGCCGGTGTTGGTGGATTGGTTACCCTGGAGCCATACCTTCGGTGGCAACCACAACTTCAATCTGGTGCTCCGGCACGCCGGTACGTTGTTGATCGACGAAGGCAAGCCACGCCCGGATTTGCTCGCCGCCACGTTGCGCAACCTGAAAGCCGTGGCGCCGTCGCTCTACTTCAATGTCCCCGCCGGATATGCGGCTCTGGTTCCTCAACTCGAACGGGACGAAGCGCTCAGCAACGCCTTCTTCTCCAAGCTCCGTGTGCTGTTCTACGCTGCTGCGGCTCTACCTGAAGATCTATGGCGGCGTCTGTCCACCTTGGCGAAGCAGGCTGGCAACGCTGAGCTGTTCATGACCACGGCGTGGGGCTCGACTGAGACGTCACCCCTCGCCACGTCGGCGCACTTCTCCCTCGAGCGGGCTGGAAATATCGGCGTACCAGCCCCCGGGGTGGAGCTCAAATTGGTTCCACAAGGAGACAAGCTCGAGGTTCGAGTCAAGGGGCCGAGCGTGATGAGCGGGTACCTGGAGGAGCCGGAGCTCACCCGGGCTGCCTTCGATGAAGAAGGCTTCTACCGCATCGGCGACGCGGTGCGCTTGGTGGACCCGGAGCACCCGGAGCGTGGCTTGTTGTTCGATGGTCGAGTCGCTGAAGACTTCAAGCTTGGGACCGGGACTTGGGTGAGCGTCGGCGCGTTGCGAACTGGCTTGCTCGCCGCAACCTCCCCGGTGCTTCAAGACGTCGTGGTCGCCGGACATGATGGCGAGTTCATCGGCGTGCTGGCGTGGCTGAACCCGGGTGGCTGCGTGGCGCTCACCGAGCAGGAGCTGCCGATGGCGGAGCTGGCGACGCATCCCGCAGTACAGGAACACCTCCAGCGCAGCGTCGAACGTTGGAACGCGGAGCACCCCGCGAACTCCATGCGGATCGCGCGGGTGCTGCTACTCGCGGACCCGCCGAACATCGACGCCGGAGAGATCACCGACAAGGGCTACATCAACCAGCGCGCGACTCTGGATGCTCGCAGAGAAGCGGTGGCCCAGTTGCTGAGTCCGGAGCCTCCGCCGGAAGTCCTTTCGTTTGGCTGATCGGGAACGCAAGTTGGCGCATCGGCGTTTGCGAGGGGTGATGGTTCGAGGGCGAGTGCGCTTGGGGTTGTTCGGTTGCTTTTGGCTCCTGGCAGGCTGTCAGACTCCGTCAGCCCAAACGAGCCCGTCCGCAGCGCCGGTTCCTAGCGCCCCGCGACTGACTGGCCTCGCGCCGGCCGAAACCGGATATGATTGCATATCCGTCAGGAAACAAATGAGCTGGGAGGGGCTTGAGCTGGAGCATGTGTGCGACGCCAAGGGCGCGCCGGTGGTGCGCTTCACGCGCCGCGGGAAGCGCTTGCTGGAGGTCGACGCAGAGCACGTGGTTCGCTTGCAGCCAGTCGAGCTCGACGGCCAGGCGCCTCGCGAGCTCTGGCTGGCGACGTCCGCCGGTGCTCACGGTAACCGCCAGGACCTCTTCTACACTCTCGCCGAAGGCAAGCCTCGGCAGGTCCTGGAGGTCTCTACCGATGAGGGCAACCTCGAGGTGAAAGACCTCGACGGTGACGGCCGCCCAGAAATCAGCGGCTTCGTCAGCGAGTACTTTGATGCGCTCGCCTGGGATTTCGAGCGCCCGCTGGTGCTCGCGCTCCAGGGCAAGCGCTGGCGGGACGTGACGTCTCAGTATCCGGAGCGGTTCCGTGAGGCAATTGCTGAGTGGAAGCTTGCCGTGTCCAGGTCGACTGACTGTGATGCCGCTCAGGCGCTCAACATCTACGGGCTGAGTCTGCTAAGCGGCGCAGAACGAGCGGGCGCGAGCTACGTCGCGCAAGAGTGTCCCTACGTTGAAGCGTGGTTCACCGAGAATCGCAGGAAGATCCGCCACCACGTGCGGCACACGCACTTCTCTCAGCCACGTTGAGAGGATGTCGCTTCCGGGCGCACCACGCGAAACTCGACCAGGCCCAGCCCTGCGACGAAGGCGCCTTCGAAGATCAAGTGTGCGATGCCCCACACGGTCACCGTCGCCCAGTTGCCGAGGAGCAAACCGACACACACAAAACCCCAGGCCACGTTCGCAAAGACGAGCAGATCAACCGCCAGGCGGGGTAGTTGACTGACCCGAGATACACGCAGGGCGAGGCTCCCCGAGTAGCTGGCGTAGCCGAGATTGGCGGCCGCCATCAGCCACAGTGTTGCCGAGGGGAGTTGGTGAAGTTCTACCAGCCACCCATGTAGCAACAACATCAGGACGCCCGCTGTCGCGCCCGCCCCGGAGTCGAACCACAGTAACCGTCTTGCCCGCCGCCCCATGGTTTGCTTCTGCCGCCAAGTGGCAGCCGACGCAATCGCTCAGGGTGCGGTGTGTTGACTCAACTTGTGCGGTTATTGGCGCATGCACGCTTGCGGCGCGTTCCGCCGGTTGCCGTCGCTGCTCGGTCGTGTCCCTCTCCCCCAACCAAGAAAGGGGGCAACTGTTATGAAGCCGGTGATCAATCTCGATGAAGTGGAGCTCGAAGCCGTGGAGCCCACGGGGGACTTTGCGCAGTCTTACGGCCTAGTGAGCGAGCGCATCGGCGCAAAGAAGCTCGGCTACAACTTGACCGTGGTGCCGCCGGGCAAGCGCGCCTGCCCCTTTCACAATCACCACGTCAACGAGGAGATGTTTCTGATCCTCGAAGGCGAGGGGACGCTGCGTTTCGGCGACCAGGAGTACCCCCTCAAGGCCCACGACATCATTGCGTGTCCTCCCGGAAAGCGCGACGTGGCTCACCAGATCATCAACAGCGGGAGCGCGCCCTTGCGCTACCTCTCGCTGAGCACGATGGACCGCACGGAAGTCTGCGAGTATCCCGACTCGGACAAGGTCGGAGTCTTCGTGGGTGAGTGGGGCAACATGGCCCTGCGCAAGCTGTTCAAGGCGAGCCAAGACGTCGACTACAACGACGGCGAGGTGTGACCGGCGTCCTGAAGCGCTTCAGCCAAACTCACCCAGCGCCTGCATGACCGTCGAACGCTGGGCGTCCGCCATCACGAGCTTGCCGTTTTCTGTGCGGAATAGACCCTCGGCGATGCGCTGCCCCAGCCAGTCTTCGACGAAGCCGGGGGCATAGCCGTTGGTGCTGATGTCCCCATCGCCGAACGCGATGAGAGCCGGATAGGCTGCGAGGTACGCCTCGACGGAGCCCACGGCATGCGCGCGGGTGTAGAGGTCGAACAATAGATCGTAGACCAGCACCGACTTCGGGTCGCCGTGGAGCGCGAAGTAGCCCTTCTCTTCGGCGAGGCTGACGAGCAACGCCCTCAAGCCCGCTTCAATTTTCGGGGTGAGGAGCGCCCGGAGCTCCGAGGAGAAGCTGCCTGCTCTGATCAGCTCGAGCGTATCCGCCAGCTCTGCCTCGGCGTTGTCGAAGGTGTCGCTGTGCACCAGACCACGTATGAAGCTCTCGAAGTTCGGTGCGAGCTCGGTGACTTCGTAGTCGAGCTCTTGATCCACGTGGATCACGCTCGGTTCACCCTGGGGTCCGCACTTGCGATAGTCGAGCATGATCAGGTCGTGTCCAGCGGAAGGGCAGTCGCAGATGCAAATCCCAAACGTCGGGTAACCCCACTCCTCCTGCATGAAGCGGCTGCCCAAGTCCCCGAGCAGCGAGTACGTCTGTTCGCTGCCGATACTGTAGAAGCCGGTGATCGCGACGTGATCCTCGGCCCAGCTGGTCTCGTCATCCGTGGGGAAGCAGGTGTTGACCGGCACACCGCCGTTCTGGGACCGCATCAGCTCGACGTAAGCTGCCGGGAGCTTGAAGCCGAGCTCGGCTTCGACTTCGACGACCAACTCCGGGGTTACCGCTTTGCCGACGTAGTTCTTGCGGGCGTAGTCGGAGTCTTCCCAAAAGCCTCTGAGGTCGAAGTCTTCGAACATGGGCCGAGGGTAGTGTCGTGGAGCGCGGCGGCGAAAGGCTGAAACACCTGGCCTAGCGCGCGCGGCCGAGCGAGCATCCGTGGCCATGAGTCGCTTTGCTTTTGGCGATCCACCGTTGTGGCCTCCGCTGCTCGCCATCGTCGGAGGTGGCGCGTCGACGCGGCGTCACGCCCATCATGCGTTGCATCTGGTGTTGGCCCTTGAAGGCGAGCTGAGCCTTGGTGTGGGGGTGCAGCGCCATCGGGGCGCTGGGGTGCTCACGGCGCCCAACGTCGAGCACGAGATCGACGCCGGCGGGGTGCAGCGCTTGCTGGTCTTCCTGGATCCCGAGAGCGATGCGGGGCGCGAGCTGCTCGCGACCGTGGAGGGTAGCCACCGCATGATCTCGCCCAGGCAGCGCGACGCGCTGATCCGGGGGGTCGACCCCGTGGCCTTGATGAGCGGCGGTGGTGTCGCCTGGGCGGCACGAGCCGCCGAGATCCTGGGCGCGGCGCCAGCGTCCCCACTCAAGCTGCATCGCGGGGTGAGGAAGGTGCTCAAGCACTTGAAGGATCAGGGCACCGCCGCGGACACGTCCCTCGAGTCCCTCGCCGCCGTCGCCGGGATCTCGTCCGGCCGCTTCATGCATGTCTTCACTGAATCCGTGGGGATCCCTCTGCGTCCCTATTTGGCCTGGCTCAAGCTACAGCGCGCCGTTTCTGCAATCGTGGGTGGCCGCACGCTGTCCCAGGCGGCGCTCGCGGCGGGCTTCTCCGATAGCGCACACATGAGCCGTGCCTTCTCCCGCATGCTTGGGATCCGCCCACGGGAGTTGCTCCGGAGCGTGCAGTTCAACGCAGCCAGTTGATCCAAGACCAAGCGGCGCCGCCCCCACATGCTCGGTGCATGAACAACGATGCACGAACGGGAGGCCTGTTGGCCTGGCAGTTCCACGGCTACTCCCAGAACCACGTCGCTCGGCAGAACCTGCTGCTGCACGTCTTCACCGTCCCGCTGTTTCAGCTGGGCACCCTGGCAGTCTTGAGCTCGCCGCTCGCTTGGTGGCTCGGAGCTGTTGGGTTCGCAACGATGGTCGGCTGCGTCGCGCTCCAGGGGCGCGGCCATCGCCTGGAGGAGGCGCCGCCGGCTCCCTTCCGCGGTCCCTTCGACGTGCTCGCGCGGCTCTTCGTCGAGCAGTGGGTGACCTTCCCGCGGTTCGTGCTGAGCGGTGGTTTTGGGCGCGCTTGGCGTGTTTCGGCGCATTCCTCACCCCCGAGCCCGCATTGTGAAGAACTGTGAATCGCCTTGGCGGACCCTTGCAGCGTGATGCTTCTAAGATATATCTAAGACACCTCTAGATATAAAGAAGGAACATCACATGCTATTCATGCACCAACGGGGCTGCGGCCCTCATCAACACTCTCATCATCACGGACACATGCGACGCAGGGGTCACTGGAGCGAAGGCGAAGACTGGCCGGGCCGACACGGTCGCGGCCGCGGGCGACACCGCATGTTCGACGGCGGTGAGCTCAAGCTCGTGCTCTTGCGCCTGATCCGCGAGGAAGCTCGCCACGGCTACGATCTGATCAAGGCCGTGGAGACGCTCACCGGCGGCGCCTACGCGCCGAGTCCCGGTGTGGTGTACCCCACGCTGACGCTGCTCAAGGACATGGGCTTCGTCGAAGAGATCGACAACCCCTCGAGCTCCCGCAAGCTGTATCAAGTGACCGAGGAGGGCATTGCTCACCTCGAGCAACAGCAAGAGCTCGTAGGCGAGCTGATCAAGCGCTTGGAGTCTGTGGCAGAGGCACGCGGGCGCACCGACGCGCTTCCGGTCCGAAGGGCGATGAACAACCTCCGCACTGCGCTGATCGACAAGCTCACCCGCGGCGCCAAGCGCGAGACCGTGCTGGATATCGCGGCGCTGATCGACGAAGCAGCGCAGAAGATCGAGCGGCTCTGACTACCCCCCGTTTCTTGCGCGCGTAAAGGACGGCGATGTCCCAGATCCTCAGAGGCGAACTGTATTGGCTGAAGTCAGCCGGCGCTCGCGGGGAAGCCGATGTCGCTCACCCCCATGTCGTCGTGCAAGACGACGTGTTCAATCGCAGCCGCATCGAGACCGTGGTGGTGTGCGCCCTGACGTCGAATCTCAAGCGCGCCACGGAGCCCGGAAACCTGTTGCTCGACCCAGGTGAAGGTGGCTTACTGAAGCAGAGCGTCGTCGTCGTCTCTCAAATCGACAGCGTCAAGAAGTCGGAGCTCGGAGCGCGTATCGGAGCCCTCTCTGAAGCACGCATCGAGCAAGTCTTGGCGGGGCTGCGCTTTCAGCAGCGTGCCTACTTCCGTGAGGATTAAATGGGTTTGGGGGTGAGGTCCAGTGTTCCTCACCCCCAACCAGGCTAAAGACTCCCGCAGGCTCAGATACTCTGGCCGCCGGAGACCTCGATGCGCTGTGCTGTGATCCATGCGGAATCAGGTGAGAGCAGCATCGCCACGGCGGCGCCAATGTCGTCGGGCAAACCGACGCGGCCAAGCGTCGTCATCGAGGCGACCATGGCGTTGACTTGCTTGTTGTCGCGCACCGTGCCGCCGCCGAAGTCGGTCTCGATGGCGCCAGGTGCTAGCGTGTTCACGGTGATCTTGCGCGCGCCGAGTTCCTTCGCTTGGTAGCGAGTGAGCACTTCGATGGCGCCCTTCATCATCGCGTAGGCGCCGTAGCCGGGCAGCGTGAAGCGGGCGAGGCCGCTCGAGATGTTCAAGACCCGCCCGCCGTCGTTGAGCAGGGGCAGAAGCTTCTGCGTGAAGAAGAACGGCCCCTTCACGTGGAGCTTCATCAAGGAGTCGAACTCCTCTTCCGTCGTTTCAGCCAGCGGCTTGTGGAGCCCCGTGCCGGCGTTGTTCACGAGGTAGTCGAAGCGCTCACGCCCAAAGGTCTTGGTGAGTTCGCCCTGCAAGCGCTCCGCAAAGGCACCAAACGACGACGAGTCTGCGGCGTTCAATTGAAGCGCGACGGCCTGGCGGCCCTTGGCTTGAATCTGCTGGACGACGTCATCCGCAGCTGCGCTGTTCTGGTTGTAGGTGATCACGAGGTCGACTCCGCGATCCGCGAGGTGCAGCGCCATGCTGCGTCCGAGGCCACGGCTGCCGCCAGTGATGAGTGCGATGGGGGAGTTGCCTTGTGTCATGTGAGTGTTTCCTTTCGACACTCAGCTTGGGCCTTCGCGTGCCTCAGCAGAAGCCGCGTTCTCCCACACGCATTGTCTCGAATTATGAGACAATCCGGCATGGACTTGGAAGCGCTACGCATCTTCCTCAAGGTCGCGGAAGTACAGAGTTTGACCCGTGCAGGCGAACATTTGGGCCTGCCAAAGGCCCATGTGTCTCGCAAGCTAGCGGCGCTCGAGAGTGATCTCGACACCCGATTGTTTCATCGATCGACTCGAGTGGTGCGCCTCACCCCGGATGGGGAAACGCTAATCCCGCGCGCTCGAAGCATCGTGCGCGAAGCCGACGAGGTGAGCGGGATGTTCCGCACGGGAAGGCGCTTGCGTGGGCGGGTGCGCGTCGACATGCCCGTCGCGCTCGCGCGCAATCGGGTGTTGCCAGCGTTGCCTCAGCTGCTGGAGCGCCACCCGGAGCTCGAGCTGTTCATCAGCACGACGGATCGCATCGTGGATGTCGTGGGGGAGGGATTCGATTGCGTGCTGCGGGTTGGCGCTTCATCCGATCTGGACGTCACACAGAAAAAGCTCGGCGAGCTGTCGGTCCTGAACTGTGTCTCCCGAGGCTACGTTGAGCGGCGAGGGATCCCGAAGAGCTTGGAGGATCTCGATCAGCACCAGCTGGTGCACTACGCGTCGCGTCTGGGCACCGACGCGCCGATGTTCGAGTACGTTCGCGACGGTAAGACGCACTTCCGAGCGATGGCTTCCTCGGTGACGGTGAATACGTCGGATGCCTATTCTGCCGCCTGCGTTGCGGGCCTCGGCATGGTTCAGGTTCCGCGCATCGGGATGACTGCGCGCCTGGCGAGCGGCGAGGTGGTCGATGTTCTGCCCGATTTTCGCTGTGCGCCCATGCCAGTCGTGATCCTGCAAACCCATGGCAGGCGTCCGCCCCAGCGCGTGCGCGCCGTGATGGATTGGATTATGGAGGCGCTAAGGGGGCAGTTGGAATGAGGCTGAGTGAGGGCATGATTCTGCGTACAGAGCGGCTCGTGATGCGACCGTTCGTCGAAGCGGACGCGGAGGCGTTTGCCAAAATCAACGCTGACCCCCAGGTGATGGAGCACTATCCCGCACCCCTCAGTCGCGGTGAGAGCGACGCCCTGCTCGATCGCATCAACACGAGCTTTCGCGAAAACGGCTTTGGCGTTTGGGCGCTCGAACTCGGTAGCTCGAGCGCGCTCCTGGGTTACACGGGCCTTGCAATTCCCACGTGGGAAAATCATCTGACCCCTTGCGTGGAAGTTGGGTGGCGCCTGGGCCGCGAGCACTGGGGTAACGGCTACGCGAGCGAAGCCGCGCGTGCGGCGCTGGAAGTGGCGTTCACGGATCTCGGGCTGAGCGAAGTGTTGTCGTTCACCTCCCTGCCGAACCACCGCTCAGCCCGGGTGATGCAGCGGATCGGCATGCGCCGCGATGAAGCGTCCGACTTCGCTCACCCGAACCTCCCCGCGGATCATCCGCTGAGTCGCCACATCGTCTATCGCATTTCCGCGGCCGAGTGGGAGGCAGTTCGAGCGGCTGCAGTCACACCCTGAACAAACCTGGTATGTTGTTCCGAGGTTGTCGGACAGTGGCAGCTGCCCTAGGAACGTAGAGCTATGTGGGACCAACGTTACGCCGATGCTGAGTACGTTTACGGCACGGAGCCCAACGACTTCCTGAAGGAGACGGCCGAGGTCCATCTCCCAAGAGGGGGCGCCGTGCTTTGCCTCGCGGAAGGAGAAGGGCGCAACGGCGTCTACCTCGCGGGGCTGGGCTTCAAGGTGACGGGAGTCGATGGCTCATCCGTCGGTTTGCAGAAAGCCCAACGCCTTGCTCAGCAGCGCGGCGTGGAAATCGCGACCATCGTCTCGGACTTGGCCGACTATGACTTGGGCGAGCAGCGCTGGGACGGCGTCGTCTCTTCCTGGTGTCACACCCCGCCGGAGCTTCGAAAGCAGCTCCACGCCGCGGTCGTGAGGGCACTGAAGCCTGGCGGCGCGCTCATCCTCGAGAGCTACACCCCGCAGCAGCTCGAATACAAGACCGGTGGCCCGCCCAACGCGGAGTGGATGATGACGCTCGAAGGCCTGAAGCAGGAGCTTGCTGGGCTCGAGTTCGTAGTGGGTGAGGAGAAAATTCGCGAGGTGAACGAAGGCAAGTTCCACGGTGGGACCAGCGCCGTCGTGCAGGTGGTGGCCAAGAAGCCGAGCTGACCTGCTCGCTGCCCATGACGGCGGTGTCTGCCCCCGGGTGGCGATCCCGCGACGGGGCGCTATATGCGTCGAGGGTATGGCTGCCGAGCGACCGTTCAATACGCTGCGTTTCGCCAAGCTGGGCTTGGTGTTGCTCGTGCTGAGCGGGCTCGGTCTCGCGTATCGCCAGGGCGTGTTCGAGCAGTTCGGGGATCCGAAGCAATTCGCCGAAGCCGTCGTGGCGATGGGCGCTTGGGGCTACGTTGGCTTCATCGTCGCCTACACGCTGCTTCAACCGTTCGGTGTACCCGGCACCGTGTTCGTCGTGGCAGCTCCGCTGATCTGGCCTTGGCCTATCGCGTTCGCGCTGTCCATGATCGGCACCATGAGCGCCAGCGTCGTCGGCTTCAGCTTCTCCCGCTTCATCGCTCGGGACTGGGTCTCGGCGCGCGTCCCGGAGCGCTTCAAGAAGTACAACCAGGCGCTGGAGACAAACGGTTTCCGTACGGTAGCCATGCTGCGTATGGTGTTCTGGATGCCTCAGGTGCTGCACGGCTTCCTCGGCGTCAGCCGGGTGCCGTTCTGGACGCATTTTTGGGGTTCGCTGGTGGGCTATATCCCGCCGCTCTTGGTTGTGAGCTACTTCGCGTCGGAGGTGTTCGATGCCTCAGGTAGCCTGCAGCCTGGCGCTTGGAAGTACATGGGTGGCCTCGGGCTCGCGTCGATCGCGCTCCTGATCTTGATGCGTTGGTTCGACCGCCGCGCCGTGCGGCCAAACGCCGTTTGAGCGCTAGGGCGGCGCCACGCGATCAAGGCGACTGACTACTGGCTGTCGCAAGCGCGCGGGGCGTCGACGTACGCTTGCCCGAGGGCTGTCAGCTGGCCGTCAGCACCGAGGAGATCGACGTGAGGAACGTTGTTGGCGCGCCCTGCGAACCAGGCGTAACGCTCAATGCGTGGATCGCTCTCGAGGTAGGTAACCGCATCGACCAAGAACGCACGCTGCTCTTCGGCGTTTTGAGCGTCGCTGCAGGCGAACTCCGTGAGCCAGATGGGCTGGCTGAAGCGGCTCTCGTAGGTCTTCAAGTGGTTGATCATCCACTGCGCGTGGTTGCCGTTTTCACCCGCGCAGCCCACGTAGATGTGCACCGCGATCGCGTCCACGCGGCAATTGGTGCAGGCGCTGAAGAAGTCGTCCAGGTACTTGAACGGATCGGTCTCCTGGCAGTTCCCGCCACAGAAGTTCACCGCGGGACTCAAGAGCTTGAAGCCTCGCGCGTCGGCTACGGCTTGGACGTCTGGCCACAGGGCCGCCGCCTGAGCCGCAGAGAGGTTCGCTTGTTCGCCGAAATTGGGCTCGTTGAAGCCGAGCAGCGCGTGGCTGTCGCTTGGAGCCTTGGATTGCACTTCGCTGGTGCTCACCCCCGCCCCCCACACCATGGGCACATACTCGAGGCCAATCGACGCGTAGCTGCTCCGTACGCCTTGGTCGGGCTCGAAAGCCCAGTTGTACCACCAGGTCACGCCGCTCGAGAGCGCGCGCATGTCCGCCTCTGAGTGGTAGCCGTAGGCGACGCCACGTTTGCAAGTGTTGGAATTCCCCGCGGAACCACCCGAGCCTCCGTTCTGAGCGCCTCCGTTTTGAGCGCCTCCGTTTTGAGTGCCGCCGCTCTCGGAACCCCCGTTGGCTGTGGCACCGGCGCCGCCGTTCCCTGAGCCTGCGCTGCTACCACCGGAGATCCCTGAGCCGCCGTTGGTCATGCCCGCGGCCCCACCATTTTTCGAGCCGCCGCTCTGAGCGCCACCACTCGCGGCGGTGCCCGCGCTCCCGCCGTTTCCGGAAGACCCATCATCGGAACCGGAGCAAGCGATCAGACCTGAGACGGCACATAAGGCGATGAGTTGGCGCACGAATACTCCTGCAGTTCGAGGGGGCTGTTAGTTCGAGGGTAGGCGCAGCGCGAGCAGCGCATCAATGGCAGCGCGAGGTAGGTCTGCCGGGAGGCTCGGGAGGAGCGCGGCGGCCTGACTGGGGATGTTGTCTGGATGCACGATCGCGAGCTGGATGCTGCGCTGTGACTCGTCGAGCAACACGAGGAAGTAGCGATCACCGATGGGACGCTTCCACACTGGGCAACCGTCGGCGGCTCCGCCTACGGCGATCTCCGGTCCCCGGCCGTAGGCTTGCTTCCCGCAAGCATCGACGACGGTCGCATCCGCAGGGAAGTCATCTCGGGCGCACCCGCTGCCGCAGACATTGCCGCCCACATGTCCTGCTTGGTACGAGCGCACGCCCGTGCTGATGAACTCGCGGTTACTGTACTGGTTGTTGTCCATCACGACTTCGAACAGGTTGATCTCGCCGCAGCCGTCGCCGACGCTGCCCGTCTTCGAGTAGCAGTTGCAGGCGCCGTTCCATTTGCGCGCGCCGTCGCGGATCAGCTCGGAGGCCACCAGGGCAACCCACGGTCCTGGGTGGCCTTGGCCAGTACCGTTGCAGGCGCTGACTCCTGCGTCATCGAAGGTCATCGAAGCGAGGAGCACGAACAACTTCGAGCCTCGCCAGCCGAGGCGTTTCACTCCTGGGTCGTCGGGGCAGAAATAGTCTCTGCCGTCCCCGCAATCGAAGGCTTGATTCTGCGCGAGGTACCACACGCAGTCATCGTGGATGAGCTCCCCGCTGATCTGAGTCATCGGGGCCTGATCTTGGGTGAATGCCAGGTTCTGACCCTCGCCTGTGCGGCGATCCCAGGCGGAAACAAGTCCCCAGGCAGTAGACGCAGCCTGAGGTTGATAAACAGCGACCTGCTTTATATCGATGGCCTTGAGGATCAGCGTCATCTCCTCGTCGAAGGGTGCGAGGGCGTTACTCTGGCTGTGCTGCTCCTTCATGCAGCAGTGGCCGCCCCAGGTGTCGGTGCCGTCCTTGTAGTTGCAGGCTGCATCGCCCGGCGCGCGGTCGATGCGCCTCGGCCACCAACCGGGAGCGCCAACGTTCGTGAACGTCATGCTGCCGCCGAGGGTAAGGTCGCTTGTTTCCGTGGGGTATTCTCCCAGGCCACCACCCAGAGTCGGTGGCTGATTACCGCTTCCGCCGTTGCCGGATCCGCCGTTGCCAGCGCCGCCCGTCGTCCCCCCGCTTGCGGATCCTCCGTTCGTCGAGCCGGCGGAGGCGGCGTTGCCAGCCCCGGCGGCTCCACTCGAGCTTCCGCCTTGAGCTGACCCTCCCGCGGAGACGGCGCCGTTTCCTCCGCTTCCTGCGCTGGACTTGCCGTCGCTTTGGCAGGCGCTGGCGGTCAGCGCGGAGGCGCCGAGGAGCAGGAAAGAGTACCAAGGCGCTGAGATGGTCGAGGTGAGACTTCCCATCCTTGGGCTGGTTGCCGAAAGCTCGGAGATCCGTGACGAGAAGTACCCGAAGAAAGCCAACGGATCCACTTGACATCTTTTGGCTTTGAGCCGCCCGTAGCTGCTCGTCCATTTGCCCATGGAGAAGACCAATGCACTGACGTGGCGATACCGCGCGGAAAGCGAACCGTGTCCGCCAGGTGACATTTCGGTGAGCCAAGGGTGACCCGCGACCTGCGAAGAATCGGCGGAGTCGTGCTCACCGGTGGTGCCCCTCCGGCAAGCCTTGCGCGACTCTGAGCTCCCTCGAAAGGCCGCATGGTTTGGCCTACGCTTCGCGCGAATGACGAACGAGCACCAGGTTGGGATCCAGCGAGCGCTGCTCCACGTGCGCGACCGGCTGCAGGAGATCGAACAGCGAATGCTTGGGCTGGAGACCGAGATGCAGACCGCGTTAGATCGCATCCCGTCGGAGCGACGGGACAGCGCGAGGAATCTGGTGCACTACATCGCGCTTCGCCAACAGGATCTACGCGACCTGCAAGTCGAGCTTGCCGACCTCGGTCTGTCCTCGCTCGGCCGTCTGGAAGGCTGTGTCCTTGGTACGATTCGCAGCGTCCTCGATCGGACTCGTGAGGCGCTCGCCTGGCGCAAGGACACCGACGCCCAAACGGCTCTGCAGCTTGATCCGGCGCTGCCCACGTCCTGCGCTCTCGATTGGTCGGCGGGGATGGAGGCGCTCCATCAACACACTCGGGAGCTGCTCGGACCGAAACCAGCAGAGCGCCACGTTTACATCATGGTCACGGCGCCGAGCGCCAGCGAAGGAGACGCCCCATGGATGGAGACGATGCTGCGCGCGGGGATGAACGTGTTGCGGATCAACTGCGCGCACGAGGGACCAGCGGAGTGGGGGCGGTTGGCGAGTGCAGTCCGTCAGGCAAGCGAACTCACCAAGCTGCCGTGTCGTATCCTCATGGATCTGGCAGGCCCGAAGATCCGTACGGGGGCCATTCAGGGCGCGCCCCGCGTAGCGACCTGGAAGCCCGAGAAGGACGAGCTTGGCCGAGTCGTGTCACCGGCGCGCGTGCTCCTGCGCCGGGAGTCCGCTCCGAGTGGGGAGGGACCCGAGGCGGAGCTTGTGCTTGGCGACGATGGGTTCGCGACACTGAAGGCGGGAGACTCTCTCGAGTTCCGCGACACCCGAGGAAAACGCCGTGCGCTTTCCGTGGTGAGCCTCGACGCGGACACCGCGGTGCTCGAAGCGATGGCTCGCGCGTATGTGCTGGAAGAAGTCGAGGCGACCCATCGGCGGCATGACGACTCCCTGGGAAGGCTGCGCATCCAGGTGCCGAGTGGCGCAGACGCGGCGGTGGAGATGCGCGTGGACGACGAGCTGGTGCTGAGTGGTACCCGGGCGTTTTGCTCGCCACCCAAGCGCAGCTCGAGCGGCGAGCTGGAGACACGGGGTGAGATCGCCTGCACCCTGGCCGCAGCGCTCGACGGCCTCCACGTCGGTCACCGCGTGTTGTTCGACGATGGCAAGGTGGAGGCCGTGGTGATCGACGCTCGACCCACGGAGCGAGAATACCTGCTCAAGGTGACGCGTACACAGCGCTCCAGCGTCCGGATCCGGGCGGAAAAAGGCATCAACTTGCCCGACTCCGACTTGCCCATCAAGGCGCTTCAGGCAGACGATCTCGCGGCGCTACCCTTCGTCGCGCAGTACGCTGACGCTGTGAGCCTCTCCTTCGCGCGCACACCCGAAGACGTCGAAGCGCTGCATCTCGAACTCGACCGACTCGGACGCCGAGACATCGGAGTGATTCTCAAGATCGAAACCCGCAGCGGCTTCCAGAATTTGCCACGCCTACTGCTCCAGGCGCTTCAGCGCCCGCCCCTCGGGGTGATGATCGCCCGCGGCGACTTGGCCGTTGAGGTCGGGTTCGAGCGCCTAGCCGAGGTCCAGGAGGAAATGCTCTGGTTGTGCGAGGCGAGTCACGTTCCAGCGATCTGGGCGACGCAGGTGCTCGATAATCTCGCGAAAACCGGCGTCCCATCCCGCGCGGAGGTCACGGATGCTGCGGCCAGCGTCGCCGCCGAGTGCGTGATGCTCAACAAGGGGCCTCACGTGGTGGACGCGGTGCGCACCCTCGCGGACATCTTGGAGCGAATGGAAAAGCACCGCTTCAAGAAGCGCAGCCTCGCGCGCGCGTTGAGCGTCTCGTCATTCGAAGAGCGTCCCCAGGGGCCGAGCCGAAGCGCTCCCCCGAGCGAGTCGCTACCCTCCAATATTGCCGTGCGGATCAGCTAGACGAGCCCGGCCAGACGCTTCGGCGCGGTCTGGCGGTAGCTCTCGCGGATCAGTTCCGACAGCAAGCTCCAGGGCACGCGGCCATCCACATACGCTCCGATCCAGCCTTTGTGGCCTACGTAGGGGGGAACGAAGAACACCTTCGGTCGGGCTTTCACCAGCGGATCTCGCGCTTCAGCGGTCGACTTGAGCCAGACCGAAGGCCTACCGCCTTCGAAGTTGCCCTTCTGCATCACGAAGATCTTGTCTCGCACGCGCCACGTCGGGTCTCCCCACGCCACCTTTTCAGTGACTTCCGGTAGCGCGAGACACAGCCCGCGCAGGCGTTCGAGAGAGGCTTGGGAGATGCCTGTCATCCGGTTTGCTCCACGGTAGCAACAGCTTTGCGTACTTGTGCGCGAAGTCGGCGAACTCCGCGGGTGCACACAAGCGCTCAAATCCCCAAGGCGCACACGATCTCCGTAGCCGACGGGAGCAACGAGACGATTCGAGTCATGAGACGCCCCCTGACGAGTACCATACGCGGTGATGGCTCGCAGCGATTTTGGGCACGACACCACGACCTCCGAGGTGCTTGCTGGCGTCGATTTGACGGGACAGCTCGCCCTGGTGACCGGAGGCTCCAGCGGCCTCGGCGTCGAGACTGCACGCGCGCTGGCGGCTCATGGCGCTGAGGTGGTGATCACCGCCCGCAACTTGGAGAAGGCCGAGGCGGTCGCGAAAAAGATCCGTGAGGAAACATCTGCGAGGGTAAGCGTTGAACAGCTCGAGCTCGATCGCCTAGCCAGTGTTCGCGCCTTCGCGACGCGGTTTCTCGAACGAAACCCGAAGCTCCAGCTACTGATCAACAACGCCGGGGTGATGGCCTGCCCCAAGGGCGAAACGAGCGACGGCTTCGAGCAGCAATTCGGTACGAACCATCTCGGGCACTTTCTGCTGACCGGGCTCTTGGTGCCCGCGTTGCTGGCTGGGGCACCGGCGCGCATCGTGAATCTCTCGAGTCGGGGGCATTTTATCTCGCCACTGAACCTCGAGGATCCAAACTTCGAGCAGCGCGACTACGACAAGTGGGTCGCGTACGGCCAAGCCAAGACAGCAAATGTTCTCCATGCCGTGGAGCTCGAGCGGCGTCTCGGCGCGCGAGGCGTTCACGCCTACGCCGTGCACCCTGGCGTGATCATCACCGAGCTCATCCGGCACATGGACCAGGAAGACTTCGAAGGCTTCCGCAAGCGCGGCACCACTTCGCGCATGAAGACCGTCGAAGCCGGTGCGGCGACGACGGTCTACGCCGCGACCGCGCCGGAGCTTGCAGAGCGCGGTGGTTGCTACCTCGAGGATTGCCACGTCTCCGAGGTGAACGACGACCCCACCGCGACTGCCGGCGTGCGTTCCTACGCGGTAGACCCGCAGCTCGCTCAGCGCCTGTGGGCGGAGTCTGAGCGGCTGGTTGCAGAGCGCTTCACGTTTTAGCGGTGCACGGGGCTCCTAGGGGTGTTGCTCAAACATCCTGCTGGGGCTTGGTCCAGCTCGCGAGATGGCCCGGGCTCGCGAACTCGACCTGTCCGTCGGGTAGCACGAACCTGGCTAAGCGTTTGGGGGCTTCCTCGAGCAGGCGACTGAGTCCCGCCGCGTCGATGCGGTCCGCGAGCGTCCACCCTTTTACATCCGTGTGGATCCAGTCGGATAGCGACGGGAAGCGCCCAGAGCCCACCAGGCTCGTGATGCATGGTGGGGTTCCCCACGCCTTAGTCAGCAGGGCGCTCAATGCTTCGCGGTCGCCGAGACAGTAGGGCGCTGCCAGTTCCTGCGCGATCGCGGGTCCAAATAGCTCGCGCAGGAGCTCGGTCATCGCGTGGTAGCCAGGGGTGCTCTCGAGGGGGCCCCAAACGGCCAGACACAGCCGACCGCCGGGGCGTAAGACCCGCTGCATCTCGCGAAGCGCGGCGATCCGATCCTCGAAAAACATCAGACCGAACTGGCAGGTGAGCACATCGAAGCTCTCATCGGGAAACGGCAGCGCTTCAGCTCTGCCTTCGTGCCAGGAGATGCCATCGGCGTGGCGGCGTGCGACCTCGAGCATGCCCGCGTTGCGGTCCAGCGCGTGCACTCGTTCAGGGCCTGCGCAGAGGGCGAGCTGACGGGCAACGACCCCGGTTCCGCAGGCGACGTCTAGCGCCCGCTCATGCGAGGCCAGGCCTGTGGCTTCCACGACGCGTGGTGCCCATTCGGAGAACAGCGCAGGCACGAAGAACAGCTCATAGATCTCCGCGGCGTTCGCGGAGACCTGTCCCGTGGATTCATTGGTCATGGGCTTGAACTAGCGGCTCCCAACGCGGCTTAAAGTACAAAGAATGGACTTGGCCGGGCTCTCCCTCACCCCCAAACTTGGCGTCATGCACAGCTACGGCCAGTATTGTCCCATCTCCCGCGCTTCAGAAATCCTCGCGGAAAGATGGACGCTGCTCATCCTGCGCAATTTGTTGCTCGGGTGTACACGCTTCAACGATATCGCGAGTGGCCTGCCGGGGATCTCCCGCTCGCTGTTGGTGGCCCGCTTGCGCACCCTCGAGGACAAGGGAGTGGTCGTCACGTCGAAGATCGCCGGCCGTCGGGGCAAGGAATACCAGCTGACCAAGGCCGGGCGCGCGCTCTGGCACGTGATCCGTCCGCTGGCGGCTTGGGGAGAACGCTGGATTGAACTCCAACCTCAGCATACCGATCCGAGCTTTGTGCTTTGGGCTTGGACTCACGTCCACCTGCGACGGGAACTCCTGCCGAAGCGTCGCGTGGTCGTCGAGTTTGACTTTCCGGAGCAGCCGCTCAGCTATCAGCGGTTTTGGATGCTGATCGAGCGTGGAGCCGCGGAGCTCTGCTACGACCATCCGGGTTTCGACGTCGACGTCTCGGTCTGGGCGCGTTCCCAAGCCTTCACCGAATGGCATATTGGGCGCATCGAGTGGGGGGATGCTTTGAGCGCGGGCTACATCCGCGTGGAGGGGCCGAGGCAATTGGCGCGCGCGCTCCCCACCTGGAACGCCCGAGCGCTTCCAGCTTGAGACCGTTTGGATCCGCATGGATCAGATCGATCTGGCCCGCGCCCGACTTCCGTGGAAGCCTAGCGGCATGGAGCGACGGGATGGGGCAGAGGCTGACACCTACCAGGATCGCTACGCGGCAACGCGCGCGCGGGTGCTTCGGCTTCCCTCGCTGGACCAAGAGGCCGCGGGGGCAACGCGCGCGGCGCAGTTTCACTTCTTGCCGTCGTTCGAAACCGAGGCAGCCATCTCGGTGATCGAGTTCGGTGACATGGCTGCCGTCATCGTGTGCGTGCCTGAGCGGGACATCTACGGTTGGGGCGGGGAAGTGTATGAACACGAGACGGGTCAGGTCACTCATCCTGGGTACTTAGTCTCCCGCGCGGTCGCGCAGCTCGGCTGGGAAGCGACTGACCTCGCACCTATTCGGAAAGTCGTGGATCAGTTGAGGAGCAGTCTGAAGCGTGCGCCATGACCTCCGGGAAACGCTGGGGCGACGCGACGCCTAGCTCATCCCAAACGGAAGCTGGTCTCAGTCAATCGACCAAAGGGCGCGCGCTCCCGCGTGGCGGTGTTCCAGTTGCGAAGAACTCATAGTGGTGGCCATTCGCGTCCTCCACGTAGACCCGAATCGTTTGGTCGGCGCTTCCGAACGCGCGATCCCACCCGGCTTCCGGGCTGGATCCGAAGTTCACGCTGGATGCGACCAATCGTTGCGCAATTCGGAAGAATGTCTCCGCGTCCACTGCGAATGCATAGTGTCCGACGCTGCAAGGAAAGCGGTCATCGAACTTGAGCGTCAGGGCGCCCACTTCAACGGGGGTGAACGCCCCGACATCGGCTTGCTGCGTCGCATCGAGTAGCCAGGCGACGAAGGCGGCGGAGGTATGTCGATCCCGCACCGGAATGACTAGGTGATCCAGAACAACGCTCACAGTGTTCCCTCCACGAGCGCTTGCTTCGAGAGTCGCAGCAGATAGCTTGCGAAACGCTGAGCATCTTCATCCGGCCAGGTCGCTGTTAGGCGTTCGAAGGTTGATTGCTGCCAATGGTGCGCAGCGCGGAGCAGGGCGCGTCCACGCCTTGTCAGTTCGATTTGACTTCGTCGGGCGTCGTCGCCAGCGACGCGCTTGACGACGCAACCAGCTTCGGCCGCGGCGCTCACCATTCGACTCGCTCCCGATCGGTCCAGACCGAGTTCTTCCGCGATTTCGGCGATGGAGACCTCCCGCCTGCGGAGGGCGGCGGCGTGCACTGCCTCGGCGACTTGAACGTGAGCGAGATGGGGGGACATCGGCAAAGTGGCCCAGCGCCTCGACCAAAAACGCACCAGGCGAAACAGCGCGGGGCCACCAAGATTTTGCGTGCGCATCGCAACGATTATGCGTGCGAAACGCACGGTTGTCAAACGTTCCAGGTGCAGTGGGAAGGTTGGACGTCACGCGTGCCCTCGACCCACCTGGGGCCTGCGCTTCCCGGCGTTTGTAGGGTGGAACCCCGGATGCGCCTGATGAGACCTTCGGCAATTTTGGTGAAGTCGGTGACTTCGAGGGTGAGGGACAGTT
Source organism: Polyangiaceae bacterium (assembly GCA_020633205.1). Classification (NCBI taxonomy): domain Bacteria; kingdom Pseudomonadati; phylum Myxococcota; order Polyangiales; family Polyangiaceae; species Polyangiaceae bacterium. The sequence goes on from JACKEB010000012.1 coordinate 113,129, forward strand.
GGCTCCTGAGCTTAATCCACAGGGAAAGGTTCACCCTCGAAGAGTTGCCCTGGGTGGTAGCCCTTGCTGCCGATTTGCCGCATCAACTCGCTAAAGGGTGAGGCGCCTCGCTTGAGGCACTCCAAGGCGTGCTCGAAGGTGTGCACCGGCTCCCAACCCAGCTCAACGCGCGCCTTGGAGTTGTCGTAGACGCGATCGATGGAGTTGAAGAGGCGCCAACCGCGCTTCTGATATTCCAACTGGAAGTCGACGTAGCGGCTCACGACCTCGGCTGGATCCGTGCGGAGCAGCTGCAGATCGTCCCGCTTGAAGGGTGAGGTGGCGCTCAAGATGTAGCGCCCAAAGCCGATCTCCTCCGCGCGCTCGAGCGCGAGCAGGTGGGCGCGCGCGGCGTCCTCCACGTCGAGGCGCCGGTAGAGCAGCTCGTTGACCTTGGCGTTTAGGTCGTCAAAGCCTGCTCGCGTCGCTGCACTGTCGTCCGCCTCTGGAAAGAAGCGCGATGTCTTGAGCACCAACACCGGCAGGCCGTGCTTGCGCTGAAACAGCTCACACAGATCTTCGGCGGCCGTCTTGGTGACGCCGTAGATGTTCTTCGGGATGGGGCGTACGTCCTCCGTGATCCAGGCAGCCGGTGCTCCCGCGGCAGGCACGAGCGCGTGACCAAAAGTGCTAGTAGTCGAGGTGAAGATCAGTGAGCGGCAGCCCTGAGCCAGGGCCTCTTCCAGGAGGTTCAGTGTCCCGGTGATGTTGGTGTCGACGAACGCTTGCTTCGCGTGGGTGGCGACATGAGGTTTGTGCAAGGTCGCTGTGTGGAGAATCGCATCCACGCCACGGACCGCGCTGGCAACGAACCGTCGGTCGGCGATGTCTCCCACCTGCGTGGTGTACGGGCCTGGGAGCAGGTCGACGCCGGTGGCGACGTGAAGCGAAGAGTGAAGCAGGCGCATCAACGCCTCACCGAGGTGTCCCGCGCTCCCAGTGACCAAGATCTTCATCGTTTCTTCTTCGTGCGCTCGAGGCCGTCGAGGATCAGATCGAGCCCGTACTCGAACTCCGCGGCGAAGCTGTAACCGGGCTTCATCGCGTGGTCGACGATCATTTCCGTGAGGTAGGGGAACTCTTTCAGCGGAAGCTCTTCTAGCATCTCCTCGGCCACGGCGTTTGCTTCGTCCGGCGTCTCGAAGGGCAGGCTCTGCTCTTGCAGGGCGAAGCCATATAGGTAGCTATCGACGAGGGCGAAGGCGTGTGCTGCCATGGCGATCGAGAAGCCGCCGCGGCGCAGACAGCCGATCACCGAGTCGTAGTAGCGCAGCGCCGCGGGGCCCGGGTTCTTGCGTGTCTCCATCAACGCGGTCACCCAAGGGTAGCGCTTGAACACTTCTCGCGCGGAAACGGCGCGCTTGCGCATCGCCGCTTTCCAGTGCTCGTCCGTGGTAGGCAGCTCGATCTCGCTGACGACTCGGTCGATCAAGGCGTCGATCAGTTCGTCCTTGTTCGCGATGTGATTGTAGAGCGACATGGCCTCCACGCCGAGCTCGTCGCCCAGCTTGCGCATGGAGAGCCCAGCGATCCCACTTCGGTTGGCGAGACCGAGCGCGGCTTCGAGGATGCGTTCGCGACTCAGGGGTTCGCGGGTTGGCTTGGGCTCCGCGGCTCTCGAGCGGCTTGCCCGGGAGCGAGTGGGTTTGGCGGCCTTGGGCATCTGTTGCTTGCTTTATCCGGAGCGCGCGCGGGGCGAAAGCCCCACCGCCGAGGAAAAATATTCTTTTTAGTTTCAGGGAGATACGAGCTGCCTGGAGCTTCGCAGGTTGACGTGCTTACGCCGTAAGTCATACTCAGCTTACGCCGTAAGCTTACGGCGTAAGTTTTGGCGGGCCAAGCGTTCCCGCAGAGAGGAAGCCAACATGACTGCACAACTCATCGCGCTCAGCGACTCATCCGCAGGGATCCAAGTTCAACCCGCGTCGGCTTCGGCGACATCTGGCAGCGAGCGGATCCCCCACAGGATGCGTGCCGTCGCGCGCGATAGCTACGGCGGTCCCGAGGTACTTCGGCTCACCGAGCTCGACGTGCCCAGGCCTGCTGCGGGTGAAGTTCTGGTGCGCGTGGCTGCGGCGGGCGTCGGGGCGGATGAGTGGCACCTCTTGCGCGGGTTGCCATACGCGTCGCGGTTGGTGACCGGACTCACCACGCCGAAGAACCAGCTGCTGGGGCTCGACCTCGCGGGGGTCGTTGTGGGAGTGGGGGAGGGCGTGACTGAGTTCGCGGTGGGCGACGAAGTGTTTGGTTGGAGCGCCGGCGCGTACGCGGAGTACGTCGCAGTGCCCGCGAACCAGCTGCTTGTGAAGCCCCACAACTTATCCCTCGCGGAAGCGGCCGTCGTTCCCATCTCCGGCTTCACGGCGCTCCAAGCCCTGCGTGACGCAGGGCAACTCAAGGCCGGGCAACGCGTGCTCATCAACGGCGCCTCCGGCGGAGTCGGCAGCTTCGCCGTGCAAATCGCCAAGGCGCTTGGGGCACACGTAACGGGCGTCGCTAGCTCGAGAAATCAGGACTTCGTGCGGTCGCTCGGCGCCGATGAGGTGATTGACTACACGCGCGAGGACTTCACCGAGGGGCCCGCGCGCTACGACCTGATCGTGGATCTGGCGCAGAGCCACTCCCTTGAAGAGACCCGACGGGCGCTCACCGAGCGTGGCAGCTTGGTGTTGGTTGGCTCTTCGGCGCGCAACGAACTTTCGGGGCGCCTGCGCTGGTTCAAGGGCACGGATCGCTGGTTCAAGGCGCTGTTCCTGTCGCTCTTCAGTAGGCAACGCCTGGTGCCATTGGTGCACGAAGACAAGCTGACTGACCTCGCGTTTCTGCGCGAGTTGATCGAGGCCGGTAAGCTTCGCCCGGTCGTGACGCAGCGCTTTGGGCTCGGCGAAGTCAGGCGCGCGATCGCTGCGACGGAAGGCCACAGTGTCCGCGGAAAGCTCGTGATCGAAGTGTGAGTTGCACCGGCTGCAACGATTCATTGAAGCGCCTTCGATTGCTGAAGCGCTGCTCCTCACCCCAGAAATGAGCGCGAGCTGGGGCCGGTGCCCCGACAACGCGCCGCGGGTTGAACCCGCAGAGGAGCAGCTACACATGAGCCTGAGAGATCCCAACGCCAGCAACCCCCAGAACCCGAAGCGCGTCGCGATCGTGATCGCCAACCCGACGACTTCCAGCACCACCGGCTGGCCCGTTGGCTTCTGGTGGTCCGAGTTGAGTCACCCGTACTACGCCTTTCGCGAGGCGGGGTACGAAGTCGAAGTGTTCAGCCCCGAGGGCGGCAGGTGCGAAGCGGACGCGATGAGCGACCCACGAGATCCGAGCGGATACAGCTCGAGTGATCTCATCAGCATGGGCTTCTTGTCGACTCCGGACCTCGCCGGTCTGCTCGAAGACACCAAGCCCGTGAGCGCGATCGATGTGAAGCGCTTTGACGCCCTTGTCGTCGCTGGGGGACAGGCGCCGATGTTTGCCTACGAGCAAGCGACCGGGCTGCATCAGAAGTTCGTTGAGTTCTTCGAGGCTGGCAAGGTCGCCTGTGCGCTGTGCCACGGCACCGCGGTGCTGCGTTTTGCGAAGCTTTCCTCAGGGGAATACTTGGTGAAGGGCAGAACCATCACGGGGTTCGCCAATGTCGAAGAAGATTTTGCGGACAACGCCGTGTGGGAGCTTGGGGCGTTGCCTCGTGACAAGCACCTCATGCCCTGGCGTATCGAAGACTCACTCAAGGCGCTTGGCGCGAACTACGTGCAGGGTGGCTTGTGGCGAGGCTTTGCCGTGCGGGATGGCAACTTGATCACCGGGCAGCAGAACTTCTCAGGCGCCGAGACCGCGACGCTCGTGATCGAGACACTTGGGCGCTGAGTGAAGTCTGTTCCTCGGTACATAGCCATGCGGAAAGATTGCGCGGATTTCCTTGTGGGATGGCATTCAGTGCCGTTAGCTCTGGATGCGAGTGATTCTCAGAGTTGATCGCTTTGAATAGCTTTATGCGTATGGGAAAGTCGGTGCCTTGAGGCTGTCGGGGGCGAGCGCCATGTGGTTGCCCCCGCTTCGACCAACGAGGGCTTATGTCGACTTTTGGACTTAGGTTGATGGCGGCGATGCGTCCGCTTGGCGTGGTGAGCGCTGGGGCGTGCTTGCTGGTGGCGTGTGGCAGTGACGACAGCGGAGGCTCGTCGAATGGTGGGGGCGGCGGCTCTGGTGGCTCGGCGACAGCTGGCACGGCGGGTAGCGGCGCCAGTGGCGGTGAGACGACTGGCGGTACGAGCTCTGTCGGGGGAACCTCGGCTGGTGGAAGCGGCGCGAGCGCTTCAACTGGAGGGAGCAGCGGCGTCGGGGGCGGCAGCGGCGGCGCTGGCAACGGCGGCAGCGCTGGCAACGGCGGCACTGGCGGTAGCGCTGGGACCGCGAGCGGCGGCGCAGCCGGGGCGGGTGGTTCCGCGGGGAGCGGCTCGGGCGCTTTCGACTACCTTCCGCGGTTCGCGCGCCACTTGGGTGGTTCTCGCCAGGACAACCTGCGGGACGTCGCCTTCACCAGCGATGGTGGGATGGTGCTGGTCGGTGGCACCTTCGTGAACGCTGGGTCCCACGACCTCATCCCGAGCGGGGCCAGCAAGAACGAGGTCAAATCCACGTGTTCGGGCGGAACGTCTGGCAGCGGCGCGGACATGGACATGTTCGTGATGCGCCTGGACGCTAGCGGCCAGCTGATGTGGGTGACCACCCTGGGTGGCCCGTACTACGAGCGCGCGTACGGCGTGGAGGTGGCGGCCAACGGAGACATCGTGCTTGCGGGGCGGGCGGGTAAGTGCGCGCCCATCGCTGGTTCCCCGGTGCAACCGGGCTTCGGCGGTGACAGCATGGCCAACGCCTACGGGGAGCAGGACGGCTACGTTGCGCGCCTGGATAGCTCGGGCAATCTGCTTTGGGCGACGTACTTGGGAGGGAGCGCCAACGAGTTCATTCGCGACATGGCCCTGGATTCCCAGGGCAATGTGTTGGTCGGAACCTTCCTGCAGCCGGGCTCGACGTTGCCTGCGTGGGGCAACGGCGCTTTCGGTTCGGCCTTTCAGACCAACAAATCTGGGGGTGAGGACTCTCTGGTCGTGAAGCTAGCGGCCAACGGCAAGTCCGTGCTCTGGGCGTCTAGGCTGGGCGGCAGCGCGAACGATGGCAGCCAACCCAGCATCCGTGTGGATATGAATGATGACAGCGTCGTCTTCATGACCCACGGAAGATCGAGCGACTTCAACGCGAACGCTGGCGCGAGCAAGATCTTCGGTGCCTATCCGAGTGGTGGTGTGAGCGTGAACCACGGCAACCTGGTGAAGCTCAGCTCGAGCGGCGCTCATGTGTTCACCCGCTACCTCGGCGCGTCCGGACCGGTCAACGGCGACACGCATAACCTTGCCGTGCACACCGACGGCTCGATCGTCGTCGCCGATACGCTGTGTCGCGACTCGGGGTGCTTCTCAGCCACGGGCGACCAAGCGGGTGCGCTGTCGTCGCTCGATCCCGCGACTGGCTCGGGAGCCGCTCAGCCGAACTACGGCGGAGGCGGTTATCCGAGCGGTAATCCCATCCTCGGCAACTATCCCGGGGACGCGTACGTGGTGCGTTTGAACCCTGACGGTTCGGTGGTGGCGGCGACGTTGTTTGGTGGCTCCAAGGGCGAGGGGATCGAAGGCGTAGGCCTCACTGCGTCTGGCAACGTGGTGATCTCGGGAGCGACCAACTCCGCGAACCTGCCGAGTGGCGTCGTCACCCACGGAGCTTACGCCGGAAGCCTGGACGCCTTCGTCGCCGTGCTGAGCGCGGACCTCAAGAGCGTGCTCTATCAAAGGCAGCTCGGAAGCTCTCAGGACAACACGGCCAATACCCTCGTGGTCGCTGGCGATCGCGTCCTCGTGGGAGGCGTGACCGCACAAACGAACACGCTGCACATCAGCTTCCAACCTCAAACCCACCCCAAGGCGCACCTCACGAATGCGACCGCCAACGGGACGCAGCTGTTGGGCGATATTGGGGTAGGCGGTGACGAAGACGGCTGGATCTACGTGTTTGACGAGCTTCCGCAGTGACTTGCTGACTTTCAGACCTGGCGCCGCTTCGCCCAAGCTGCGAGGACGTCAGGTAGCTTCGTCAGCTGACTCGTGAAGCCTTGCAGCGCTCCCGCACTGATTTCGTCGGTGAGGTGGCGCTGCACGAGCACCAGCATGCGCACCTCGTCGCCTTCTTCGCTGAACTCGACGCTGACGTCGTTGGTATACGTCTCCACCCCGGGCAAGAAGTCGATGTCGTAGCGACAAGTGAGCCGCCGATGTCGCTCGACTTCCGTGAACACTCCGTGGGTGTAGTGCTTCACGTCCATGCCGCCAGCCTTCATCGCCGCGATCTCCTGCTCCCCGGCAGCAATCATGTCATAGCGAAGCTGCCCACCGACGCGCACGTCGATCTCAAAAACTTCCACGCGGAAACCCTGTGGCCCCCACCAGGCCTCGAAGCCTTCCTTCGTCGTCCAGAGGTCCCATAGGTCCTCGAGTGGGGCGCTGTAGGTGCGCTCGATGCGCAGGTACTTTTTCGGGTCGATACTGCTGGTCACGCGTTGCCTCCTTGTTTCTTGGCGCGTTGTTTGCGTTCCAGCGCATCCCCAAATCGATCGAGGCGTGCCTCCCACAACCTGCGATAGCTCGACACCCAGGAGTCCACTGCCTGGAATGGCTCAGGACGTAGGGAATAGAGCCGACGCTGGCCATCCGGACGCATCTGCACGAACCCCGCGTCGAGCAGGATGCGCAGGTGTCGAGAGACGCCGGATTGATGGATCGAGAGCTTCTCGACCACGTCGTTCACCTGCTGCTCACCGCTCAGCAAGGCTTCGATGATCTGACGTCGCGTTGGGTCGGCCAACGTCTGGAACACATCTGCATTCGCCATGATGTATATGCATACGGCCATATATGCGTGCCTGTAAATATAAATCGACCGAGGGCGTCAGCGGTCAGCGAGCCAGCTCGAGCAGCTGGTCGACGCTCCACTGGTCGTTGGCATGACTGCCGTAGTGACAGGCAACGACCTTTCCGCTCGAGGCGATCAAGAAGTCCGCGGGTAACCCCAGGGGGCTCGTGCCCGACGGCGTGCCGCTGGGCCCACCACTCAGCGTGCCTGCCATCGCCCCCCAGAGAGCTTTGGGGTGAAGCATGGCGCGGACGCTGCGCTCAACTCCGAAGCGTCGATAGAGCTCGAACCCCGGATCCGACAGTGCCACGAAGGGCAGCTCGGCCTGATACTTGAGCATCTCCTCTCGCGCGGAGTGGAAGACTACCACTTCCTGGATCCCCGAGGATTCAATGCGCTGGTGTTGTCGAGCGAAGCTCCGGAGGTGGAGATTGCACACTGGGCAGCCCGCGAAGCGACGAAACTGCAGGTGGGTGAGCAGACCGGGGTGGGGGAGCGATGTTTCGGATTGGTGAGTTTTCACGCCTGGCGCATGCTCGAAGCGGCTCTTGCGAGCTCGAGCTCTCCCAAGGCAGACTGCGGCGTCTCGAGCAAGAAATCGAGCGAGTGGGCGAGCCCAGTGTTCCAAACGACGTTCTCCTACGCCACTTGCCTGAGCTTGATATTGTATCCGCAAGGAAAAGGCTGGGCGGCCTGCACGCAGCCCAAGGCTTTGCACAGGAGCTGCTTAGAGAGGCGCCGAAAGCCCTGCGCCGCAGTATGGGGCGTTTGATCGTGATTCAGTGCGCACAGGAGTTTGAGCCCGACGCCTTGGACCTCGAGATTGGTTTGACGCTCGAGGGCGGCGAGTGGGACGGACATGCGCCGCATGTCGCTGGCGAGCGCCTCGAGCGTAGACGCCTTCCCGCGATCGAGTCTGCAGCGGTATGTGTGCGGGTCGGTCCCCCCGAAGAAGTGCACCAACAAAGCCAGGCGCTGGCACGCTGCATCGAGGAGGAAGGGCTGCAGATCGCAGGGCCGAACCGCGAGGTCTTCCTGCGGCCTCCGACGCCGGCCGCCCCTCCCATCATCGAGATGCAGTTTCCAGTGGTGCGTCTGAGCTAACGCCTAGCGTTGCAGCAGGGCTTCGAGCTGCTGGAAGGTCTCCCGCATACCCTCTTCCATTCCGGAACAGAGCGCGCCCTCCAGTGCCTCCTTTGACGGATACACTTCGGTCGAAGTCATCAGCGTCCGCCCCTGTTCCTCGCGGAACTCCACGGTGCAGACGGCAGCCGCGTCAGGAAAGGCTTCGAAGGTTTGGGTGTAAACCAGCCGCGAGGGGCGGTCGATCTCGCGGTACACGCCGGAGAAAGCGTACTCTTCTTCTGGGCTGCGAGTGATCACGTAGCGGTACTTCCCGCCCACCTGTACGTCGGCCTCGCACAGCGTGACCTTTACCCCGCGAGATGCGGGCGCCCACCACCGCTTCAGGTACTCAGGCTCAGTCCAGGCCTGGAAAACCAGCGCAGCGGGTGCGTTGAACCAGCGCATGATGCGGATTTCGGTGTCGGAGACGCGCTCCAAGAGTTGGGGATCATTTGCGCTTGCCATGTCGATTGTCTTTCTGGGTTGGGGTGGGTGAGGAGGCGCTCGACATTTCCGTGAGGAGAGTGTCGAGTTGGTCGAAACGTTCCTCCAAGAGCTCGCGGTAGCCGTCGAGCCAGGTTTGGAGTTCGCGGAGCGGATCCGGCCGCAGCCCGTAGAGCCGTTGCTGGGCGAGCGGCCGCACATCCACCAAACGTGCGGCCTTGAGCACGCGTAAGTGCTTCGAGACCTGGGGTTGGTTCAAGCCGAGGCTTTCCCCGATCGCGTTCACAGACTGCGGTCCCTCGCGCAGTAGCTCCACGATGCGAAAGCGATTCGGCTCAGCTAGCGCCGCGAACGTTTCGAGCATGATGTGTATATGCTCGAGAGGGCATATGCCTGTCAAGGCATATTTGCGCACGAGCCAAAGCCCGTCGCTGTTTCGCGGTCAGCTCTCAGCCGGTGTTGGCGAGTCGCTGGCGATGGGCGACGGGCGTTTGTCCCGTCCAGTTGTGGTAGGCGCGGAAGAACGAGTTGGGGTCTTCGAAGCCGAGCAGGAATGAGATTTCCGTACAGGAAAGATCCGTGCGTGCGAGGTAGTGCCTCGCTAGCGCCTCACGAGTCTCGCTGAGCAGCTTCTGGTAGGTGGTGCCTTCCTCGTTCAGCTTGCGCTGCAAGGTGCGCCGGCTGACCGCGAGCCGACGCGCCACGCGATCCATGCCGCTTTGACCGCTGGGCAATGCCTCGAGCAAGATGTCCCGCACCCGCTCACTTACCCCCGAAGAGCGATCCAGCTCCGCGAGGCGGCGACGAAGCTCCGGCTCGAAGCTCTGCCACATCAGCTCATTTGCCGTGAGGAACGGAAGCTTGACGTCGCTCGTCTGAAACTCGAGGGCGTACTCCGGGGCTTCGCTCACCCCCACGCCAAAAAACTCTCGATAGGCTGACTCTGGCTCGAGGCGCCTTGGGGCGGTGACCCTACGAGGAGTGAGGTGCTCTCGCGTACCGATGCGCGCGAGGCGAACCAAGAACGCCAGCTCAGCGCCTGCCCAAGACTCGGGCACGGTGTCCTCGTTGCGCAGCCACCGCACGACCAAGCGTAGCGCGTCGGGCGTTTCCGTGAGTTCGAGCTGCATCGGCGCGATCAAGCGCTTGTAGTTCGCGAGGCGCTCGACGGCGACTTGCAGGTTGGGACTACACAGCGCGGCGAACATCGCCGGCGAAAACGCTTCGGTCGTCAGCGTCTCCACCAGGCGTAGCGCAACCGCTGGGTCATCCACGCTCCGCTCGAGTGCTCGCCAGAAACGGAAATAATCCTGCGTGGAAATTCTCGATCCGCTGCGGCTCAACAGGTCCTCCGGGAGACCCGCCCGACGCATCACGTCTCGCGCGTTCACACCCAGATCTTTTAGTAGCGGCAGCCAGCTTGATTCGAAGGGGAAGTCTGAAGGTTGACTCATGGCTTCTCCGGGACCGCAGCCCCCGTTCTGTCACCTAGGTCCCAGGCGCTGGATCGCCACTAGCTGAATGCGCCACTTCGCGACTTCCTGGTTTTGAGCTTCAAGTATTGGGATCCATTCGGGAAATTCGAGAGAGCGAGCGCGAGCCTGGGAGTGGTAGCCGGGGGTGCTCGCTCCGGATCGCTACTCGCGGCTTTCCGGGGGGGAGAGGAACGCTGCTGCTGCCGATGTCTTCCTTTGGTGATCCCCGCTCGGCTTGGTAGCTTCGTCATGTCGCCAGCCCAATGGGCTGGCGACTTGCGTTTGTCGCGCTTCGCCCAACCGAAGCGCGGCGTCTGGCGCTTGCGAGGGACGTCGATGGCTTTCGACCCCTGGTTGGCGTCGCTCTTTTTTTGGCGTGAAGTCAGCTCGCCCCGGCGGAGCTGTGCGCGCTCAAGGAGCCGAGATGCGTCGACTAGAGCTGGTCACTGACTGCGCTCAGTGCCTGGGTGTGTGCTGTGTAGCCACGTCGTTCGAGCAAAGTGACGAGTTTGCGCACGCTAAGGCGCCGGGCGAGCGTTGTCGCTACCTCACATCCAATTCCCGATGCTCGATCCACTCCGAGCGGGAACGCCGGGGCTATTCGGGGTGCGTGCTCTACGACTGCAACGGCGCGGGACCCCGGGTCAGCGCGGCGCTTCCGCTGCCGGAGCAGGCAGGCGACCGCCATGCAGCGTTTCTGGTGGTGAGACAAATTCATGCGCTGATCGCGCTCGTCCGGCATGCGGCGGATCTCGTTTGCAAGTCGCACCCCCTACTCGCGGCGCGTCTGAGCACGCACGAAGCGTTGCTAGTTCGCTCGGTGAACGAAGCGATTCAGGCGCCGGGGTCGGTGGACGTGGAGTCGCTCAGCTCGAGCACGCACGCGCTGCTACGCGAAGTCGGTGGCAGCCTGGGCGACCGCGAGCTGGCGCGGCGCCAGCTTAGATTGCTGGAGCGCTAGCTCAACCCGGGGTTTCGACGAACTTCATGAGGTCGCGCTCGATGGAGCGCATGGTCTCGAGCAGCTCGTGCTTGAAATCGCCGCCCTTGGAGTTCAGGGCTCCGGCCAACGTCTCGAGCCGACGCTCGACATCGTCCCACGCTTGCATCGCGTCTTTGCTGCCAAGGTGGGCTTTGAGAGCGATGCGATCCCGGAGCTGTTGCAGGTTTTCATACTCGCGGCGCATGGTAGCCGAGAGCTGACGCTTGGTTTCTTGAGTGGTTTCCATGCCCCTGGGTGTGCATCGAGTGTGCCGACGCCCCGGGCCCGCCAAACCCAGGATTTGTCGCTAGTCCTGGGCGCAGTTCGCCGCCTCGGCGCGGCATCGCGCCTCGATCGGTGCTCCCTGACACCCCGAGTGAGCGGGTTGTGATTGCATCGCCCACTTCCGTTGTTGCCGTAGGGATCTATTCGAGCGAGGTCAGTGGAGGTACCTCGAATACTTCGTGTCGATCCCCTTGATGTGCGCCGTCAACCAGCTCTTCAGGAAGAACTTGATCTTGGACTCCGCCCCCGCCTCACCGCTCGATAGCTCTTGCTTCAGCTCGGTGACCTGTTTCACGAGTGCCTCGTGGATGAGTTTGTGACGCGGAAGGTCTGGGTAGTTGTTGCGCGCCATCATCGCCTCTTCGTCTTTGAAGTGATAGGCGGCGAACGAGACCACTTCGTCGAAGATGTTTGCGAGTTCAGCGCGCGAGGCTTTGCGGTCCATCGCGGCAGCGTAGCGGTTGATGATCTCGAAGAGCTTCTCGTGCTGATCATCCATCTGCACGCTGCCGACGGTGTAGGTCTGAGGTTCCCAGTTGACGAAGGCCATCGCGTTACTCCTTGCTCGATGTTCTGTGCTCGAGAACGGAGTCCGGCATCGCGTCCTTAAGAGATTTCCCGCGATCCGCAGGGGTTTCTGCCCCGTTTTCCTTCCGCGCAGGCTCTGCGCGAAACCGCTACACCCCGAATAGACGGCCCACAGCTGCGGTCAGAGCCATCGCGCCGGCTCCCCAGAAGGTGATGCGCAGCATCGGACGCAGCGGGGCAGCACCCCCGGCTCGCGCGGAAAGCCAGCCGAGCAGGCTTAGCAAGGGGATGCAGGCTCCGGCGACGCCCCACGCCACGTAACCCTGGGGAAACGCCAAGATCAGCAAAGTCGGCAAGACGGCGCCCGCGGAGAAGGCGGCCCCTGATGCCAGGGCCGCTTGAATCGGGCGCGCGCTGTGGGTCTCGGAGAAGCCCAGCTCGTCTCGCGCGTGGGCACCCAGGGCGTCGTGCTGCATCAGCTGCCGCGCGACTTGCAGCGCTAGCTCGGCGGCTAGGCCCCGCTCTACGTAGATCTTCGTGAGCTCCGCGAGCTCGTACTCTGGGTTCTTTTCGAGCGCTTCGCGTTCGAGATCCAGGTCGGCCTCTTCGGTATCCGCCTGGGAACTCACGGAAACATACTCCCCGGCTGCCATGCTCATCGCGCCGGCCACCAAGCCAGCAAGAGCGGCGAGAAGCACTGTACTCTTGCTCGCGTTCGCCGCGGCGATGCCCACGATCAGACTGGCCGTGGAGACGATGCCGTCGTTCGCGCCGAGCACGGCAGCGCGAAGCCAGCCAATGCGATGGGTTCGGTGGTGTTCGGGCTTTGCCAGGGAGGGACCTCGCCGTGTGCCTACGTCATGCAGCGGACCCGGTCAACGGCGGGCTGTGGTGGCGTTCCCAGACTCCCTTGGCGCTGTGCGCGTTTCGATATCGGCGGTAGTCTGCTGCTCGATGAGTGGGGGAGAGGCGTCGCACGAGGTCGTGATCATCGGGAGCGGCTTCTCGGGGATCGCCCTGGCCATTCGGCTCCGCCAAGCGGGCTTCGACGACTTCGTGTTGCTCGAACGCGACCGTGAGCTCGGTGGCACTTGGCGCGACAATCAGTACCCGGGTGCCGCGTGTGATGTGCCTGCGCACCTCTACTCGCTGTCGTTCGAAGCGAAGCCCGATTGGTCGCGCGCATTCGCCACCGCGCCGGAGATCCAGGATTATGTGCTGAGCGTCGTGGAGAAGCATGGGTTGCGTCAGCGGACCCTGTTCGGGACTCGCGTGGTCGGCCTCACCTACGACGAAACAGACGGTACCTGGTTGATCCGTACGGAAGGGGATGCCGGGGAAAGGAGCTTGCGCGCGAGGTTAGTCGTGGTCGCCTGCGGGGGCCTGAGCAACCCTCGGTTTCCGGACATTCCAGGGGCGGAGTCATTCGCTGGCAAGCTGTTTCACACCGCCCGCTGGGACCACGATTTCGATCTGAAAGGCAAGCGCGTGGCGGTGATCGGCACCGGTGCGAGCGCGATCCAAGTGGTTCCTGCGATCGCTGACCAGGTGGGTGAGCTCTGCGTCTTCCAAAGGACGCCGCCCTGGGTGTTCCCGCGCAACGACCGCGAGTTCTCAGAGGCACAGAAGCGCTACTTCACCGAGCACCCCCGTGCGCGCCGCTGGATGCGCAACACGATCTTCGCCGTAACCGAGCTGATGAGCCTTGGCATGGTGTGGCGAACGCCTCTGCGGCGGGTCCTCGAGCGGGTGTGTCATGAGCATCGAGCGCGCCAGGTTCCTGACCTCTTGTTGCGCGAGAAGCTGACACCGAACTATCCCCTCGGCTGCAAGCGCATGCTGCTGAGCGATGACTACTACCCCGCGCTTTGCAAATCCCATGTGTCCGTGGTCACCGAGCCGATTGTTCGTGTATCTCCACGCGGAATCATCACGCGGGATGTTCGCGGTCGCGACCTCGAGCGCGAGTTCGATGTCCTGATCGCGGCGACCGGCTTTGATGTGCCTGTGGACACACCCGCTTTTCCGGTGCTGGGAGCAGCGGGACGTTCGCTGCACACGGAATGGGCGCAAGGCGCCGAGGCTTATTTCGGCGTCTCCATCGCGGGCTTTCCCAACCTAGCGATGCTGATGGGGCCCAACACGGGTCCCGGTCACACCTCGGTATTGGTCTACACGGAGGCTGAGATCGAGCGCGTGCTCGCAATGCTTCGACATATGCGCGCGGAAACCCTGAAGAGCATGGACGTGCGTCCGGAGGTCCAGGCGCGCTTCAACCGCGGGGTGCAGGCACGCATGCGGTTCACCAACTGGACGGCTGGCTGCAACAGCTGGTACCTGACAAAGCACGGCAAGAACACCTCACTCTGGCCGGGCTTCGCTTCCGAATATGTACTCCGCGCGCGGCGATTCTCTGCGTCGGACTTTAACTGCGAGCGCTGAATGGGCTTTCTCTCACCCGAACCGCCTCCCTACGACCCGCTCGCGTGGGTCAAGGAGCCCCTGCCAACTCGTGGCCGAATGGTTTGCGAAGCTTGGGCGCTGCAAGGCTACGGCTCGCCGCCTGCGGTGTACCTCGTATACGCCTTGAAGGTTGCGCTCTACATCTTGGGTTGGGCGCTCTTCTGCACCCTGTCGCCTTCGCTGGGCGGGCTCTCGGAAGTCGGGCGTTGGTGGCTCGCGCCGCTGGCCTTTCAAAAGGCCATCATCTGGAGCCTACTGTTCGAAGGGCTGGGGCTTGGCTGCGGGAGTGGACCGCTCACAGGTCGCTACTTTCCGCCCCTCGGCGGCGTGCTGCACTTCTTGCGGCCTGGGACGACGAAGCTCCCGTTATTCCCCGCGGTACCAGTGCTGGGCGGAGCGCGCCGCACCCTACTCGACGTTGCGCTCTACGCGGGGCTGATCGTCGCAGCCGTGCGCGCGCTCATCGCGCCGGAGCTGACCGCGTCTCACATCTGGCCCTTGGTGGTGCTCATGCCGCTCCTGGGCGTTTGCGATCGCACCATCTTCCTGGCGCTGCGCTCGGAGCACTACTGGACGACGCTGCTCTGCTTTCTGTTCGCGCCCAACTGGATCGCAGGGGCGAAATCCGTCCAGCTAGCGCTGTGGTTCTGGGCAGGTGTGTCCAAGCTGAATCATCATTTCCCCACGGTTGTTTGCGTGATGAACAGCAACAGCCCGTTCACGCGCATCCCGGCGTTTCGCAAGTTGATGTACCGGAGCTATCCCGACGACCTCCGGCCGTCGCGCCTCGCGACCTACATGGGCCATGCGGGTACCGCGCTCGAGCTCGGGGTACCCGCAGTGTTGTTGCTTGCCCCCCAAGGCCCTTACTTGGTCCTCGGGATTGTCCTGATGTTGATGCTGCACAGCTTCATCACGAGCAACGTCCCGATGGGAGTGCCCATCGAGTGGAACTTCATGGTCGTGTACGGCGGCTTCGCGCTCTTCTGGGCGCACCCTGATGTACACGTCTGGGACCTCGGCTCGGTTCCCTTGGCCGTAGTGCTTGCGCTGCTCTTGATCGGCGTGCCGCTACTCGGCAACCTGTCACCCAAGGCGATCTCGTTCCTGCTGGCCATGCGTTACTACGCAGGCAACTGGGCCTACAGCGTCTGGCTGTTTCGCGGGGAGAGCTATCGCAAGCTGGACAAACTAACCAAAGTTGCCCCGTGGATTTACGACCAGCTGGATCGCTTCTACGACCGCGGCACCTCGGTTGGGTTGGTGGGTAAGGTGATGGCCTTTCGTCTGATGCACTTGCATGGTCGAGCGCTGCCGAAGTTGATCCCGAAGGCGGTACCCGACCTCGCTGAGTATGAGTATCTCGACGGTGAGCTCGTCGCCGGGATGGCACTTGGTTGGAATTTTGGGGATGGCCACCTGCACAACGAGGTGCTGGTCGACGCGCTCCAGCGTCAGTGCGGCTTCGAGCCAGGAGAGCTGCGCTGCATCTTCGTCGAGTCGCAGCCGCTCGGAAGAGGGAGCCTTGAATATCGCATCTGCGATGCCGCGAGCGGAGAGCTGGAGCGTGGTGAGCTGAGCGTCTCCGAGCTGCGAGGAATGCAGCCTTGGGGTGGTGATGGCGTGCCGTCCGAGTAGCGCGTCCCGGCTAGCCTTCCTTGCAGCGCGCTGCGTAGGCCGTCGGTGTGAAGCCGATCTGCGCCTTGAAGTCGCGAATGAAGTGCGCCTGGTCGTGGTAACCAAGCTCCAGCGCCAACCGTGGCCAGTCGACAGTTTCCCCACTGGAAATGCGCTCTGCGGCTTCTTGAGCTCGAGCGCGACACAGGACCCACTTCGGGCTCACACCAACCAGGCGCTCGAACGAGCGCTGTAGCGATCTGAGGGAGCAACCAGCGAGCGCCGCGAGCTGCTCAGCGCGCTTGAGCTCCCGATCGCTCTGAGCGCGTTCAATCAGGCTATTTAGCTCACGTACCTGGTCGCGTTCAGCAGCTGGGTAAGCTCGGCAGCGGCCGCACAAGTACTCCTCGAGCAGCTCGCGAGCTCTGGTGAGCCGTTCGTCGCTGAGCCCCGGGTTCGCAAAGTTCTCGCAGCGCTCGTTCAAATCTCGCGTGAGCGCCGCACCAGGTGCTCCCCAGGTTTCTGCGACGCTGGCTTGAGCACCCAGCCACTCCGTCATCGGTCGGTTGCTGAAGGCCGCGAAGCCAGCGGGCTCGAAGCGGACTCCGAGGACGCAGCCTCGGCCTGTTAGATTCGCAACGAAGCGCTCGCCGCTAGGGCCTACCACGCGCGCCTGGGCGGACTGGAAGCTGACGTTTACTCGAGGAAACGGGAGGATCTCTTGGTCGTGGTGCTGGTTACCCAAGTCCCAGCGCACCACCCACACGCGCGACACGAAATCTCGCAGGGTAGGGGCCGTATCGAAGCGCTGCAGATCGAAGCGCCGCAGCCCGAGTGCCGGATTGAGGATCCCGCGCGTCCCGCTCGAGCCGGTCGGTGCATCTGCGGGGGGCCTCGCCATGCCTCTCGCCTTAGCGTGGTTTGCGGCGGGTTGCATCGGTTCCCAAACGACGCATGCTGCCGCGATGCTGCTTGCCCTCGACGTCCAGTACGACACCCCGCGTGTTGGCGCCGCCGCCGTTGGGTTGGTCGGATTCGATGCCTGGGACTCCTCCGCGGCGCGCTTCGCTCGGCGACTGCTCTCCGACGCGCGTCCCGGCGACTATCAGGCGGGTGCGTTCTACAAGCGCGAACTGCCGTATTTGCTCGAGGCGGTGCGAGCCCTTCCAGTGGCTCCCAGTGTGGTACTCGTCGATGGTCATGTGTGGCTGGACGCTGAGCCGAGCGGGCAGCCACGGCCAGGCCTCGGCGCCCATTTGCACCAAGCTCTAGAGGGCCGCGTCCCTGTTGTCGGGATCGCGAAGAACGCCTTCGCGCGCGCTTGCTGTGCCGTGTCAGTTGTGCGCGGGACCAGCGCGAAGCCGTTGTTTGTCACTTCCGCCGGGTACGAGCTCGATCGTGCCGCCGACGGCGTGCGTCAGATGCACGGTGCACACCGCATCCCAACCCTCATCAAGCTGGCGGACCAACTGGCGCGAGGACACGCTAGAACTCGAGAAACCCAAGGCGCACTCGCAGACCGAAATCCAACCAGTTGATCCCCGGCCGCGCCGAGAGCTCCCGCGAACCCGTGAACACGCGCTCCTCTTCGCTTCCGAGGGGCAAGAGAAACCCCGGGCGAAACCAAAGTTCCACCCCCCGGTACCTAAGGCCGAACGGTACAGTGAAGGTGAGGCTACTGCGTGCGCTCGAGCTCGTGTCGAAGTTGGCGAGCAGCGCAGCACCAAACGGGAGCGCGAAATCGCCTCCGAGCGGATATTCGAGTAGCGCGGCCTGGGAGACTTCGAGCAAGCCGTGACCCGTGTGGTGCACGAAGCCCACGCCCAGCTCGCTCACGGTGCGCAGCGCGAAAGGGGGCAGGAGCGATCCCCAGCGTCCGTCTACGCCCAGTGCCACCCGCGTGTTCCAAAGCTCCCGATCCTCACTCAGACTTTCTGTGGGGAAAGATACCTTTAGTCGCTCCGGGGTGTATCCGAACTCGACGCCGACCGTCGGCGCCCAGACCACGCGCTGATCCTGCAGGCGTTCCTTGGTTTGGGGGGGAGTTGCGCCTGCAGGTACCGCCAGCGTACTCATGGCGCAGCTCAGGAGTAGAGTCGCGTTGAATCGCAAGACAGCGTTCATCGCAGCACCCAGGTGAGCGGCCTGCGGGGGCTCTTGAGCGCGCGGTCCCACGGTACACCGATGCGAAACAGCATCTGTGCCGTCGACTGGGACTGCTGGTTCAGCACCGCCAGGCGGTTTCCAAAGTCGTTCGGTAGTCCGAGACTTTGCTCACGATCTTGACGCTCTGCCATTTGGTTGAGCGGCTGCAGCGCGAGGTTCTGCGAAGCCGCCCAGAGTGCGATGCGCTGGTAGGCGCGCCCCACCAGGAGCTGCTCATCCCGCGAGTCTCGATTGGTCGTGCTCAGGATGCCGTACCCAAATCCGGTCGTCTGATCGCCGCGGGTGCTGTCCAGCCAGTATTCCCCGGCGGTGCGTGCGCTTGGCTTGCCGGTGCTCTTGCCCAAGAAACGCTTGAGGGCACCAAGTCCCGAGGCGTCCAGCGTTAGACCATCGCGATGCGTCTGGATCTCGTCCTTGGTCTGGCGCCACCAGGCATGGCCGGCGTCCAGCATGCTCGTGTCGTCGATTATCGCCGATGTGGCAGCGATGGTTCCCGCACGGAAATCTTTGGCGCGCGCCCCGCTGAGGAAGCGCAGCTCGACTTGGGGGTCCTCGAGCTGGGCCCTCAGCGCAGCTTCGAGCTCGCCGGGGGCTGCGCCGTCCACGTACGCGCCGCGATTGGTGTGGCGCCGAGGAATCGCGCGGTAAAGGGCGCTTGGAGTCGCCGCCGCAGGGACCAACTCGACGTCGGCCACCCACTCAGGAGTTGTGGCGTCCGGTAGGCGCGAGATCCGAGCCTCGAAGCCATTCGCTGCCGCCGCCAGCGCCAAGTTTTCCAGCGCGCAGCCGAGCCCTATGTGCCGCTCGCGAGCGAGGGAGTCCATGGCGCCGAGGCCGCGTTCCGGATCCACGAAGAGCTGGATGCGGTTCGCTTGGTAGCTGAAGTACCAGGGCTGCGTGTTGTGAGGGCTCGAGGCCAGCAGCGCAGCGTGGATGAGTCGCTCTTCGGTGCTCTCGCCGGCTCCCGGGAAGCGCCAGGGAGCATAAGCGTCGCCAGACTCCGCTGGGTACGCCGTACAGGAGACAGCGGATTGGCCGATCAAGGCGCCGAGACCGCTGAGCCCCAGCGCATGAAACGCGCGTCGGGAGAGCTTGGGAGAGAGCGAAGTGGGCATGCGTTGGAGATAACTCATGCTCCTCAGGTGGTTAATTGGCTGCGCTCGGCTATCATTTATCCGAAATGAGCATGAATGAACTGGCCGCGCTGCGACTGTTCTGCCGCGTGGTGGAGCGAGGCAGCTTCTCCGCAGTGGGGCGGGAACTTGGCTTGTCGCAGCCGAGCGTGAGTCGGCGGATCGCCGACCTGGAAGCGCACCTCGGAGTTCAGCTGCTGACTCGCACGACTCGAAAGGTCGCACCCACCGCCGCGGGGCGCGGCTACTACGACCGCGTGAGGGGTGCGCTAAGGACCCTTAGCGAGGCGAGAACCGAGCTGAGCAGTGGCGTCGGTGAGGTCGCCGGCAGTGTCAGAGTCGCCGCGCCTGCCGCGTTCGGTCGCCAGTTCGTACTGCCGGTCCTGGTGGATCTGATGGGCAAGCACGCAGGCTTGCAGGTTCAGCTACTACTCAGTGACTCCAGCGTGGATCTGATCGGAGAGGCCATTGATATTGCCGTACGGATAGCGACGGTCGCGCCCCAGAGCTTCAGGCAGCGTCGAATTGGCAACGCTCGCCAAGTCGTGGTCGCCTCCAGCGAGTACCTGCGGTCCTCTGCGGCGGGTCTGCGTCCGGAGCATGCGGGGGAGCATTGCTGGGTCTTGGCGCACACGACCCTCGCCGCAATCGAGCAGCTTCGGGGCACGCCGGACTTCGCTGCGATTCCAACCATTCGCCCCCGGTTTCTGTGTGATGATATTGAGGCCGTATCGAGTGCCGTGCGTGCCCACATCGGTGTCAGTGTTTTGCCGCTGTGGATGGTGAGCGACGACCTGCGAAACGGCACGCTGATCCAGCTCATGCCCGAGCTCCCGCTACCCGC
Source organism: Polyangiaceae bacterium (assembly GCA_020633205.1). Taxonomy (NCBI): domain Bacteria; kingdom Pseudomonadati; phylum Myxococcota; order Polyangiales; family Polyangiaceae; species Polyangiaceae bacterium. The sequence continues at coordinate 133,187 of JACKEB010000012.1, forward strand.
CGCGCCGGTGGTTGCACTGTACGCGCCAACGCCGGTTGTTCCGTCTCGTATCCGTACGGTTCTTGATGGACTCGCGCTGCAAGTCGCCGCCGACCCTGCGACCTGCTGAAGTGTCCGCGGCGAACCCCGGACTGCCCTCCCGTGTAGAGCTTCTAAGGCTATGGGCAAACTCGGCCGTATCGTGATCTCGAGGGCGATCTAGGCGGGCCTTTTAGCGAAAAATCGCTGAAGATCATGATAGTCAGTCAAGCAGCGGGGGGCGGCCGCTGGCGTCGTGGCGTCTCGCCGCGCCGCAAGGCATCAGTCGCGGTTCACTGAGATGGCGGGTGAGGGGCAGGCAGCGGAAGGCCCGAAGGGGCTCGAGACCAAGGCGGAGTCGAAGCCGCCGGAGTACTTGATCTTGGACTCCCTCGGCTTTGGCGTGCTGGTGCTCGACGTGGAGCGGCGGGTGCTCGCCGTGAATCAGCACGCTGAGCATTTGCTCGAGGTCTCCGAGAGCGAGCTCCTGGGGAAAAACCTCGCGGAAACGTGGGAGCTGGTGCTCCCCGGTGGCAAACCCCTCAGCTTCGGGGCGCGGCCCAGCGATCACGTGGAGGCGAGCGGCTTCGCGATCCGGGACCAACTCATTGGGTTTCGTGCTCACGACAAGCCGCTCCGCTGGACGCTGTTGAGCCTCTCGCTGATCGCGCCTGAGGTTTCCAAACACGCGCGCTTTTTGGTCCACTTTCAGCTCCTGAGCGATGAACCCCAGCAACAGAACCTCCTCGCCCGGCTGGACGCGCTCGTGCAGCAGCGCTCGCGCCAGCTCCGGGATCATGAGACGCGTCTGCACGCCGCTCAGCAGCTGACTGAACGCGTGCAGGCCGAACTCAAAACCAGCGAAGAACTCTACCAGTCGGTGGTCCAGGCCATGGCCGAGGGCGTGGCGATTCATGACGCGACCGGAAGAATCCGCAAGGCAAATGACGCTGCCGCGCGCATTCTTGGGCTCAGCCACGCGCAATTGGAGGGACTCAGCCCGTTGGATCCCCGCTGGCGGCTCGTTGATGGTGAAGGCAGGGACCTGCCAACTCACGCCATTCCAGCGGTGATCACTGCGATCACCGGGGAGAGCTGCAGACGGCGGTTGCTCGGCCTGATTCGCGGCGACGGAGCGCGCGCCTGGCTCGAGGTCAGCTCAGAGCCGCTGGGCGAGCCCGCAAGGGACGGTGAGGGTGTCGGGCGCTATCCAGTGGTGGTGACCTTCATCGATGTCACGCTGGAGCGCGAGGCGACGCGCGCGTTGGAGGAGAGCCGTGCGCGCTTTGCAAGCGTGTTGGAAGCGGTGCCAGGCATCGTCTTTCGCTATCTGCGTAAGCCAACCTCCGGCCGCTTCGAGTTCATCACCGGAACGGTGAAGCCGCTTACGGGATTGGAACCGGAGCAGATCCGAGCGGATGGGGCCGGGTTTTTCGCTCGAGTGCACCCCGCGGACCTCGGAGTAGCGCAGGAAGTCTTTGCAACTGGTCGCGAAATGAGCACCGTCGTTGATGTGCCCATGCGTATCCGTGGGGAAGAGGACGCCTGGCGCTGGGTGCGTATCCGCGCTGTGCCGGAGAAGCTCTCCAAGGGCACGTTGTGGACCGGGGTGATGCTAGATATCACCGAAGAGAGAAAGCTCGCCGACCAGGTGCGCTCTTCGCAACGGCGAGAGGCGATTGCCACCGTGGTCGCAGGCGTTGCGCACAACTTCAACAACGCCCTGGCGGCCATGATACCGAACCTCGAGCACGCCCTCGAGTCGAGCTCAGGTCAGCAGCGAATCGAACTCGATGAGACTCTACGCACCGCGCAGCTGGCCGGCGGCCTCGTCCGCCAGCTCATGGTCGTCGCGCGTCAGCAGTCGAGCGCCGAGGCGGTCGTGACCGACTTCGGGAACGTGGTGCGCGACGTCGCTCGTTTGTGCAAGGGGCTATTTCAGGGGCGCATCCGCATCGAGGCCGACGTCTGTGAGCGGCGGGTTCCAATCGCCATGGATCCCTCTCAGCTCCACCAGATGGTGCTCAATCTCTGCATCAACGCTCGGGACGCGATGCGTGACGTGGATGCGGGCAGACTTTCGATATCCCTGTCGGAAGCGAATCATGGTGAGAGTGTTGGTTATTGCCTCACGGTAGCAGACAACGGCTGCGGCATGGATGAAGAGACCCAGCGCAAGCTCGGTGAGCCGTTCTTCACCACCAAGGCACCGGGACAAGGCACTGGGCTGGGCCTGGCCACGATCTACGCGATGGTTCGGGATCTGTCGGGTACCGTGGAGTGCACGTCGTCCCCGGGGGTGGGTACTCAGTTTCGGATTTGGCTGCCCAAGAGCGAGCTGCGCATCGTGGGCCACTCGAATGCCAAGGTCCCTGAACAGCCCCAGGGCAAGCGCGTGTTGTTGGTCGATGACGAGCCCCTCGTGCGTCGCGCTTTGGCCCGCGGGCTGCGCTCGCGAGGCTGGCTCGTCGAAGAGGCCAGCGATGGGATGGACGCCTTGGCGTTCATCGAGGCTAGCCAGGATCGCTTTGATGTTGCGGTCCTCGATTTATCGATGCCAGGTCTCTCCGGGGAGCGTGTGCTCGACGAAATCAAGCGTTGCTATCCAGCGCTGCCAGTCGTGGTGCTGAGTGGCTTCGTGAGCGCGCCCGAGAACCTGGCTGGCGCCTTCTCCGTCTTGGAAAAGCCAATCGGCACCCCGCAGCTCAGCGCGGAGTTGGCTCGCGCCTTGTCGGGTCGACAGTCCTCCGGGCCTCCGCCTGGGGCATAGCTAGGCGTCGAGGGCACCCAGAGCGGACTCGAGGGCGTCCCAAACCGCACGGATACGAGGGACGCGGCGCAGCGCTCGAGGTGTCGTCAGCCACAACGCTAGCTCAGGCCCAGCTAGCCCCAGATCGAGCTCGACCAAATTCGGGTCGAGCAATCTAGTCGTTCGGGTGAGCAGCGCCGCTCCGAGGCCGCAGCGAACCGCCTCCTGCTGCGCAACGTAGGTGTTCGTGATTAGCGCCGGCTCGCTCCCGATGTGGCGATCGTACCAGGCGCGTTCGGGGGTCGGTACACCGGGAATGTCGCATACGATCCAAGGCATGCGTGAGAACGGGATCTGCGCGACTTCCCGTGTGGCGAGTACGGCGGTTGGCAGTCGTGCGACCCGCTTGCTCACCAGATCTCCGCTCTTGGGGCGAAAGAACCTCGCAGCGATTTCTGCCTCGCGATGGCCAAGGTTGCTCGCTAGATCGCTCGAGATGAGCTCCAGGGTGAGTCTCGGGTGCGTGCGTCTCAGAGGTGCGACCAAGTTTGGGATCACCACGTGGACGGCGAGACTCTCCGTCAGGGCAACTCGGACGCGACCGCTTACTTCGGTTTCGTGCCCCAACGCTTCATCGGTGAAGGCCAGGACACTGGCCTCAACTGTTTCCGCGTGGCGAATCAAACGCTCCCCTAGGGGTGTCAGCTCGCGCTTGCCGGGTCCCCCTGGATGGGGGGCAAAGAGCTCGGAGCCCAGTTGAGCTTCAAGAGCCGCGATGCGTCGGCTGACGGTGGATTGCTCGATGCCGAGAGCCGCCGCGGCACGGGTGAAACTGCCCGAGCGCGCGACGCTCAGCAGGAGCTGAATGTCGTCCCAGCGGTCCAGTAGCCTGGTGGCAGCGCGCTCCGTTCGGGGTCGCTGGGGTGCTCGGCGATTCATGCATGAATGCATGCATCATGTGCAATCTCCCGTCTACCCATGGCGAGCTGCATGAATCAGATGTTGGGCGTGGCCCCGACCGTGGTCCACGCAAGGAGGTTGAAATGCAGAGCGCGCTCGTGGTGCTAGGGCACCCCAATCCTGGATCCTTCAGTCACGCGTTGGGAAACGCCTACGCCGGCGGACTCCGGCGGTCCGGCGTGGAAGTACGCACGCTGGAGCTCTCCGAGCTGAAGTTCGACCCGATCTTGCGATCGGGGTTTGGGGGTGAGCAGGCCCTGGAGTCAGACTTGCTCGATGCGCGAGACGCCCTCGAAGCGGCGCGCCTCGTGGGGTGGTTTTTCCCCACCTGGTGGGCGGGACCGCCAGCCCTGGTGAGCGGATTCATCGAGCGCACGTTCCTGCCAGGCTGGGCGTTCCGTTACCGCGCGGGAGCGAGCTTGCCGACGCCGCTCCTGAAAGGCCGGTATGCGCGAGTCGTGACCTCGATGGACAGTCCGAGCTGGTGGTACCGGTTTTGGCACCGGCGCGCGTTGCACGCCTCCTTCGTGAACGCGACTTTGCGGTTCTGTGGCTTTGCGGTGCGGAGCACGACGCTGTTCAAGTTGCGGGAGTGGTCCGACGAGAGGCGGCGTCAGGCCCTTGCCGAGCTCGAGGTGCTCGGCTTTCGGGATGGGACCCGACTGAGTAGGCGGACGCAGCGCTCTCTCCCCCCCAAACCCAGGAAGCTTCCTGCTGTCTTGCCCCCAATTGCGCGCTAGGCTGAGGCGATGGCGATTTTCGGCGGGGGGAGCGGAGCGGCGAGTGAACCGCTGGAGTGTCCCCACTGTCACGAGGTGCAGCTCAGAGCCCGCGAGGCGCATCGGCTGAAGCTGGTTTGCCGAGCATGCAAGCGCACTTTCTCGCTGATTGAGGGACGAGAGCGCTACGCGAAGAGCCAAGCGCTGAAGCGTCGTCGCTGAACTGGGCGTTGACCTCGCCCCGAGTTCGGTGCAACTCGGCCTGCAGTGAACAGCGAAGAGCAGGCCAAAGAGCCCAACGCCTACGAGGCACCTCAAAGCGAAGAGGCGCCCAGCAAGGCTTCCGGAACCGAGGATGTCGCGAGGCAAAGCGGGCGAGGAGGCCTCGCGATTGTCTTTGCCAAGCTGTGGTTCCTGGTGATGGGCCTGGTGCAGAACATCGTTCTGCCGCGGGTGCTTGGCGCTGGCGGATTCGGAGACTTTCGCAACGCGCAATCGGTTGCGAGCATCTTTTACAATCCGATCGTCACGAGCTCGATTCAGGGCGGCAGCCGCGCCGTGGCGCAGTCAGAGGACGCAGCGACACCCCAGGTGGTGCGTCGCGTCCTAAGTATCCATGCGGCAATGGCCCTGTTCTTTGCGGCGGTCTTCTTCTTCGCCGCGCCGTTCATCGCCAATCTGTTGAAGGCGCCCCAGATCACCCCGCTCTTGCGTACCCTGGCCGGCGTGATCTTCTGCTACGCGCTGTACAGCCCGCTCGTAGGCGTGCTGAACGGCCAACGTCGCTTCGGCCGACAGGCGTTGCTCGACATCGTGATGGCCGCGCTGCGCACCATTGGCCTCATCGTCGGCGCTAAGCTCGTGGCAGATGAAGCGCTGCGAGCCGAGGGCGCACTGAGCGGCTTCGTGGTGAGCTCGGTGATCATCCTCGGGCTCTCGCTGTTCATGGTTGGCGTCGGTCGGGCGGGCAAAGGCGGCGTTTCCGCGAAGTCTCACCTGGCCTTCATGCTTCCGGTGTGGCTAGGACAGATCGCGCTGAACTTCCTGCTGCAAGCTGACGTCAACTTGCTGCGGCGCTTCGCTGGGACCGCAGCAGAACATGCGGGGCTTGGGGTGGAGGCGGCGAGCCCGTTGGTGGGCGCCTATGCGGCGACGCAGCTCTACTGCTTTTTGCCCTATCAGCTGCTCCTCAGCATCACCTTCGTCTTGTTCCCCATGCTCGCGACCGCGTATCGAGATGGCGACCGTGAAGCGATGGCGCGCTATGTGCGCACGGGGGTGCGCTTGGCCGTGGTGTTGGCCGGAGCGATGGTCTCGGTGACCAGCGGCCTGTCGGAAGGGCTACTCAAGCTGTTGTTCCAGAAGGAGTACTGGGTCGCGACCCACGCAATGGAAGTGCTGACCCTCGGCTTTGGCGTGTTCGCGATCTTCGGCATCTTTAGCGCGGTCCTCAATAGCTTGAAGCACGAGCTTGCGAGCATGCTGGTCACTGTTGCCGCGGTGATCTTCGTCGCTGTCTTGTGCTTCGTGCGAGTGCCTGGAACGGAGTTCGGTGAGGACCTGTTGTGGAAGACCGCCACGAGCACTTCCGCGGGGATTCTGCTCGCGACGCTGCTCGCGGGTGTCCTGGTCAAGCGCGCTGCGGGAGGCGTGGTGAACCCCATCAGCGTGGTGCGCGTCGCGGTAGCGATGGGAGTTGCGATCGTTGTGGGTCGACACCTGCCGTACGCGGGCAAGCTCATGACACTGGTCTACGCGGTGGTGGTCGTCGTGATCTACGCGTTGGTGTTGCTGGTGACTCGCGAGCTCGGCTCTGCGGACCTACAGAACATCAAGGCGGTGATTTCGCGGCGCAAGACGCCGTAATCCGACAGCGGCTCAGTGTCCTGTCGCCGCAGATTCGCCTCACTAGTAGCCGGGGTAGCCAAAGCCTGCGACCAGCGCGCGATGCGGAGTGAGTTCGGGTTGGTCGCCGGCTAGCTCGGTTTGGCGGTAGCCAGTGGCGAGGCTCAGTACCTCGATGCTGCGGGCTGCCGCGTCGTGGACGAAGCGGGCCCGCCAAGGACCGAAGGCGATCGTGGAGGTCACACCATCCGTGCGGATACGCCGGTAGGGGCGCGGCGTGGGCCCCGTCTCGAGTAGGGTCAAGAGCTTGGCCTCCAGTGTCTCCCCGGATTGCTTCAAGCACTCGAGCTGCTCTACGGCACGCGAGCTGAAAGTTACGCGCCAGTCTGGCTGCGGCTGAGCGGGACCTCGTGGGTCTGACGATCGCTTCGGGGTCGCTTGGCCGGCGACCGGCAGCCACCCGCTGTTCGCTTCGGGGATGCAGTCTGTGTAGGGGACGTAGGGCTTGAGATCCAAGATTGGAGTGCCGTCGACGAGGTCGAGGCCGCCGACGTGGAGCTGCAATCCCTCGACGGCGCGAAGCTCCACCGCCGACAGCCCGATGGCGTTTGGACGGTGCGGCGATCGAGTTGCGAACACACCGCGCCGCTGTTCACTGCGTGGCGGCAACACCTTGGGTCGCCAGTTCTCCACTTGGTGGAACTGAAATAGCACCCACAGGTGGCTCCAGGTCTCGAGATCCTCGAGTGCGTGCTCGAAGCCCGACTCGGGGAACAGCTCGATGGTCCCAGGAGCGCTCAGGTTCGCCTGGCGGGGGACTTCCGCCTTCGTGAGGTAGCTCGTCCTGGCGAGACCGATCGGCTTGATGGGGATCACTAGTTGAGTGTCGCCCCTCGCAGCAACTTCCGCTCGAGATTCAGGATCGCGTCAGGGTCGAAGCGACCGAACGGGGACACGATGGTCCAGTCTGTGAGCTTGTCGAGCGAGTGCAGTCCTCGCTGTCCGAGCTGCAGCGCCACGGCGAAGGGTTGGTTGGTGAGGGTCGCGTCGATCTCCCCTCCGACCAAGCCGTGAACCTGGAACCACAGGTGTTCCTTGCCACCATCGGGTTGGTCGTCAACCGGGTAGCCGAGCTTCACCAAGAATGCCCAGCCAGGATCGGCCGCGTGAGCGCCAAGCAAGTTTAGAAAGCGCGGTAGGCGCTCCGACGCGAGCAACATCATGCGTTGAGTTTCCGCGTGGGAAACATATAGCAGTGGATTGTCACGCAGCGTCGGCAGATGACGTAAGACGGACTCGTAGCCTTCTTGGGTCGGTGCGACCAAGATGGCGCGCAGCCCGGTGTGAGCGTCATCCTCCCGATCCCCGGACCCGCCGACTGATGCGCCTGGAAAGCGCTCCAGGCCGTCTTCCCACGCGAGCCAAGCGAGATCGAGGTCGCGACCGATCTCGAAGCGCTCCCCCGGCGCCGGCGCGCCTTGATTCAAGAAAAGCGCCGCGACCCGCCCCAAGAGCTCGGCACCCAGGTTGGAGTCCGCCTGAGGTACGCCCAGGAGGTCGAGCTCGGGGTAGCCCGTTCTGAGCATCCCGTGGGTGTGGAGCCAGACGTCTTCTTCCGCTTCTCCAGTTACCGCGTGGATTGAGTAGAGCGTGTTGGGGGCCGGGGGCACTTCGCTCTCCGCCAGGTCCCGCAACCAGCTCGCAGGCCTTGGGGCGAAGGCGTCGGCGTCGAGCACCAGGGCGGGGTTCGGCACCAACGCCTGGAGCAAACGCAGCTGCTCGTGAAACGAGGCAAGCGGGTCTTCTCCAAACGTCACGCTGAGCCCGAGCTGCCAGCGCGACCGCTGCACGTGTTCAAAGTCCGGACCCTCGATCCGCTGTTCTAGGTCCGAGTAGCTTCCCTCTTCGACGGGCTCGAGCCAAATCCGTAGCCAGCCTCCAAGCGCCGACCGGGTGGGCTCTTGCTCGGGGTCGAAGAGGAACTCGACAGCCCAACCTTGTTCTGGCGGCTCCTCAGGTTCGCGCACTTCGTCGATGCCGATCCCCAGCTCATCAAGTGCGTCTTGCACGTCGTCGGCGCTGGGCGGTGCTTGGTCCGGGTGGACCAGCGCGATCAGAGTAGACTCAGAGGGTTCCCGTTCACCCGCCAGGAAGCTCTCCGGGAAAGGCAACATGACTAGCCGGCGAAGCCGCGTAGCTTCGACTCTTGGCGACGATAGAGCTCGATCGCGCTGGTCAAAACGCGCTTGGCAGCGTCCGAACCTTCCAGGTTTTCAACCACCACGTTCTTTAGCTCCAGGGCCTTGTAGTCCTGGAAAAACCGCCTGAGTTCACTACCGGTGTGTCGAGGAAGTTCCTCCACCGAGAAATAGTCTGCGAACGCGGGATCGTGGACGTGCACGGCGATGATCTTGTCGTCCTCTTTGCCTTCATCCGCCATGCGCATGAGGCCCACGGGACGGGCGACGAGCATGGCGAGGGGCACGACAGGCTCCGAGCTGAGGACCAGCACGTCGAGCGGGTCACCGTCATCGCAGTAGGTACGCGGGATGAAGCCGTAGTTGGCAGGGTAGATGACGGAGCTATGGAGCACGCGATCAACGCGCAACAAACCGGAAGACTTGTCTAGCTCGTACTTGACCTTGGAGCCCTTGGGGATCTCGATGACCGCATAGAAGTCCATGCAGTCGGGGTCGGGGTGTGTAGGGAGGTCGTGCCAGGGATGAACCACGGCGCGCTCTCTAACTCGCGCCTGGCCTTGGTGCAAACCACCCTCAGATTTTGCTCGGGGTCTGCGCTCTCACCAGGCCCCTGGACGCTCACCAGCGCCTCTAGTTTGTCGACTTATGCAGGGAGGACACTAGAGTCCCTCCCATGCTGATTGACGAGATCAAGTCCCGCTTCAAGGAAGCGATGAAGGCGCGACGTGAGGTCGAGCGCGAGATCCTGCGAGTGGCTATCGGCGACATCACGACCCGAGACGCGACGAGCGACGACGACGTGCAAGCAGTGCTGAAGAAGCTCCTCAAGTCCAATGAGGAGACACTAGGGCACAATGTAAGCGACGAAGAACGGACGAAGCTCCAGCAGGAGAACGAGATCCTGCGCGGCTTCCTACCCAAGACACTGGACGAAGCGCAGATCGTCGCCGCGCTGGCGCCAGTGGCGGAGCAAATCCGTGCGGCAAGCAACGACGGACAGGCCACGGGCGTTGCCATGAAGCAGCTGAAGTCTGCTGGCGCGGAGGTCGATGGCAAGACCGTCTCTGCCGCCGTCCGCAAGATGCGCGCGTAGGCGCCCGAGCCACAAAAACGAAACGGGCGTGGTTGATGACCACGCCCGCGTCGTTGCAGTTTGCCGCTCGGCTGCGTCAGTTCGACGTGCCGGCGCTGCCGCCGGTCGTTCCGCCGCTACCCCCGGTCGTTCCGCCGCTGCCGCCGGTCGTTCCGCCGCTGCCGCCGGTCGTTCCACCGCTACCGCCGGTCGTTCCACCGCTACCGCCGCTGCCGCCCGCGCCACCGCTGGTGTCTGGACAGTTCATCGGATCGGCAGGGATCGGTGCGCCGAAGTCATTGCGGTAGTTGAACGTGAGCTCGATCGCCAGCGTTCCCAGGTCGTACTTGTTGGGGTCGCTGAGGTCGATCTTGTAGTCGGTGGGCACTAGCAACCCGGCGCTGGTGTCCAAGTTCGCCGTGATGGCCAGCTCGTCCAGTAGCAGGCCAGCGTTCGGGTCCAGCGATAGGCCGAAGTCATCCAAGCGCCCCGCGACGTAGGTGTCTTCACAAGTCCCGCCCGGGCACTCGGCGACTACGGCACCCGGAATGACCTGCGCTTGGTTGAAGTCCGCGCAAGCCCCGAGAATGCCAAAGCCGTAGGGTTTTGCGCTCGAGTTTACGGCGCGCTGCTGGAACGCGCCCCAGCTGCCGAGCCCCGTGCCGTCACCCAGGAACATGTATGGGGCAGGGCCCTTGGACATAGTCACCAGCAGCTTGCGGAAGCCCACCATCGGCACGGTGATGTCGGTGCCCGCGCCCGTCGTCAGAGATACCGGCTTGAGCTTCATCGGATTCGACGTCGAGAGTCCGCCGCTCAGGTCCGCGCCACCAAGGAACACACCCCACACGAGCGGAGCACTGCCGGCCTGCACGAGCTGGACTGCCAGCGGGTTGTCGAGGAACCACGCGCGAATGTAGACCGTGTCAGGCAGGCCATCGGCTTCTTGTGTCGTCAACCCGGCGAGCGTGACTTCACCCGTGCCTCCGTCAGGCAACATGATGGTTTTGAGCGGTGCGACGGGGTTGGCTGCGTCCATCTCGGGCGTCGCGGTGTCGTAGATCTGAATCATCGCCACACCGCTGCCGTCGATGTCCGCGTCGGTGCCAGGCGTTAGCGGTTGGGGCGCGAGCGTGATGCACGCCTTGGCCTTGCTGGAATCCGCAGGAGCCGAACAATTCCCGCCGCCGGCGGTACCGCCAGATCCACCACCACTGCTGCCACCGCTGCTCGAGGCTCCGGTTCCGCCGCTTGAGTTGCCAGCGGTGCCTCCGGTCGCTCCACTGCCACCCTTTCCGCCTTCGTCGTCATCCGAGCAAGCGGGGAGCGCAAACGTCGCGCAGGCGCCGAGTGCCATGAGTGCCAAGAGTCGTGACCCGTCGATACGTCGCTTCATGTAGTTCCCTCCACAAGTAACCAAGCTCTACTCCGGATCAGGATGGCGCACTCCGTGGTGAGTTCGCGATCACGGAAAGCCCGGACGTTACAAGCGTCCACGACGGACGACGAGTCGTCAAGCTGGTGCGGGGTAGTTTGGCTACGTGGCTCATGAATCGCAGGACGGTTCGAGGTGCCCAGCTCGAGGCGCCCAGCTTGAGGCGCCCAGCGTTCGTTTGTTGGCGTCAGCATTAGGCATGTAGGTGACGCAGCCTCGTGGTAGGAGCGAGTGGCGGCTGCTTCATGAAGATCGTTCACGCTGCGGACATCCACCTGGACAGCCCGATGCTGGGGCTCGAGCGCTACGAGGGCGCTCCCGTGGACGTCCTCCGCGGGGCGACGCGCAAGGCCTTTTCCAGGCTGATTGATTTGTGCTTGGAAGAGCAGGCGCGTCTGCTGCTGCTCGCGGGCGATCTCTTCGACGGCGACTGGAAGGACTACGGAACGGGGTTGTTCTTCCTGACGGAGCTGGGACGACTCGCGCAAGCCGCCCTCCCAATGCGCGTCGTGCTGTTGCGAGGCAACCATGACGCACAGAGCGTACTCACCAAGCAGCTCGTGCTGCCCGAGCACGTCAAGGAGCTCCCGACGGGCACTCCCGGCAGCCTTGTCTTCGAGGAGTTGGGAGTCGCGATACACGGCCAAGGCTTCGCGGAGCGAGCCGTGAGCCGCGATCTCACCCCGGAATACCCCGCGCCGGTCCCAGGGCTCTTCAACGTTGGGCTGCTGCACACTTGCTTGGACGATCGTCCGGGGCACGCAAACTACGCCCCGAGCAGCACCCAAGCGCTAGTTCACCACGGATACGACTACTGGGCGCTAGGGCATATCCACTCCCGCGAGATCGTGAATCGGGAGCCGTGGATCGTCTACCCCGGCAACCTTCAGGGGCGCCATATGCGAGAGTGTGGGCCGAAGGGGGCCACGCTAATCGAAGTCGAGGCGGGGCGCGTGCGCAGTGTCGAGCATCGCGAGCTGTGCGTCGTGCGTTGGGAGAAGCTCGAGCTCGACGCCAGCGATCTGGAGGACCCGGAGGAACTCCTGGTGAGCGCCGGGGACCGCCTGAGCGAACTCCAGGCAGAGATCACGCGCCCTATTGCCGTGCGGATCACCATCGTCGGTCGCTCGCGGTTGCATGCTCAGCTCGCTAGCGATCCCGATCGCTGGCTGGCGGAGTTCCGACGCGTCGCCAATGATGTCGGGGATGTCTGGCTCGAGCGCCTGGACATCGCCACCCGTGCGCGCATCGATCTTTCGGAGCTGCGTGCTCTGGGCGGCCCGATGGGTCAGCTCGCGAACTCACTAGAGGCGCTGCGGCAGAACCCGGCAGAGCTTAGCGAACTCTGTCAGCAGCTAGCAGAGCTCGAACGTCGTATCCCGAGGGAACTGAGGGATGGCCCCGATGCGCTCCACTTGACGGACCCAGAGACGGCAGCGCAGGAACTCACCGCGATCGAGCAACTCCTGCTCCCAATGCTCTTCGACGCGGAGCGCGGGTGATGCGATTTCGTCGCCTCGAACTCGCAAAATTTGGCTCGTTTACCGGCGAGAACCTCGAGTTTCTCCGCTCACAGCCCGACTTCCATGTTGTTTTCGGACCCAACGAAGCCGGCAAGAGCACCACGCTGCGTGCGATCAAGGGCTTCTTGTACGGCATTCCCCATGTGTCCCAGGACGTGTACCTGCACTCAGGGGGGGACCTGAGGATCAGCGCGGAGCTCGAGACGAAGGACGGCGCCCAGCGCTTCACACGACGCAAGGGCCGCAAGGCCACGTTGCTCGATGCAAGTGGCGAGAGCGTTCCCGAAGAGCAGTTGAAGGCGCTCTTGCAGGGCGTCGACGGCGAAGTGTATGCGGCGCTCTTCGGCCTCGATCACGTTTCGCTGCGTGAAGGCGGGGCAGCACTGGCTCGAGGCGAGGGTCAGCTGGGGGAGAGCCTCTACGCCGCCGGGATCGGTTCAGGGGGGGTGAGGGAAGTCCTCGCCAGACTGAGGCTCGAAGCGGAGTCGCTCTATCTGCCTCGCGGAAAGCGCACCATCAATCAGCTCGTCTCCGCTTTTCAGGCTGCGAAGGCGGAGCTCCGGTTGGCCACCACAGAACCCCAGAGTTGGCTCATGCAGCGCGAGGAAGTGAGTCGTCAGCAGGCGGAGGTGGAGCGGCTGAGCGACCGCAGGAGTCAGCTGCGCCTCGAGGAGAGTCGGCTAAAGCAGCTCCAGCGCCTAGGTCACATTGCAGCGCGCCACTCCGCAGCCCAGCGCGAGCTGGAGCTACTGGGCGGGGCACTGGAGCTGCCCCAAACGTTTCAAGAAGAGCGAGAACGGTGGATGCTACAGGCGGCGTCGAGTGAGCGCGAAGCCAGGCGCCGCAACGTTGAGCTTGTATCCGCGAGGCAAGAGCTTGAGCGCCTTGGGGCACCTTCCGACCTCGCCAGCGAGCTCGACGTGAGCGAGCTAGAGTACCTCGATGACGCTCTAGGTAGCCACCGCAAGGCGGTGATTGACTTGCCGCGTCGTCGCGGGGAACTGCAGGCAATCGAGGCGGAGATCACCCACAGCATGCGGGGGCTCGACCTGACCTTCGACCGTGGGAGCGACGCCCAGCTACCAGGCCCGGCGGTGCGTGCAGAGCTAGCGGCCCTGATCGAAGACCGAACCCGCCTCGAGGTGACGCTGACGGCGCAACGCGATGAACTCGCTGACCTCGATGCACGGTACTCGACGCTGAAAGCTCGCATCGCATCACTTCCCGAGCGACCTGAGCCGAGTGCTTTGGAGCACGCCCTGGAGGTGGCTGCAGAAGACGTCGCCCTCGAAGGACGAATTGCTGAGCTCCGAGTTGAAGCAAGCGGACTCGCAGCGGAGAACCGCCATACCCGCGAGCAACTCGGGGTGAGGAGCGACGCGCCGCTCGCGTTGCCCGACCCCGAGCGCGTGGAACGATTCCTAGAGGAAACGGCCAGAGAGTCGCAAAATCTGGCCAGCCGCGAGAGCGAGAGCCAGCGTCTCGAACTCGAACTCGACGAAATGGCGTCGCGGCTTGCGGCGCTCGAGGCCACTGGCGAGCTGCTGCGCCCAGAGGAACTCCAGGATGTTCGCGGCGTCCGGGAGCGCGCTTGGGAGCGTGTGGACGACGAGCTACGCGCTGCGCGCCTCCCAGCTCCCTCGGTTGTGCGCGAGTTCGAGGGCAGTGCCCGTGAGGTCGATGGTTTCGTCGACCGCCTGCTGGCAGATGCTGAGCGCGTCAGCCTCGGCGTGCAGCTACGGCTGGGTGCGCAACATGCTCGGGAACGCCTGGTGGAGTCGCGGGAGCGAAGCCAGGCGGCCGAGCGGCGCCTGAACGAGCTGAATGGGACTTTTGTGGAGCAATTCTCGCTATTCGCAGGGACGCTACCGGAACAGGTCGCACAGCGCTTCGCGGCGCTATCGCGGGTGCAGCAAGCCGAGCGGCGCGCCGCGACGCTGAACTCGGAGGTCGAGAGGCTCAACGCGCGACTCGAGCGCCGAATCGCGGAGCTGCGGACGCGCCTCGGCGAATTCGCAGAGCAGAAGTCGCACGCGTCGCTCGCGGAACTCGTCAAGCGCGGCAGGGCTCTGCTCACTCGGCTGAACCTGGGCGCCGCCGATCTGCGCGCGGACACCCAGCGACTCGCGGAGCTCGCTGAGCGACGCGCCGTGCGCCAACGCCTCCTAGAGCTGGCCGAGGCACAGCACGCCGAGTGGGCTGCGCGTTGGGAACAGTCGCTGAAGCGTTTCAAGCTGCCCCCGGAGACCCCGAGTCGTGTGGTCAACGCGCGCATCGAGGCGCTAGCTCAGCTGGAGCGACGGCTAGACAAGCGCAGTTCCCTGGAGGGGCGCATTCAAGGCATGGAGCGCGACGCTCGCCAGCTCGCGCAATGGCTGAGGGAGCGCCTTGCGCGCTTCGCGCCTGACCTATTGGAGTGGGACGTGGCCCGCGCTGGTGCAGAACTCAAGCGGCGTTACCATGTAGAAAAGGCAAAGGCGGAGCGCTGCGCAGAACTCACCGAGCGCATTGAGCGTCTCGGGCGGGAACTGGCATCGTCCGAGCAGGACAGCTTGGAGGCCGCTTCAGAGCTAGCTCGCTTGTGCCAGGTCGCCGGTGTGGAGGACCCCAAAGAGCTGCCAGTCGCGGAGAGGCGCGCGGCAGAACAGCACCGCCTGCAGGGAGCGATCGCGGAGCGTCAGCGCGAGCTCTTGGAGGAAGCCAGTGGCACCTGGCACGATCTGCCGGCGATCCTCGCGGCGGTTGGTGAGAACACGTCTGCGGAGATCGCGTTGCGGCTCAGTGAACTCGAGAGTGAGCTTGGGGAAATCGACGAGAGCTACCGCGACGCGATCTCCGATTTGGAACGCAAGCGGGCGGGTCTCGAGCGACTATCGAAAGGGTCCGCCGCGACGCGCCGCGAGGAGCAGGAAGAGGTGCTCGCGACGTTGCGCCGTGAGGTAATGCGGTATCGTCGCGTGAAGCTCGCGGAGCTGATCCTCGCGCAAGAGGTGGAACGTTACCGTAAGGAAAATCAAGGTCCAATACTCGAGCGGGCAAACCAGCTGTTCCCAAAGCTGACCCTCGGCCGCTATCGGGAACTGAGCATCGGCTTTGATGCCGATGATCGCGCGATTCTAGAGGCGATCCCCAGCGGCGCTAGCGGCGAGCAAGAGCGCGTGCGCGTAGACGACTTGAGCGATGGCGCGCGGGATCAGCTGTTCCTGGCGCTGCGTATCGCGAGCATCGAGCGATACGTCGACGCGGGCACGGTGTTGCCGGTTGTGCTCGACGACATCTTGGTGCACTTCGACGAGGAGCGAGCTCGCGCGGCCCTCGAGGCACTCAGTGAGCTAGGCGATCGAACACAAGTGCTCTTTTTCACGCACCACCGGCGCCACGTCGAGCTCTGCGAGGGAGCGCTAGGCGGACGCTTCACGCTGCACGAGCTGCGTCGGCGTGCTGCTTGAGGGGCGTCAGTCCTTGGCTTTCAAGAGCTCGTCGATGCGCACGCCGTTGATCGTCAAACCGGTGATGTCCGCGTCATCGATGATGACGTGCTTCAGGCTCACGTTGGTCAGTCGCGCGCGTTCGAAATCCACGTCAGACACTTGCGCCTCGCGTGCCGCGCAGTTGGTGAATGTCACCCCGCTCAGCTCGACGTTCTCGAGCTTACCCGCTTTCAAGTTGGCATCGACGAGCTGAAGGCCTGGTGCCTCCACATCCTTGAGCACGGCGCGGCTGAGGTTGACGTCGGTGAGCCGCACTCCGGTCAAGTCGGCGTCGTTCAGCTGCATCCCGGTGGCGTCGATATCGCTTAGTTCGCTGGCGCGCAGGGCGGCGTTCTTCAGCTTGAACGAGGCGAGGTCGATGTCGTCGAGGGACAGCTCTTTGAGGGACGCGTTCGTCAGCTTGAGCTGATCGAGGTTGATGTCGTCGAGAGTCGAGCCGCTCAGGTTCGCGTCTTTGAGCTGCAGGCGCTGGGCGCTCACGTCGGTGAGGCGCGCGTCGTCCAGGTTCAGGTCGTTGCCTGTCAGCTTGCAGAGCTCGCTGTCGGTGATCGACATCCCATGCCCGATACAGCGGGTGACGCTGACTTCGGGCAATCCGCAGCTCACCAGGCGAGCGCGGCTCAGGTCACACTTCTCAAAGTGCGCGTCGGTGAGCGACTGTTGCTTGAACTCGGTCGCCTTCGGCTTCTTCCCCATGGCTCACAGGATACGTCGGCTGCGACGTCTGGCGAATCGTGGAGTCACCGGACGGAACGTTCCCGCGCTGGAGCTCTTGGAAGCTACCCACACGGAGAGTCCGCGCGGGTAGCTTCGTGGCTGCGATGCTCAGAGCCCCTTGGCCGCCTCGAGCGCCGCACCGTAGTTCGGCTCTTGCCCGATCTCCGGCACGTACTCCACGTGGCGCACCACGTCGTCGGCACCAATCACGAACACGGCTCGCGCGAGCAGACCGAAACCGGGTGCTTCGACTCCGTAGGCGGGGCCAAACGTCTTGAACTTCCAGTCGCTCAGGGTCTTGATCTTGTCGCTGCCCGTCGCACCGCACCAGCGCTTCTGAGCGAATGGAAGGTCGACGCTGACCGCGATGACCTCGAGGTTCAGGTTTGCGGCTTCCTCGTTGAAGCGCTTCATCTCGACGTCGCACACGGGCGTGTCGAGAGAGGGCACCGCGCAGAGGATCCTGGCTTTGCCTGACAGGTCCTTGCCCGTGACGGGCGCCATGTCGGTGCCGATCAGCGTGAAGTCGTCGGGAGCCTTGTCACCGGCCTTGAGTTCCGGACCGACCAGGTCGAGTGGGTTGCCCTTCAGAGTGATCGCGCCCTTGCGTGTTTCAGCCATTGCTCCTCTTTCACGGCGTCGTTTCCGGGAGGTTTGTCCCGGTCGAGCGCCTGGATGTGCGCTTCATGCGCCTGGATGGATTCGGTTTGGGGCGCCGTGGGCGCGAACCAAACGTCATTCGGGGAACCGGACCATGAGGAGGTGAGGGCGCGCCGTCAAGGGCTCGTGCTTGAAGCTGGAGGAAACCCGACCCGCGCTGCGTGGGCGACCATCGGCAAGCGGTCTTGACCCCAGAAGAGTTCACCCCCGACCTTGAATGTCGGGGCGCCACACAAACCAGTGGCGACCGCGTAGTCCGTGTTGGTGCGCAAGGCCTGCTTTGCTTGATCCGAAGAGGCGGCTTCCAAGAGTCCTGCAGGGAGCTCCAGCTCGCCGAGGATCTCTGCAAGCACCTGCGGCTCCGAGATGTTGCGGTTGTGTGACCAATAGGCGCTGAACAACGCATCGCTCAGGCGCCGTGCGTCGGCCCCCGGGAGCTCCGCTTGCGCAGCGAGGTAGAGCCGCAGGGGCGCCACACTGCGCAGCGGGAACACGTCAGGGAAGCGGAACCCAACGTCATAGCGCTTGGCGAAGCGATCGATGTCCTTGGCCACGTAGAGGCGTTTGCTCTCGGGAAAGGTGAAGAGCGGTACGTCTCCGGTGCCCACCGCCTTGAACAGCGCGCCGAGCAGAAACGGGATGGGCTTCACCGACACGCCGCTGGCCGCTTCGAGGGCCGCGATCTGGGTGTGCGCGAGGTAGGCGAAGGGGCTTGAGTAGTCGAAGAAGAACTCGATCTCGCTGGCCACGGGGCGCGCGCTCTTGTCGAGCTCGGTCCAGCCGTCTCGCGACGGGTCCAGTGCCCGGGCGACGAAATCCAGCCGGTCCTGCCCCCAGTACAGCTCCTGATCCACACGGAAAGTGGGAACGCCGAACACGCCGGCCTCGAAGGCGGCGAGGGTGCTATCGATCAGCGCTTGCTTCTGAGCTGGGGCCGAGGTGACCGCTCGGGCGCCATCGAGGCCCGCGGCGCTAAGCGCCGCCTCGACCACGCGCGGATCCTCAAGATCTTCGCCGCGTCTCCAGTAGGCGTCGAAGAGCGCGTGACTCGCTTCAGGAAGCGCCCCGGAGGCGAGGGCGGCGCGCAGCGCGAGCACCGTGCGCCGGGGGTGACTCGCCGGCTTCTGCAGCGGCGCCTCGAAGAGTGAGGCATAGCGCTCAAGATCTCGCTGGTTGATGCGCGTCTTGGTGGGGTTCATCTGGTTCGGCGCGTACTCCTTGTCCGACGTTCCGCGCAGGTGATTGAAAATGCCTCCCAAGAGCACTGGGCGATAAACCAGCTCAGCGTTGCAAGCCTTTGCCAAGGCGCGCACCTGCGTGCTCGCGACGTAGGCATAGGGGCAGACGAAGTCGTAGAAGAACTCAAGGCGTTTCACGTTTCCTCCGGGGGGGCGACGGTGGTTTCGACGTAGCGGGCGAATGATCGGGAGGCACGGCGGCTTGCCGCGAGTCTCGTTGCGGGCGAGCGTACCTCACCCCCAAACCCGCGAGGGACTGCACGCGTGCAGGCGTCGGCTGCAGCGTTCCCGACGCACCGCTCAGCGGTCGTTGCGTTCCATAGATTGTGGCGCCCTCAGTGCTCGCCGAGGCGCACGCCGTTGATCTCGACGCCGAACACCACGACAGCGAAGACGCAGCCTTCGGGACCGGCGGTGAAGTCGTGCTCGGTGTCCACTTCCATCTCAGCGACATCCCCAGCGTGGTAGCCGCGTCCGGCGGAGTCCGTGTAGCCACCCTCGAGAATCAGCGCCGTCTCGTGGCCCAAGTGCCGATGCAAAGGAAAGCTCGCCCCCGGCGCCAAGCGCACCAAACCCACGTCGGCGCCAGCTGTCGCGGGGCCGCCATCAAGGTGCAGTAGCTCCACGCCCGGGATGGGAAAGGCCTGCCAGTCAGGCCCCACGGTCTGAGGGAGTAACGCGTCGACCGCCGGCTCATCCAGATCGAAAAGCTTCGCCAAGCGGCTCGTGAATGGCGCGTAGCGCTGATGCCCTTCGAGCTCCGCAAAGAGCTCGGCGCGCCGGTTCGCCGCGGGCGCTTCCGCGGGGATGAGCCGGCTCAGCGTCGCCAGAGCGTCACCGAGCGCTGCTTCGTCCAGAGCGTCGTCCGCCTCCAGCGCCGCCAAAGCCCAGTCCGGGAGCAGCTCTTTCATGGCTGACCTCCGGGGCGTCGGATGGGATGTACGGCGGATTCTCCTTCTCGAAGCACCCCCCGCAGCTTGCTCAGGGCAGCCGCCACTCGACTCTTGACCGTGCCGATGGGGATGCCGATGTGGGCGGAGATTTCGCTCGAACTCAGCCCCTCGAAGTAGCCGAGCAGCAGGACCTCGCGTTGCTCTGCTGGTAGCTCGCCGAGCACCTGCAGGAGCAAGCGCTGATCTGGGGCTGCGTCGGCTTGGGCTTGTCCGACCTCTGGCAGAGACTCCGTCTCCAAGCTGACGCTGCGCTTCACGCGGACCGACTTCTTGCGATCGAGGGCGCGGCTTCGTGTGCGCAAGAGCAACCACGCGCGCACTGAACCCCGCGCGCTGTCGTAGTCCGCAGCGCGTTTCCACGCTTCGAGGAATACGTCGTGGACTAGGTCCTCGGCTTCCTGACGTTGAGCGAGCACCCGCAGCGCCAGCGCCAGCATGGTTGGTGCGTGGCGATCGTAGAGCGCCGCCAGCGCGCGCCGCTGACCATTCGCTGCGGCTTGAATCAGCTCGACGTCCTCGAGGGTCTCGAGATCGGCGCTCGGGCTGGGGCTGGACTGGACGAGGCTCACTCGACGCGGAGCGTAGCAGCGCGGCCTGACGATGGAAACCCGGCTCGCAGGGGCGATGGCGGGGCGCTCCGCCGGCGAATGCTGGGTAGCGGCCCAGGGCCGGTTCAATCGCGGTCTGGGAGCAAAGTCGCGCCCAGTAAAATCACACTCGGTAAAATCACCGCCTGGGTGCATCCAAAGCGCGGCGAGCTGCGAATCCTGCACAGGACGCAACGAAAACAGGCGCGCGGCGGGTGTCGTTCCCACGAGCTGAGTACGATGGGGCGCGAGCTTCGGATCGGCGACGGAGCTGCGTGATGGCCCTCGCGTTCCCCGTGGACTGTGGTAGTCGCTGCCCGTGGCGTCCAAGCGCACAAGATCGCTCGCAAAGCGCCGCCGTGGGGCAAGGGCTGCCGCGCGCCCAAAGCTCGAGCCGGGGGCACAAATTGCGGTCGAGGTTGCTCTCGACGAAGCGGACGACGAGGCCAGCCTGCTGGGCAAGGTCGCGCTGCTCTGCGGGTGTGCTCCGGGCGAGCTGCCGCAGCTGAGGCTACTCAAGCGCTCCCTCGATGCGCGGCGTCACCGGATCCGCCACCGCTGGTTGTTCGAGGTGGGAGACGGTGACGCTCGATCGGAAGGCCTCGGCGGGGCGCCCTTGCAAGCAGCCCAGCAACCCGAGCGGGTCATGATCGTCGGTGATGGCCCCGCTGGCCTGTTCTGCGCCTATCAGCTCGCTCGCCTGGGCATCGCATCGACGGTACTCGAGCGCGGGAAGGCGGTTCAGCCAAGACGCCACGACCTCAAGTCGTTGAACCGCCACGGCCGCGTGGACGCCGACAGCAACTACTGCTTCGGGGAAGGCGGCGCTGGTACCTACAGCGACGGCAAGCTCTACACCCGGAGTCACAAGCGCGGCAGCGTGCGGGACGTCCTCGAGCTATTGACGTTGCACGGTGCTCCTGAAGATATCCTCACGGAAGCGCGCCCGCATATCGGATCGAACAAGCTCCCTAGGGTCGTCACGCGTTTGCGTGAGCGCTTGGAGGAGGTTGGCGTCCAGTTTCGCTTTGGCGCTCGCGTGGTCGACCTGGCGCGCGGCCCAGACGGCGCAGTGCGAGGCGTCCGCTTGGCCAGTGGTGAAGAGCTCAGCTGCGAGCGCGTGGTGCTCGCCACGGGGCACTCGGCAGCCGATGTGTACGAGATGTTGGCGGAGCTAGGGGTTCCCTTAGAGCCGAAGTCTTTCGCCGTGGGAGTGCGGATCGAACACCCTCAGGCGCTGATCAACCGCATCCAG
Organism: Polyangiaceae bacterium; assembly: GCA_020633205.1. NCBI lineage: Bacteria > Pseudomonadati > Myxococcota > Polyangiales > Polyangiaceae > Polyangiaceae bacterium. The sequence goes on from JACKEB010000012.1 coordinate 154,610, forward strand.
TACGGCAAGGCGGCGGATCACCCGCGCTTGCGTAATGCCGCCTACCGCATCGTGCACAACGTTGAAGGACGGGGCGTTTTCTCGTTCTGCATGTGCCCTGGAGGCTTCATCGTGCCTGCGAGCACCGAGCCGGGCGGTCTCGTGGTCAATGGCATGAGCTTGAAGCGCCGCGACTCACCCTTTGCGAACTCGGGGCTCGTTGTCCAGGTCGACGTCTCGGATGTGGCCGCCGCGTTGGCGTGTGAAGTTGCCGTGGGGAAAAACGCTCTGGCTGGGCTGCGCTTTCAACGCAGGATCGAACAAGCGGCGTTCGCGGCCGGGGGCGGCGGTTTCGTTGCGCCGGCGACGCGCGTCAGCGACTTCGCCGAAGGGCGTGCCTCGAGTCGAGCCGGTGATACCAGCTACATTCCGGGCCTCAGGGCAGGGGATATGGCCGAGGTGCTGCGCTCGAGTGGCTTCGACCTAGCTACTCCGTTGCGGGTGGCGCTCGCACGATTTGGGCGAGACATGCCAGGTTACGTCAGCGAAGAAGCTCAGCTGATCGGCGTCGAGTCGCGCACCAGCAGCCCCGTGCGCATGCCCCGCGACGCGGAGACGCTACAGCTGGTCGGTCTGCCCGGCGTGTTTCCAAGCGGAGAAGGAGCTGGCTACGCAGGGGGTATCGTTAGCGCGGCTGTCGATGGCATGCGCGTCGCGCTCGGTGTGGCGCAAAGCCTGGGCGTTGACGTGGGCGCGCTCTCCGCCGGGTTCAGCGGAGGCTAGCGACGATACAGCCGCACAGCGTGGGCGCCTGGCTGGCAGTGCTAGTTCGAGCTCCAGCCGGGCGGCATGATCAGCGCGTCTCTCACGTCCGCAGCGACGCGCAACGCGCTGCGAAGCTTGCGTCGCGCCAAGAGCTGCAACACGCCGAATGTAAGGCTGGTGATTGCGCCGAGCACCAGGCCAAGAATGCCCTTCAGCGCCCAGCTGCTTTGGCTGCCGAGCATCGCGAGGATGCCAGACAGCCCATAGAAGCCCAGCGCGATGAGCAAGCCGAGCTCGAGAGCACCGCCGATCAGCAACAGGCGCTGCCAACCACGCTTGAGCGCCGCGCCTAGCGGCAGCGGGCTGCCGCCTTGCAGGGTCCCCCACTCGCGCTCCCAGCGGACGTGCAGCGCGGCCAAGAGCAGAGGGACGTCGACGTCGGCGTCTGCCGGTACCTGGAGCACCGCGGGGAGCCAAATGCGGTCGAACACCCAGCTGGTTCCCTGGGGATTCGGCGGAGAGCGTCGGCCACCGAGGCGACAGAGGACCCGATGTGCTAGGCGGCGCATCCGCGCGCCGCCGCTCAGCTTTGGCTCCTGCAGCGCGGCGGTCACTTCGTTGTCGCGAGTCGCTGCGCGCGCCCGCAAGATCTTGAGTAGGTCTTCCGCGCTCGCACCCGCGGCCAACCAAGCGATTCGCTCTCCGGTGACTTCACTCAGCGCCGCGCGCTGAGCCGCGAAGTCTGCGCCCTCGACCAGCACCAGCTCGAGCTCAACGTCGCCCAGTATGTCATCTGCGGCAGCGAGGCGGCTCTGCACGTCGCTGGCGAGCTCCGCGGCGGCCGGCGCCTGGCTATCAAGGAGGAGGCTAAGTTTCACGGCGGCGGAACATAGCCAGAAGAGCCGCCTTGGGCAGCTCATTTCGCCGCTCACTTTTTGCGCGGAAGAGCGACAGAGAGCGCCCTCTACGCCGTGCGCAGGATGATTTGCGTCACTTCAGCCGGTGCCCCGAGGCGCAATGGAGGTCCCCAGTAGCCCGTACCAGAGCTCACGTACACTGCCGTGTCGCGGATCCAAGCCAGGCCTGCGACCACGGGTTGCTGCAGGCGGACGAAGATTTGCCAGGGCCACAGCTGGCCACCGTGGGTGTGTCCGGAGAGCTGGAGGTCTACACCGCGCTCCGCCGCTTCCGTGATCTGCCGCGGCTGGTGCGCCAGCAACACCACGGGGTGTTCCGGATTGCGATCCTTCAGCGCGGCCTCGAGGTCTGCTCCATGACCTGGCACTCGGCCCCCTTGCAAGTCGTCCACTCCCGCTAGATCAAGCGCAGTGCCGGCGGCGTTGCGCAGGCTCACATGCTCGTTGCGCAGCACCCGCAGACCCAGCTTACCGAGGTGCTGACACCAAGCCTCCGCGCCTGAGTAGTATTCGTGGTTGCCAGTGACGAAGAACGTCCCGTGGCGAGCTTTCAGCTCGGCCAAGGGCGCGACCGCCTGCTCTAGCTTGGAAACTGGGCCATCCACCAGATCGCCGGTGATGGCGACCACGTCTGCATCCAGCGAGTTGCAGGTCGCAACGATTTCTTCGATGAACTCGCGTCCAATGGTTGGCCCGATGTGAACGTCACTCAGCTGGACGATGCTGAAGCCATCGAGATCCTTCGGTAGCCGCTTCAGCGGGATCTCGACGCGCTTGATCTGCACCCGGCCGAGCGCCGATCGCGCGCCAGCAACGGTAAACCCTCCCACGAGCAACACTACCGCGCCGCCCAGGGCACGGGCCAGTGTGGTGCGCCGTTCGGCGACGAACGCCGGATTCAGCTGTTCCTGGGTGCTCTCCCAAATCCATGCGGCAACGCGCACGAGCTCGGCACCGGAGAGGAGAACCACTAGCCAGAAGACGATTCCGAGCCAGGCGTAGAGCACCAGCAGGACCGGTCGCCCAGCGTTCGGGTCGAGAGTCCGCGATAGATAGAAAGTCAGCGGGATGCTGAGTCCCAGCAGTGCGACCAGGGCACCGAGACCCCGCTGCCAGCCGAGGGGCAACTGCAGGTCCCGCACCAGGCGGGCGTACACCCAGTAGTGAACACTGCCCACGAGGAGCAGGACGATCGCGAGGAAGACGAAGAACCCAACTGCACGCGGCACTGCTTGCTTATAAGCAAGCGAGCGGGCGATCGCCTCCCCCTGTCGTGTGAAGCTGTGTGAAGTTTGTCTCGACGGCTACGCCGGGGCACGCGTGCACACCCAACGCAGGCTCTGCTGCCATCCGCTCTTTTTTTTGGGGGAGAGGTGCAGCGATCAGTCGCGTCTCCCCAATGGCGCGCTGCGCAATAGCTGGGTCCCGCGCGGATATGCGGGCGGCATCTCCCACCCTCGCTGCTTGCGCATCCTCCCGGTATGGAAAATGGGGACGGCCGGCGCGTTGACCGACCACGCCGGATCGCGCGTCAACCCAGCGATTTCCGCTGGAATCAGGGCGCGACGGGGGCGAGTTTGGTATATCAGCAGCCTCGGGTTGATGACGCGACCCTGGACCAGGGCGCACGGCGATCGATTCGCCATCAGGAGGTTTTGTATGTCCTTTCGCTTGTTCTCTCAGTTGTGCATCGGCGGCCTGTTGCTCGGAGCGGTCTCTGGCTGCAGCAGTGACTCCGACGACAACTCCGGCTCGGGAGGCAACGTCGAGGGCTGCAACATCATGGTCAGCCCGAGCGACAACGACACCGAGAAGCTGCAGACCGCGTTCGTGAATGCGAAGAGCGGCCAGACCGTCTGCATGACGAAGGGCACCTACACCATCACGAACTTGATCACGGTGGGTGCGACGCCGGGCTTGACGATCCGTGGTGTGGGAGACACGCCCGACGACGTGCTCCTCGACTTCACTGGGCAGACCGAGGGCGACGACGGGATGCTCGCGACGGGTGACGACATCACCATCGAGAACTTCTCGGTGCGCAACACGCGCGGAAACGGCATCGTCGTTAGCGGCGCCACCGGCGTCGTGTTCCGGAAGATCAAGGTCACTTGGGACGAGTCGAAGACCGAAAACGGCGCCTACGCGGTGTACCCCACCAAGTCGAAGGACGTGCTCGTCGAAGACTGCGAAGTCGTCGGCGCGAGTGACGCGGGCATCTACTTGGGTCAATCCGAGAACGCCATCTTGAGGCGCAACACAGCGTACGGAAACGTGATCGGCATCGAGGTGGAGAACACCACCGGCGCCGAGATCTACGACAACGTGACCTACGACAACACCACCGGCATTTTCATTCCCTTGCTGCCGAACCTGCAGCGCAAGGAGAGCGCGCTCACGATCATCCGGGACAACCAGATCTACGAGAACAACCGGGGTAACTTTGGCGACAAGAACACCGTGGTGTCCTTCTTGCCTCCGGGAGTCGGGATCATCCTGCTGAACTCCGACAAGGTTCGCGTGTTTGGCAACACGATCAAGGACCAGAAGTCGACGGCGGTTGGCATCGTCGGACAGGCCACCATGGATGAGGTGACGGGCATGATGAGCACGGATACGGAGACCGATGGTTACCCCGAGGAAATCTACATCCACGGCAACACCTACGAGAATATCGGCGGTATGCCTGCAGGGATCCTCGCCACCTTGGGCGTCGCCAGTCTCGAGGAAGTGGTGTGGGATGGCTCCGAACGGAGCCCCGGTTCAGCCAAGCTCTGCCTGGGTGAGTCCGACCTACCCACCTTCCGAGACTTCGGCGGCCTGGACGGCGTCGGCAACCCGGACCTCCACTCAACCGACGCCACGCCTCACACGTGCACGCTGCCCGATCTCGAGCCCGTCACGCTGCCTTAGTCATGCGTCTTCGCTCCCGATTCTCGAGGGTGCCCCGGTCCGCTGGACCGCTCTTGGGCGCCCTCGTGGCGGCTCTTCTCAGCGCATGTGGGGGTGGGGGAGAGGAAGACTCTACGAAGACGCCTGCGCTTCCCTGGGCGCCTGGCAGCTGGCCTGCCTACGAGGCACCCGACGCGAAACAAGCGGCTCTCGGTAAGGTCCTGTTCTACGACCCGTTGCTCGGCGCGGACGGAACGACCGCCTGCGCGACCTGTCACAGCGAACACTGGGGCATGAGCGATGGTCTTGCGGTGAGCGTCGGCTTGGACGGCGTGGGCGCCGTGGGGCCAGGTCGCGTTGGACCCAACTTGACCCGGCGCAACTCCATGTCGCTCTGGAACGTTGCTTTCAGGGAGCGCCTGTTCTGGGATGGCCGCACGGAAACGCTAGAGGAGCAAGTCAGCGCGCCGCTCACCGCGGCAGAAGAGCTCGGCAGCACCGAAGCGGAAGTCGTCGACGCATTGCGCGCGAACGCTGAATACACATCGCTCTTCAACGAGGCGTTCCCCGGCGAGCCCTTGGGCTTCGAGCAAGTGACGCGCGCCCTGGCCGCGTTTCAGCGTGTGCTCGTGAGCGACTGGGCTCCTTACGACCGCTACGCGAAGGGTGACCTCGGTGCCCTCTCAGACAGCTCAAAGCGGGGAATGCAGGCGTTTGCTGATCATGGCTGTGCAACTTGTCACGTGCCACCCCGCTTCGAGCTCGAGCTGTACGCCAACCGCGGTCAAGCGAACGCGGATGGCGTCGACGACGCGGGCCGCTACGAAGTGACCGGCGACGACGCGGACCGAGGTGCCTTCCGTGTTCCCACCCTGCGGAACCTCCGGGACTCCGAACCATATTTCCATGCGGGAACTGCGCCGACGGTGGAGGACGCAGTGCGTGCGGAGCTTGCGTTCAGCGACGGCATCGACCCGAGCGAAGTCCCTCAGGATCTAGTCGACGACATCACTCACTTCTTGGTCAAAGGTCTCACGGATCGCACTCGGGAGCAGGCGCGACCCGCGCGTGTGCCGAGCGGCCTCGAGGTGCCTTTGGACAACTTCCGCATCCCGCGCTAGCTGACCCTCACCCCCAACCCGAAATCTCGCTTGGCTGCGCCGTTGGGCGCGGCGTCATCTGGAGCCTAACCACCATGCCTATTCATGCCTTTGCTCGAACCTCGTGGAGTCAGCGCCTTCGAACGATGTGCTCGGTGGGTGCCGTCGCCGCGCTGCTCGTGGCTGGTGGGTGCAGCGGGGACGATTCCGAAGGGTCTACGGTCAAGGGCGTCAGTGTGCCGAAGGCAGGGGAGCACTTCGCATCCCTCGCAGACTGGCATTTCTTCAGCGACATCAGTCAGCAAAAGCCGGCGCCTGGGGTGGAACCGTTTCAGCCCATCGCCCCGCTTTACAGCGACTACACGAACAAGCGTCGCTTTATCTATGTTCCGTCCGGAACCAAGATCCAGTACAGCACCGATGGTGTCTGGACGATCCCGGTTGGCGGGGCGTTGATCAAGACGTTCTCCTACGTGCTCGACGAACGCGAAGGGGTGCCGAGCGTGATCACTCCGGACAAGGAGCGTTTGCTGGAGACGCGCGTCTTGTATCGCGAGTCGGAGACCGCCTGGGTCGCGGAGACCTACGTCTACGACGAATCCGGAAAGAGCGCCGAGCGTAAGGTGGCGGGCGCGACGATCGACATGAGCTGGACGAACCAAGCCGGCGAGACGATGACCAACGCCTACGGCGTCCCGAACGTGAACGCTTGCCAGACCTGCCACGGCGAAAATGAGGCGATGAACGCCCAGGGGCTACGCACGAGGCAGCTCAACTGGGACCATGACTACGGCGACGTGGTCGAGAACCAGGTGGACCACTTCGAGAGGATCGGCTGGCTGGAGCCCACGGGGGACCGTGAACAGCTGGTAGATCCATACGGAAGTGCCAGTGTGAGTGACCGCGTGCGCTCGTACTTCGACTCCAACTGCGCGAGCTGCCATCGGGAGGACGGCTTCGCATCGTCCAGCGGGCTCTGGCTCGACTGGGGCAACACCGATCCGAGCAAGGAAGCGGCACGCTGGGGCGTGTGCAAGCAGCCAACGTCCGCTGGCGGGGCGACCTGCGGGCTGCAGTTCGACGTGGTGCCTGGGAAGCCAGACGAGTCGATCCTGCTTTGCCGCACCGCATCGGAGGACGGCAAGGTGCGCATGCCGCCCCTGGCGACGAAAGTTCCTCACGCCGAGGGCATCGCGCTGATCCGCGACTGGATCACCCAGCTCCCGGCTGCATCTTGCAGTCAGTGAGGCGCGATCCCCCCGACGAGCGTCCCTGACCAGTCGGTCGCGGCTGCCCCGAGTAACAGGGCCGCCGTGAGTCCGCGGCGTAGGATCTGCGCGATCCTCATTCACCTTCCTTCGCTATGGAGTGCCGCTCAACGGTGAGCGACGTGACGACATGGCGTGGTGGTTGCTCTGCGCTTGAAGCCAAGGGCGCTTCCCCTTACGAATCTTCCCGGACCGCTTCGAAGTTCGCGAGTGAGGGCAGGAACTCGGGGCATTCAAAAGCTAAGAGGAGCCAGAGTGCACAACTATTTTCCGGAAGCACCGGATACGGATCCCCAAGAAACCGCAGAGTGGATCGAGTCTCTGAACTCGGTCGTGGCGAGCGTTGGCAAAGAGCGCGGCCGCTTCCTCGTGCGGCGCATCCTCGACGCCGCGCGTTTCTCCGGGGTGGTCCCCGATGGACCGCTGGTCACGGACTTCGTCAACACCATCCCGAAGGAGGCCGAGCCGGAGTTCCCCGGGGATACGAAGATCGAGCGGCGCATCCGCCAGTACATTCGTTGGAATGCGGTGGCGATGGTGCACCGTGCGAACGTGAAGTTCTCAGGCATCGGTGGACATCTCAGCACATACGCCTCTAGCGCGAGCCTGTACGAAGTGGGCTTCAACCACTTCTTCCGGGGCAAGGACGAAGGGCTGGGGGATTTGGTGTACTACCAAGGGCACGCGGCTCCTGGTGTGTACGCGCGCTCGTTTCTTGAGGGGCGTATCAGCCTCGAGCAGATGGAACACTTTCGCCGCGAGGCGGAGCGTGGAGTAGGGCTCTCGAGCTATCCTCACCCGCGCTTGATGCCTGGCTACTGGGAGTTCCCCACGGTCAGCATGGGACTCGGGCCGCTCTCCGCCATCTACCAGGCGCGCTTCGCGCGCTACCTGCATGCGCGGGGCGTGATTGACACTTCTCAGTCGCGCATCTGGGCTTTCCTTGGAGACGGCGAGACCGACGAGCCCGAGTCCCTTGGCAGCCTGAGCATTGCCGCGCGGGAAGGCCTGGACAACCTGATCTTCGTGATCAACTGCAACTTGCAGCGTCTGGACGGTCCAGTCCGCGGCAATGGCAAGATCGTCCAAGAGCTCGAGGCGCTGTTCCGCGGCGCCGGCTGGAACGTGATCAAGGTGATCTGGGCGGAGGAGTGGGACTCGCTCCTCGACAAGGACAACGAAGGCGTGCTGCGGCGCCGCATGAACGAGGTGGTGGACGGCCAGTGGCAGCGTTACACCACGGCGTCTGGCGACTACACGCGGAAGGACTTCTTCGGAACGGATCCGCGGCTCCTCGAGATGGTGGAGCACCTCTCCGACGAAGAGATCCGCAAGCTGCGTCGCGGCGGACACAGCCACGTCAAGCTCTACGCGGCTTACAAGGCGGCGGTGGAGCAGACCGGTCGCCCCACGGTGATCCTCGCGCACACCGTCAAGGGATGGACTCTTGGCCACTCCTTCGAGGGCAGCAACGTCACTCACCAAAAGAAGAAGATGGAACTCGCGGAGCTCAAGGCGTTCCGCGATCTCTTGAAGCTGCCGGTGCCTGACGACAAGCTCGCTGAGGCTCCGTTCGTGCACCCTGGCATGAACAGCCCCGAGGTCCAGTACATGCTGGAACGGCGCCGCGCGCTCGGAGGGACGATCCCCAAGCGCAACGACCGTATCCAGGTTCCGTTGGATATGCCCGCTTCCGATTTCTATGCGGAATTCGATGCGGGGATGTCGAAGGGCGAGGCCAGCACCACCATGGTGTTCGCGCGGCTACTCGCCAACCTGATTCGGGACAAGCAGGTTGGGCGCCGTGTCGTGCCGATCATCCCCGACGAGGCGCGCACATTCGGCCTCGACGTCTTGTTCAGTCAGGTCGGCATCTACTCCTCTGCCGGTCAGGTCTACGAGCCCGTCGACAAGGGCAAGCTGCTCTACTACCGCGAGAGCAAGGACGGCCAGGTGCTCGAGGAAGGCATCACCGAGGCCGGATCCATGGCGTCGTTCACGGCGGCTGGCACTGCCTACTCGAACTGGGGTCAACCGATGATCCCGTTCTACATCTACTACTCGATGTTCGGCTTCCAGCGCACCGGGGACCAGATGTGGGCTTTCGGCGACGGCAAGGGGCGCGGCTTCTTGCTGGGAGCGACCGCTGGGCGCACCACGCTGAACGGCGAAGGCCTTCAGCACGAAGACGGCCACAGTCACATCCTCGCGGCGGTGATTCCGAACCTGCGCGCCTATGACGTGGCCTTCGCCTACGAGCTCGCGACGGTGATCCAAGACGGCATGCGCGCGATGTACACTGACGAGGAGGACTGCTTCTACTACATCACGCTGCAGAACGAGAACTACACCCAGCCACCGCTGCCCGACGGCGACGACGTGAAGCAGCACATCGTCAAGGGCATGTATCGGTACCGTGCGGCAAAGGAGCGGCGTCCGCTCCACGTACAGCTCTGGGGTAGCGGTTCGATCATGATGCAGGTCATCGCCGCCGCGGACATCCTGGAAGAACGCTTCGGCGTGTCCTCGGACATTTGGGGCGTCACCAGCTACTCGCGTATGCGCGACGAAGCCTTGGCCTGCGAGCGCCACAACCGGCTGCGCCCCCTCGAGGAGGCGCGCGTGCCTTTCATCAGCACACAGCTGAAGGACGTGGAGGGGCCGTTCGTCGCGGCTACCGACTACATGAAGCTCGTCCCCGACCAGGTTGCGCGTTGGGTGCCCGGCCGCCTCGTGTCCCTGGGCACCGATGGTTTCGGGATGAGCGACACACGGGAAGGCTTGCGACGCCACTTCGAGGTCGACGCCGAGAACATCGCGCTCGCGGCGCTGGATGCATTGCGACTCGAGGGACGGATCCCCGCGGAGAATGTCGCAAAGGCAGTGAGTGAGCTGGGGATCGACGCGGGCAAGGTCGACCCGATGCTCGTCTAGCTCTGACCTACCAACACAGAGAAACGCGCCGTCGGCTTCGCCAGCGGCGCGTTCCTTTTTTGGCGTCGCACGTCTCGCGCCGTGCGGCTGATGCTGCGACCTACTCGGCTGCCGAAGCCGCCGACTCGTACCGGGGAGCTTCGGTCGTGTCGTTCTCCGGGCGCGTCTCTTCCACGACGTCGATGCCCACCTTCTTCGCCCACCACAGAAGGCCAATGACCAGGCTGCGCTTGTCGGATACGAAGCTCGGCGGCTTGCCCTCGAAATAGTGACCCACGAACTGGAAGCCCCAGCCAACGGTGAACATGCTCGCCGCCAGGGGCAGACCCACTACGGTAGCTCCAACCGGGAAGGACGCGGCGATCATCGGGATGCCGATGGTGTGGCAGAACTGGTTCGTCTCGTTCTGGTGGTCGTCGCGGTAGCTGTCCATGAGGGCGGTCCACTCGGCATTCAACTTGAGCTTCTTCATTGGTCGTCTCGTCTTTCTGCGCCCGAAAACCGGCGCCGCGTGAGCCTCGGGAGCCCTGCTGGCTCCTCGGAAAGTTGGCTGGAGGTCAGTCTCGGTCCAGCTCGGGGAGGGCGACGCGAATCAGCGCGTCGACCAGTGCGCTCGTGAAGCGGTCGTCATCCACGACCGACGTCCCGAGCACGTGGGCGTGAACGGAGCCTTCCACCATGCCAAACAGCACGAACGCGGTGGCCGTGGTGTCTCCGGCGAATCCCCAGCGAGCGAGCAGCTGCGCCACCTGGTGCACCAGCGCCTGCTCGCCGAGTGAAGTCAGCTGGTCCAGGTCGCTGTCGGCGTGGCGTCGCTCCGTCAGCACCGCGTGCAGTCCTGGATTTTCCCGGTGGTAATCCATGACCATCAGAACGATGCGTGTCATGCGGGAGCGCACGGCGGCGAGCAGCTCGCGACCCTTGACGTCCCGCACGTCGTCGCCCAGCACCTCGACCGCTTCTCGCGCGATCCGCTGCTGGCGCACGTCGGCGAGCTCCCGCAGCATCACGTCCTTGTCGCCGAAGTACTGATAGAAGGTGCCCGTCGCCACCCCGGCTCGCTCTGCGATCGAGCGCGCCGTCGTCTGAGCGTAACCGTGCGCTGTGAACTCAGCCTCCGCAGCCGCCACGAGGCTCGCCCGGGTGCGCTTCGCCCGCGACTGAGAAGGTTTGCGTACGGCTGCCGTCCCCACGATAGCCGGAAGCATAGACAATCTGAATCTGACGTCAAGTTCAGTTTTGGCAAGGCTGCGGAGAACCGAGGTTTCGCGCGTAGCGCTCCCCGGCTCGCCCCGAATCGTGCCAGAAGGTGGCCCCATGCGTCGCGTGCACCTGGCTCTGATCACGGTTCAGGTGTTGTTTGGGCTGTGGCCGGTGGCCGGATCGGCAGTGTTGGGCGTGCTGAGCCCGCAGGCGCTGATTGGGTTTCGGCTGTTCCTCGGCGCCCCATGTCTGATCCTGGCGGCGCGCTGGGGCCGGTCGTCTGGGCCCCGGCTCACCCTGAAGGATCTGGCGCAGCTATTTGGGTTGGCCATCTTGGGTATCACGGCGAACCAGATCCTGTTCGTCGAGGGCCTCAAGCGTGCCGGGCCGATCAACGCATCGGTGCTCCTACTGATTATCCCTGCGGTAACGCTGTTGGCGGCCACCCTGCTCGGACGGGAGCGCCCGAGTCGCCTGCGTCTGCTGGGCGTGGCCATCGCGATCTCTGGAGCGCTGGCTCTCGTGGGGGTGGAGCGCTTCCAGCTTCAGGACGCGAAGCTCATGGGGAACTTGCTGCTCATCCTGAACTCTACGAGCTACGCCGTGTTCCTCGTGCTCGCGCGGCCGCTGATCGCCCGGCTCGGCGCGCTCCGAGTAATGAGCTGGGTGTTCCTGATCGGAGCGTTGCAGTGCACGCCCTACGTCTTGCGAAGCTTCCTCGCGCTTGACCCAGGGGCGCTGCCTGGTTGGGCGCTTGCTTCCCTGGCGTTCATCCTGGTTGGGCCCACGCTCCTCACGTACGTCCTCAATGGCTACGCGCTCACCCGCGTGGAGAGCTCCGTCGTGGCCGTGTACATCTACCTGCAACCGCTCATCGCGACCAGCGCCGCGTGGCTCGTGCTCGGGCAGAAGCCAACGTTGCGAACGTTCGTGGCGGGAACGGTGATCGTCGTTGGTGTCGCGCTCTCCAGTGAACTCTGGAAGCTGCGGCGACTGCGGGGCGCACGCGCGACTTGAAGGGCTAGCGCGGAGCTTCACTTGCCAACTCCGCGATCAGCGCGCGGTTGGCTGCAGGAAAGTCAAACTCCACGAGCGACGCAGGAGGCACCCAGCGGACCTCCTGGCTAGCCAGGGGCGCCGCCTCCCGCGAGCTGGCACGACAGTCGAATACTCGGATCGTCACCCGGCGCTCCGGATAGCTGTGCAGGATCGCTCGCCGCTCACCCAGCAGCTCGACGCTCATAGCGGTCTCTTCGAGCACTTCGCGAAGCACGGCTGCCTCCGCTGACTCGCCATTTTCAACTTTACCGCCAGGAAATTCCCACTTCAGTGCCTGATGAGACCCGGGGTTTCTGCGCGCGATCAGTAGCTCACCTCCGTGCCAGATGAGCGCGATGGCGATCAGCAGTTCTTCCACTTCATTTTCAGCCATCACGCAGCGTCCGAGCGATCTGCGCGTGCGCCTTGGGCAGCGCTACTTTGGTCGTCTCTTCTGGGGTCATCCAGGCTAGCTCACAGAAATCTCCGCCAGGTTTCGCTGCCCCGCCTCGTGGTTCACAGCGATACGCATCGAGGGTGATGCGGTAGCGCGTGACGCTATGGCGTACGACGCCGACCAAGCCTCGCACCTCGACGTCCAACGCCGTCTGGCGTTTTGACGTGGCCTTCAGGCTGGTCTCGCTGCTCTCCCCAGGGGTGAGTTCCGCGTTGGGAAACTGCCACATGCCTGACCATCGGGGGGCGGTCTCCGAGAGCTTGCCAAGCAGCAGCTTGCCGTCGCGCTCGATCACCGCGGCGAGCATGTGCACGTTGGTCGTCTTCGCGCGCGGGGGTGTTTCGGGGAAACGCTCCACTTCGTTCTGCGCCAGCGCCGCGCACTCCTTCGCCAGGGGGCAGCTCCCGCAGGCCGGTTTCCTCGGCGTGCAGCGGGTAGCGCCGAGCTCCATCAGGCCTTGATTGAAGTCGCCGGGCGCGGCGTGCGGCACGAGCGCCTCTGCAAGCTCCCACAGCCTTCGCTTGGGCGCCGCCTTGGTGGGGTCACCGGGCAACGCGTAGAGTCGGCTGAGCACGCGGATCACGTTGCCGTCCACGATCGGTTCCGCGCGGTTATGAGCGATGCTGGCGATGGCACCGGCTGTATAGGGGCCAACGCCGGGCAGCGCACGCAACGCCTCGATCTCCGCGGGCACCTTGCCGCCCTGGTCATTGACGACGGCTCTGGCGCCTTTCAGCAGATTCCGTGCGCGACTGTAGTAGCCAAGGCCTTGCCAGGCGTGAAGCACATCGGCTTCTTCGGCTGCGGCCAGCGCGTTTACGTCCGGAAAAAGCTTCAGCCAGCGTTCGAAATAGGGGATGACGGTCGCAACCTGAGTCTGCTGGAGCATCATCTCGCTCACCCACACGGCGTAGGGATCGGAGTCCTTACGCCAGGGCAGGTCTCTGCGATGCGCCTCGTACCAGGCCAGCAGGGCGCGCTGAACCGTCTCGCGGTTTGCGGGGGGGCTCACGAACGGATCCGTTGCACGTTGGCTTCCCAGTTCTGACCATCGAAGGGCACGACTTCGAAGCCGTGCTCGCTCAGGAAGTCCGGCTCCTCTGAGCCATCCACGCAGCGCAGGTTGACGCTCACGCCATCCGGGTGAGAGCGCGGCGTGTAGAACGGGTGCACGCCGCAGCGGCTGCAGAACGTGTGCTGGGCGATCCCGGTTCCGAAGCGGTAGTCGCTCAGCGACCCCGCGCCGCTGAGCAGCTCGAACTCCGACTTCGCCACGATCCAGTGCAGGAAGGCCTTTTTCGTGCAGATGCTGCAGTTGCAATCATCGATGCGGCGGACGGCGCTACTCACGCGAAAGCGCACTGCTCCGCAATGGCAGCCTCCGTCGAGTGACGCGCGGTGCTTTTTGTCTTGGGTTGGGGGTGAGGGCATGCGCTCCACGGTCTCGCCTGGCTTCGTTAAGTCCGTCAATCAGACCTGAGCGCTTCGCGAGAAAAAGGCTGCCTCGAAGCGTCCGGAAGCGAACGTTCCACTCAGCTTTTGGGGGTCGACTTCGAGGCAGGCTGCACTGAGATGCATCAGGAGCTTAGTCGCCGCGATTTGATTCTGATACGCTGGCCGGAGTGGTTCAGCCGCGTGTCTTTCCTCTCGAATCAATCCGCACGGACGGCTGGTTTGAACGCATCGGTGAGGGGATCGGAAGCTTTCAGGCCCTCTGCGACATCGTGGGAGAGCGGTTCTTCGCCTTTTCGATGATCACCGGCGCGCGCATCACCGCGCTGACGGTGGACCGGCGTAACCCGGACAACACGCTCGTGGACTTTGCGGTCGCCGAAGAGGACGGGGACCAGATGGACTCCCAGCGCCTCACACTGGCCGACTTCCGTCGCCGTCTGGTGAGCGCGCTGGTCGCCCATGAACCGACGGGTCCCGCTCCGGCACGTGAGACCGACACCGAAGCGCTTCAGCTCCACATCGGAGTTCGCTACCTGCTACTCGCACCGCTGTTTGGCTACAGCCTGGCGGAGCTCCAGGTGGATGACGCCGGCTCGGAGCTGCGCTTACTGCGCGACGGCGTCGAAGAGAGCTACGAGCTGGACGCCTTCCGCGTGCGCCTTCGGGCACACGTCCGTGAAGAGCTCGACCGGATCTCCCGCGGTGGCAACAACCGCGGCGCCATTGACCTCGCTCGGGTGGCCGAGGCGGAGCAAGCCGCGGCGCGCGGCGATCAGGTGCGAGTGCTCGAGCTGCTCGGCGCCTGGCCTGCGCCCCTGGCCATCTTCCTCCGCACCCCCGAAGGACAAATGCTGAACGCGGACGCCCGAGCGACGATCGCTCGCGGACTCGGGATGTTGGGCAGTGCCTGTGTGTCCTTGGGCGAGGTCGGCAAAGGAGAAGAGGTGCTCAGGCTTGCCGTGCAGTACGCGGGCGATGGCCCAGCTGGGCCTGAGATCTTCACCCGGCTTGGCGAAGCGATGCTCGACGACGAGCGGGCGGCCGAGGCCATCGGACCGCTACGCCGTGCCGCCAACCTGGGCGCGAAGCCAGAGGTGATCTGGCCGCTGCTCGCCCGCGCTTTCTCAGATCGCGGCCGGCACCTGGCTGCGCTGGGCGCCATCGAGGAGGCACGGGCGGCCGGCGTCGACGACGCGGCTCTGACCGACGCCACCGGGCGCGTTGAAGCTGCCCTCGGCCAAAGCCTCGCCGGTTGGCGAAAAGCGCTCGGCTGAGGCACCAACTGCACCTCGCTGCTGGTTTAGCTCGCTTCCTGCGGGCGGTGAAACGCATCTAACGTTTCAGAATTATTGCGAATCGGTCCGAACACCGGAGCGAGCGGGTGAGTTCCAGGCGTCCAAGCGGCGCGCCTCCCCCCCAAACCCCGGCCAGCAGGCCTGGTTGGCCGCGCTGGACCTGAGCGCCCATTCACCCGTCACTGCCGCGGCGCATTGACAGGGCCTGGCGCGCGGGAGTACGACGCCGCCAGGAAAGGGCTCTTCACAGCCCGCGCCGCGTCTTCTAACTCCTCACAAACGCCTAGAAACTTCGGGTCCCCGCGACTACACATAGGCCGCTCTTCTGCTTCGAGTCGACGTTGCTGGTCGTTGGCCGCTCTCCGTTCCGACGAGCGAATCGACCTGCAAGTGCTCGGGGCGCCCCGAAGAACGCGAAACCCACGAGGAAGCCATGCTCGAAACCTACCTCCCCATGTTCTTGATGTTCGCAGTCGCGATGCTGCTCTGCTGCGTCTTCTTCTTCGGAGGTGCGCTGCTCGGCGAAAAGAAGCCGAACCCGGGCAAGTTGCAGCCGTTCGAGTGCGGAAACGACAGCGATGGCGCCAAGCACATGAAGATGAGCGTGAAGTTCTACCTCACCGCCATCTTGTTCGTGGTTTTCGACATCGAGGTGGTCTTCATGTACCCCTGGGCGACGCTCTTCAAGGGCCTCGGCTGGGTTGGCTTCGCTACCATGCTCACGTTCATCAGCGCCTTGCTGATCGCGCTGGTTTACGTGTGGAAAAAGGGCGCTCTGGAGTGGGAGAACTGAGGCCTTTCGCGGCGCTCGTCGTTCGTTCGTCGACCCCCTTCGGACGCGATCTTAGGAGAATTTATGGGTGAGCTAAAAGGCACCGAAACGCGCATCATCGAGCCGAGTGAACAAGGCTTCGCGACTACGCGTTTTCAGGACTTGCTGCACTGGGCACAGAAGTACTCGCTGTTCATGTACCCCTTCGTGACCGCCTGCTGCGGCATGGAGTTCATGGCCGTTACGAGCCCGCGCTATGACGTCTCCCGCTTTGGAGCAGAGGCGCCTCGCTTTTCCCCACGGCAAGCGGACCTGCTGTGGGTCGTAGGCACGATCAGTCAGCGCCAGGCCCCGATTTTGCGGCGTATTTGGGAGCAAATGGCTGAGCCCAAGTGGGTGATGGCCTTCGGCACGTGCGCCAGCTGCGGTGGCTTCTACGACAACTACACCACCGTTCCCGGGCTGGATAAGATCATCCCCTGTGACGTCTACATCCCGGGTTGTCCTCCGCGGCCCGAGGCAGTGTTGGACGGGCTCTTGCTGCTGCAGGACAAGATCGCACGAGGCGATCGCACGCCAGCCATCGTGAAGCCGCGCACCGACCCCGCTACCAGCCAGGATCACGGCTTGGTGCAGCTGCGCAAGAACCGCGAAAGCATGGTCTGAGGCGAGCCAAAGCGTTTCCCTGAGGCAAGAATTCAAGCAGTCGCGCCGAGCGCGGCGCGAGCCGAGGCAAGATGAGCCAACGAGTCGTTGAGCAGGTCAAGAAACAGTTCCCGGGAGCCGTGTTGGAGAGCCACTCTCAACACGGAGACGACACCATCGTCGTCGAACCGAGCAAGTGGGCAGAGATCGCCCGGTTCCTCAAGGAAAGCCCCAAGACCAGCATGGAGATGCTGACGGACCTGACGGCCGTTGACTATCCAGAGCGCGAACCCCGGTTCGAGGTCGTCGCCCACCTGTATTCGCTGAGCAAGGGGCACCGCCTGCGCATGAAGGCTCGCGTGGGCGACGCCGACGGCAAGCACGCCGAGATCCCCAGCGTGGAGCCGCTGTGGGGGAGCGCGAACTGGATGGAGCGCGAGTGCTACGACATGTTCGGCGTGGTCTTCCAAGGCCACCCGGATCTGCGGCGCATTCTGATGTACCCCGAGTTCGAGGGGCACCCGCTGCGCAAGGACTACCCGGCGAACCGGACTCAGCCGCTGATTGAGTACCGGGACGTGCCGAACATCGAAAAACTGCCGCCTTTCGGCACCGACGAAGGCATGAGCTTTGGGCGTCAGACCCATCAGTTCATGAACGACGAGGAGTGAGCTGATGGAACCGCTCGACATCGATTTGGACGAGGCGGAGCTCGATATCCCCGCGGAGCCAGCGTTGCTCAACGTGGGCCCGGCTCACCCGGCGATGCACGGCACCGTGAAGATCGTCATGGAGCTCTCCGGCGAGACGATTCTGAAGGCTGACGTCCAGGTTGGCTACTTGCACCGCGGCTTCGAGAAAATGTGCGAGCGCGGCACCTGGAGCCAGGTGTTCCCGTACGTCGATCGCTGCAACTACGTATCGCCGATGCTGAACAACGTCGGCTTCGCCCTCGCTTGCGAGAAGATGCTCGGCATCGAGGTGCCGAAGCGCTGCCAGCACTACCGCGTGATCCTCGGGGAACTGGCGCGTATGAGCGACCACCTGACGTGCACCGGCGCTATGGCGATGGAGCTTGGCGCGTTCACGCCGTTCCTCTGGATGATCAAGGGTCGCGAGATGATCTGGGACCTGATGGAGGACGAGACGGGCGCTCGGCTCACGCACTCCTTCGGTCGCGTGGGTGGCATGGCGAAGCCGCCAACGGATCACTTCAAGGAACACGCGGCAGCGGTCAAAGACCAGGTGTTGAAGATCCTGGACGAGGCCCAGCGCTTGCTGCTTGGGAACCGCATCTTCCTCGATCGCCTCGACGGCGTCGGCATCGTGAGCGCTGAAGACGCGATCAGCCTGGGCTGGACGGGGCCCTGCCTGCGCGCCTCGGGCGTGCCTTACGACGTGCGGAAGGCGGCGCCGTACATGACCTACGGCGAGTACGACTTCGAAGTCCCCGTCGGCACCACGGGCGACTGCTTCGACCGCTTCATCATGCGCTTCGCCGAGCTCAAGCAGAGCGCGCGCATCATCGATCAGGCGCTCGAGATGATGGATGACGAGGGGCCGATCAACGTCGTCGACCCGCGCATCATCCTGCCGCCAAAGGAAGAGGTCTACTCGACCATCGAAGGCACCATCCAGCACTTCAAGATCGTGATGGAAGGCCTGAAGATTCCGGCGGGTGAAGTCTACAGCTACACCGAAGGCGGCAACGGCGAGCTCGGTTTCTATCTGGTGAGCGATGGCAGCGGCACGCCCTACCGCGTGCGCATCCGCCCACCTTGCTTCCTCGTGACGGCTGGCCTCGAGAAGGTCATCACCGGCGAAATGATGAGCGACGTCGTCCCGTGCTTCGGCTCACTGAACATGATCGGAGGCGAGTGCGATCGTTGATCGTCACCCGCTAACTGGAGTTTCGATGCCCACCTTCAAGCTTGACGACCGCGAGATCCCCTTCGAACCCGGGGACACCATCATCCAGGCCGCGCACCGCGCGGGTATCGATATCCCGCACTATTGCTGGCATCCCGGCCTGAGCGTCGCAGCCAACTGCCGTATGTGCTTGGTCGAGATTGGCCCGCCCCCAGGCCGGCCCGCGATGATGCTCGATATCCTGAAGCAGGACCCGAAGACCGGCGAGTACATCCCGGCCAAGAAGCCAAAGCTCCAGCCCGCCTGCCAGCAGCGCGTGGCTGAGGGCATGGAGGTCAAGAGCGAGTCGAGTGAACACGTCTCGGAGGCCCGTGGCGCCGTTCAAGAGCTGTTGCTCCTGAATCACCCCGTCGACTGCCCGATCTGCGACCAAGCCGGCGAGTGCCGCTTGCAAGACTACTGGCTCCAGCACCAGGGCAAGGGCAAGCGCATGCACGATGAGCCCGTGCACAAGCCCAAGGCTCAGGTCTTTGGCCCGACCATCGTCTACGACGGTGAGCGCTGCATCGTGTGCACCCGCTGCGTGCGTTTCTGCGAGGAAGTGGCGAAGGACCCGGTGCTCGACGTCCGCGAGCGCGGCAACCTCAACGAGATCGTCGTTTCCCCGGGGCGTCAGCTAGACCACGGCTACACCTTGATGACCGAGTACGTGTGCCCTGTGGGCGCGCTGACCGCGACGGACTTCCGCTTCAAGGCTCGAGTCTGGTTCCTACGTAGCGCCCGCAGCGTCTGCCAAGGCTGCGCGACGGGCTGCAACGCCTTCCTCGACTACGATCCCCGCAATGAGACGGTGTACCGCCACCGCCCGCGGGAGAACCTGAAGGTCAACAAGTACTGGATGTGTGACGAGGGCATGCTCGACTACGCCCGCGCCCACGAGGACCGTTTCATCAACGCCTACGTTGGCGAGGACGAGGTAAGCCTCGAAGCAGGCGTCAAAGCCGCAGCGAAGGCGCTCAAGGGTGTCGACCCCGAGCGAGTGGCCATCGTGCTCTCCGCGCAGCACTCCAGCGAGGACAACTTCGCGTTGCTCACCCTGGCCCGGGACTTCCT
The DNA here is from genome assembly GCA_020633205.1 of Polyangiaceae bacterium. NCBI lineage: Bacteria > Pseudomonadati > Myxococcota > Polyangiales > Polyangiaceae > Polyangiaceae bacterium. Next base: position 174,312 of record JACKEB010000012.1, read on the forward strand.
TGGCAGTGGCAACCTCTTCATCTCCGGCAACGCGGAAGGTGAGGGGGACGGCGTACTCAAGCATGCCGACAAGAACCCCAACACGAAGGGCGTCGAGCAGCTGTGCAGCACCACGCCGCCGGCGTCCATGTCTGAGCTATTGGAGGCGGTTGCCGCAGGGAAAATTACCCATGCAGTCGCCCTCGGCAGCGCGGCACCCATCGACGTGGAGGGGCTGTCCTCGCTAAAGAAGCTGGTGTTGGTGAGCCCATTCGACGGAGCGCTCGCTGGCTACGCAGACGTGTTGCTACCCGCCGCCACCTGGGCGGAGTCCACCGGTACCTTCGTCAACTTCGCGGGGCTTGCTCAGGAGAGCGAGCGCGCCGTGCGTCCAGAGCAGGACGCGCGCCCCGCTTGGAAACTCATCGCAGCGGTTGGGCGCGAGCTCGGCTACGCGATGGACTGGCAACGCCTCAGCGACGTTCGCCTAGCGATGGCGCCTGACGCTGGCGCGGCGGTTGCTGGCAGTGCTGCTGCTGAAGTCTCCGCACCCACAGGAGCTGCAGAATGACCTTCGGAACGCTGTTTCTCTTGTCCCTCGCCAAGGCCTTCACGGTCGTCGTGGCGTTGTCGTTGAACATCGCAGGGCTCTTGACCTGGGTGGACCGCCGCCAGGGCGCCATCTTGCAGGACCGCGTCGGTCCTGAACGCGCGGTGGTGTGGATCCCGAAGCGTATCGCTCAGGGCGCGGTCGTCGGTCCCGCTGTGCTGGTCGCGGGCGGCGCCCTGGCGCTGTTTTTCTTGAGTGACGCCGAAGGCGTCACGCGCACTACCCGGGCGGTGCTGTTCAGTCACCTCGCGGTCTTCATCACCTGGTTCACCGCGCTCGTCATCGCGGGCCGCATCAAGCTGCGTGGCGTGAAGAACAGCTTCGATCGCTTCATCGCTTCGGTCGGCGACCCGCGGCGCATCTTCTACGTCGGGCTGATGGTGCACGGCGCGATCTTCCTCTCGCTAGGAGTGCTCAAGGGCACGCCGGCGGGAGAGACCCTGCGCGACTTCTTATACGGGGCAGGGCCGTTCGTCTTCGCCTTCAGCGCGCTGTTCGGCGCCGGCTACGCGGCGCAGCGTTTCCGTCATGAGCGCGCTGGCTTCCGCTTGATTGGCTTGCTGCACCCAGCGGCTGACGGTTTGAAGACGATCTTCAAGGAGGACTTCATTCCTCCGGGCGGCGATCAATTCCTGCACAAGCTCGCACCCTTCGTCTCCTTCTTCCCTGTGCTCGTGCTGCTTGGCGTGGTGCCGTTCGGAGACACGCTGTGCTTCGGCTCGGATGAGCAGGGCAAGATCATGCTGTCCAAGCTGTTGGCGACGGTCCCGCGTGACGGCATCTGTCCGACATCGACCCTCGACGCAGGCAGCGCGGTGCATGCGGTGCGCCTGCAGGTGCTCGATTTCAACGTCGGCATCCTCTACTTCTTCGCCATGGCTGGCACCGGTGTCGTGGGTGCTGCGCTCGCCGGCTGGGCGAGCAACAACAAGTACAGCCTCCTCGGTGGTCTCCGCGCGGCAAGCCAGATGATCTCCTACGAGGTCACGCTGGGCCTGACGCTCGTCGGTTCACTGATGATCTACGGCACCGTCCGCATCGACGAGATGGTGCGTTGGCAGGCGGAAAACACCTGGGGGATCTTCGTTCAGCCTCTGGCGTTCTTCCTGTTCTTCGCTGCGGCCATCGCCGAGACCAAGCGCATCCCCTTCGACATCCCTGAAGGTGAGAGCGAGATCGTCGCCGGCTACTTCACCGAGTACTCGGGCATGAAGTTCGCGATGTTCTTCTTCAGCGAGTACGTGGCTGTGGTGACTCTTGCGGCGCTCACCACCGCGGTGTTCCTCGGCGGCTGGCACCTGCCTTTCCTCGAGCGTGACGGCCTGCACATCATGCTCGGCGACAAGGAAATCTACGCTCAGCCGCTGTCCCACGGCGCCATCATCCTGATCGGCGTGTTGGCCTTCGTCGGTAAGACCGTCGGTCTGTGCATCCTGCAGCTATTCATCCGCTGGACGTTGCCCCGCTTCCGCTACGACCAGCTGATGAAGCTGGGCTGGCGCAAGATCCTGCCGGCGTCGTTGGTCAATGTGCTCGCGACTGGGCTCATCATCTTGGCCATCCAGTCCGGCGGACCTGCAGTTCAGTCCTTGATGGCGGGCGCCGCTCAGGTCACCCAGTGGGTGATCGCAGTAGGTGGCCTGGTGCTCACCGTCTGGTTCGTGCGCTTCCTGCTGAAGCCCGCAGAGCACCGCCGAGTCCTGGCGAGTTCTTCGGCTCAGTACGCGGCCTCCATGGGTGGCACTCGCACGGCGCGCATGGGTGCCTGAAGCACGGCTTCGGGTACCCCTCTTCTTTCGAGTTTTTTGTAGAGCCTCCGGGCACGATTGGACGACGACATGTTGATCAACCAACCGCTGGGACCAAAGAAAGTCGTTGGGACCCCCATCCCGCGCCCGGATCGCAACGCCTCCGTACAGACGTACATCCCGGAGATCGCCAAGGGCCTGGCGATGACCATGGCCCACTTCTTCCGCAACACGAAGGAGATGGCGCTTGGTCAGCGGAACGACCCCACCATCGAGAGCATTTCGGACGGCATCAACTGCGTCAGCTACCCCGAGCAGCGCCGGCCCTACGCCGAGCGTTTCCGCGGGGTTCATCGCCTGACTCATCGCGCCGACGGTTCACCGCGCTGTGTGGCGTGTCTGTGCTGCTCGACGGCTTGCCCTGCGCAGTGCATCCACATCGAGCCGGCTGAGTACCCCGTTGGGGATTCTCGGCGCGGATATGAGCGCTTCCCCGCCCGCTTCGTCATCGACGAGCTGCGCTGCGTATTCTGCGGTTTTTGCGTGGAGGCTTGCCCCTGCGACGCGATCCGCATGGATACCGGAATCCACGCTGCGCCCTACGATTCTCGCGAGCAGTTCATCTTCGAGAAAGATCTCCTGATGAGCTTCAAGGGTCGTGACGGGAGTCAGCTGTCGGAGAACCCGCGGCATGAGCCTGGGGACCCCACGCACCCTGGCGTGACCCGCGAGCACGGCGGCCACTAAAATGCACCGATGAGCGCGTTCGAAGCCGTCATCGGGCTTGAGGTTCACGCCCAGCTTCTGACTCGCACCAAGCTGTTCTGCGGCTGTCCAAACCGCTTCGGCGCCGAGCCCAACACCCACGTGTGTCCGGTCTGCTTGGGGCTGCCCGGAAGCTTGCCGGCTATCAACGCTGAGGCTGTGCGGCTCGCGCTCCTGGCGGCCCTCGCGCTCGACTGCAGGGTGCAGCAAAAGAGTCAGTTCGCTCGCAAGCAGTACTTCTACCCAGACCTCCCCAAGGGCTACCAGATCAGCCAGTTCGAGGAGCCCTACTGCTTGAAGGGCAAGCTCAAGATCGAGGTGGATGGCGGTGAACGAGAGATCGGCATCACGCGTATCCACATGGAAGAGGACGCCGGGAAGAGCATGCACGGCGTTGGAGGAGACTCCCTCGTCGACCTCAACCGGGCGGGCACCCCGCTGATCGAGATCGTCAGTGAGCCCGAGCTGAGTTCCAGCGGCGAAGCCGCAGCGTATCTCCGGGAACTGAGGAACATCCTGATCTTCCTCGGGGTCAACGACGGCAACCTGGAAGAAGGCAGCTTCCGTTGCGATGCCAACGTGTCGATCCGACCCCGCGGCTCGCGCACCTTGGGCACGCGCACGGAGCTGAAGAACCTGAACTCATTCCGCTTCGTGCAACGCGCGATTGACGAAGAGATCGCGCGCCAAACTGCGGTCGTGTCGAGCGGCGGCAAGGTGACTCAAGAGACCCGCTCCTTCGATCCAGACACCAACACCACACGCTCTCTACGCTCGAAGGAAGAGAGCCACGACTACCGCTACTTCCCCGATCCGGATCTGCCGCCGCTGGTGCTCTCCGAGTCTCGAGTCAAGGAGGCGCGGGAGGCGTTGCCAGAGCTACCGCGGGCGCTTCGCGAGCGCTGGGTCCGCGACTTCAAGCTCAGCGAGCAGGCCGCTCAGACTCTGAGTTCACACCCAGCCTACGCCCGCTTCTTCGCGGAGTGTCTGGAGCTAGGCGGCGCTCCGGCCAAGCTCGCAAACTGGATCCTCACGGAAGTGCTGCGTGGAGTGACCCAGCGCGGTCTGGACGTCGAGTTCTTGGTCAGTCCGCAGCAAGTCACCGACACCCTCGCGCTGGTCGAGAGCGGTGAAATCAGCGGAAAGCAAGCCAAGGAGCTGCACGCAGCGCTGGAAGGCACCCAGAAGAGCGCCGCCGAGGTGGTCAGCGAGAAGGGCATGCGCCAGGTCTCGGACACTGGCGCGCTTCAAGGTATCGTCGACGCGGTGCTCGCCCGGAGCGAGAAGCAGGTCGAGCAGTATCGCTCTGGAAAGACCGGCGTGCTCGGCTTCTTCGTGGGCCAGGTCATGAAAGAGACTCGCGGCCAAGCCAACCCAAAGCTGGTCAGTGAGCTGCTGGAGAAGGCACTGAGCGGTGACGGCGATGAGTAGCGCGCTGGGCCGCGAGCTCTTGCCTCGTGAGCTGCTCAGCGGCTCGAGCTTCTCCGCCGTCGAGCTGAGCGACGACGACTCCCAGGTCATCCTGCTGGAGCAGCGCAACCTGCCCGCCGAAGAGCGCTACGTCGCTTTCAGTGATGCCCAATCCGTGGCGACCGCGATCCGCGACATGGTGGTGCGCGGCGCGCCAGCGATTGGGATCACCGCCGCGTACGGGCTGGTGCTCGCCGCGAAAGCGGCTGGTGTGGAGTTCCTTGGGGAAATGAAGCGCGCGTCCGAGGTGTTGGCCGCGTCGCGCCCCACCGCTGTGAACTTGTTCTGGGCGATCGAGCGCATGAACCGCGTCGCGTCGGAAGTTCAGTCCCTCTCGTCGCCGAGCCGCGTCGAGCGGCTGGCGGCGGAGGCGCGCGCCATCCATCGCGAGGATGTGGAGGCGTGTCGCCGCATGGGTGAACTTGGCGCGGCTCGCGTAGCGGACGGGGCAACGATCCTCACCCACTGCAACGCCGGCGCCCTAGCGACGGGTGGCTACGGCACGGCCCTCGGGCTGATTCGTGCGGCCCACGAGCAGGGCAAGCGGATCCGCGTGCTGGCAGACGAAACGCGTCCCTACTGGCAAGGATCGCGGCTCACGGCTTGGGAACTCCACCATGACGGGATCCCCGTGGAAGTGATCTGTGACAACGCCGCCGCGAGCTACTTCGGCCGTGGGGAGATCGACCTCGCCGTCGTGGGCGCCGATCGCATCGCTGCAAATGGGGACGTCGCGAACAAGATCGGCACCTATGGTGTGGCCTGCTTGGCGAGCTTTCATCAGCGGCCGCTGTACGTGGCGGCGCCCTGGTCGACCATCGATTTGCGCACTGCTTCGGGCAAAGACATCCCGATCGAGGCGCGGGATCGCACGGAGGTGACCGAAGCGGGCGGCCGCACGTTGGTGGCAAGGGACATCGGTGTCAGAAACCCCGCCTTCGACGTCACCCCCGCACGCTTGGTCAGCGCGATCTTCACTGAGCGCGGCGAGATCGACCCGGTAGACCAAGCGGGTATCGCTGCGCTGGCTTGACGCCGCGCTCTCTCCCCCAAACCCGCGCTCTCTCCCCCAAACCCGGGCTGCTCCAAACCCGACCACGGGTCGCGTGCTGGATTCGACAATGGGGTAGGGGAGCACTAGAGTCCCCTCGTGAGCGAGCTCCCGGAAAACCACAAGACCGTCGGCATCCGCGATCCGAAGCCCAACTGGCTCAAGGTGAAGGCGCCAGGAGGCGAGCGCTACACCAAGCTGAAGAAGACGCTGCGCGAACTCGATCTGTACACCGTCTGCGAGGAGGCACGCTGCCCGAATGTGGGTGAGTGCTGGGGCGCGGGTACCGCGACGGTGATGCTACTCGGGCATACTTGCACCCGCGGCTGTCGTTTCTGTGCGGTAACGACTGGCAACCCACGCGGCGCTTACGATCCGCGCGAGCCAGAGCACGTCGCACGGGCGATCAGCCAGCTCGAGCTGAAATACGTGGTCCTGACCATGGTCGACCGCGACGATCTGCTCGACGGTGGCGCGAGCCTGGTGGGGCAAACGGTGCGCGCGCTGCGGCGCTACTCGCCAGAGCTGCTCGTGGAGACGCTGGTTGGTGACTTCAACGGCCGCAAGCACGACATCGCTCACCTGGTGGAGTCGGGGCCTGATGTGTTCGCGCACAACATCGAGGTGTCGCGGCGTCTCACACCGCGCATTCGCGACGCGCGATGTAGCTACGATCAGAGCCTGGATGTGCTGCGTCACGCCAAAGCGTGCGCGCCCCAACGCATGACGAAGAGCTCGATCATGGTCGGAATCGGCGAGACCGACGAGGAGGTCGTCGAGACACTGCGCGATTTGCGCGACGCAGGAGTCGACGTCGTGACCCTCGGACAGTACCTGCGGCCAACTCCAAAGCATGCGCCAGTTGACCGCTACGTGGAGCCAGAGCGCTTTGCGGAATGGGAGCGCGTTGGGTTGGAGCTGGGCTTCTCGTACGTCGCCTCCGGCGCGCTGGTTCGCTCGAGCTACCACGCGGCAGAGGCGTTCATCGCCGCGCAGCTCAGGCCAGGCTCGACCATCGAACGCGGCAGCAGTGCGGAAAATGCAGGAGCTCCAGATTCGCCCACCGGATCTCTGAGCGGCGAGCCCCAGCTGATCAGCGCGAGTTCGCTGATTCGGCGTGACAACAGCCGCGCCTGAGGATTTGGCAGCGCTGAAGATCTGGCAGCGCTGAAGGTCTGGCAGCGCTGAAGGTCTGGCAGCGCTGCTGACCCGGCTGCCTCAAGTCTAAAGAATCCTCAATATGCGGCGTCTGCGCGCTGACTCCCGCGTGGCTTTCGGGTAGTCTCGCCCGCAGAGTCGACTATGAGCGTTGCAGATCAGAGCCTCCTGGACAAAGTCGCGGCCAAGCTGGGCCAAGCTCCCACCTACGCCGATTCCGACGCGGCCGGATCGATCCTGACCGTCGCTGCCGCTTCGTACGGCTCGCGCCCCCTTGGGGAGGAAGTGACGCAACCCACGGGCTTTGACCCGCAGGTCGCTGCGCTCTTCGAGGCGGTGGTGGAGAGCGCGTACCTCGTCGCTAACGCCGACGGCGAGTTTGACGAGACCGAGCAGGTGGCTTTCAAGCAGGTGGTGATCACCGCCTGCCGCAACCGCGTCGAGGCTCGCCAGGTGGAGGCGCTACTCGCTGATCTAGCGGATCAGCTGGAAGAGGACGGCATGGACAAGCGCGTGAAGATGGTCGCGCGCACCATCCAGAAGGAAGAGCATGCGCGGGAGGTCCTCCGCATCGCTTCCCTGCTCGCCCACGTGAGTGGCGGTGTCAGCGACGAAGAGCGGGACGTGCTGAAGAAGCTGGCAGGCGAGTTCAAGCTCGACGACGCTGCTCTCGAGCTCGCGCTGACTGAAGCCGAGCGGGTCCTCGCCGACTGAGGTCCACCACCACTCGTAGCGCCGCGATCACCCGCGGCGCCGCTGGAGTTGACGCTGCGCTCGTTCAGCGCGGCGAATTCGCCCGCGCCACTCCCGTCGAGTGAACGCTCTCAAGCAGTTCCGGACCACGCACGCGTCTACTGGTCGCGCGTCCGATCGTCGCAGGATAGTTCAAGTCTAAAGTAGTTCGCGTGTCCTCGTCGAAGCGCGTACCGCGGTGCGCGGTTGTCGGCACGCCGCATGTTTCCAAAGCGTGACCAACCGAGCGCATTGCGTGATGCGTCATCCTCCCTGAACGCGAACTCCTAGCGCGTCAGATCCCCTGCATTTGTAGTGGATCCGACGGCAGCTCGGTTGGGGGTGAGGAGCGCTGTCATGACCCGCGAGCGCTGGTGCGCTGCGTCACGCAAGAGAACCTTCTCGCAGCCGGATCCATGCGTGACAGCGCTCGATCCATTCGACTAAGGTCGCGCCGCTCGTCGCTCCAGGCCGACAGCGCCGCTACCCGAGCGCGAGCACGAGGAACATGATCGCTGCAGCAGTTACACGCACCGAAGAGGCGCCGAACGACACCATCGTTCGCGTGCTACGCGAGGACGGCAGCTTGGATCCTGCACATGATCCCAAGCTGGAAATCGACGAGGTCGTGCATCTCTATCGCCATATGGTGGAGACGAGGATCATCGACGAGCGGTTGGTGACCCTACAACGTCAGGGACGCATCGGCTTTCACATCGGTTCGCTTGGCGAGGAGGCGGCCATCATCGGCTCTGCCTTTGCCATGCGGCAACAGGACTGGCTTTTCCCCTGCTACCGAGAGTTCGGTGCCGCGCTGCTCCGGGGCTTCAAGCTCCAGCGCTTCATCGACAATATGTTCGGTAACGCGAACGACCCGGTGAAGGGTCGTCAGATGCCGGATCACTACACCTGCAAAGAGGCGCACTGGGGCAGCATCAGCTCGCCGATCGGCACCCAGATGACCCAGGCTGTGGGCTTCGCGTGGGGCGCCAAGATCGAGAAGAAGGCGCTCGCCACCCTCGTCTACTTTGGCGACGGCTCCACGAGCAGCAGCGAGTTTCACAACGCGATGAACTTCGCCGGTGTCTTCAAGACGCCCAGCATCTTCTTCTGTCGCAACAACGGCTGGGCCATCAGCGTGCCCGTCGAGCGTCAGACCGCTTCCCGCACTTTTGCGGAGAAGGGGGTCGCTTATGGGGTTCCGGGGGTGCGCGTCGATGGCAATGACCTGTTCGCCGTCATCGCAGTTACCCGGGACGCGATTCGCCGCTGCGAGGCAGGTGAGGGGCCAACCTTGATCGAGGCGCTTACCTACCGCATGGGCGGCCACTCGACGAGCGATGACCCGAACCGCTATCGGGCAGCCGACGAGGTGAAGCCTTGGGTCGACCGTGACCCGATCGAGCGCATTCGCCGCTACCTCGAGCGGAACAAGGCGTGGGACGACAATCTCGAAGAGGCGCTGCGCGAGGACGTCGACAAGCGTTTCCGTGAGGCAGTGACTGCTGCTGAGAGCACCGAACCCCCTTCGCTCGCGTCGATGTTCGAAGACGTCTACAAGAAGATGCCGTGGCATCTCGAGGAGCAGCGCGATGAGCTGCTCGCCGGCCCTCGCGCTCCCAAAGCCCACTAGTTCGGGTTCGACCTAGCTAAACGCGCTCCGCGCCCTTTTCTCTCTACGCCTCGGAGTCGCCCAAGAGTGCTCGAACAGCGCCGCGGCCTGGCGATTGCTCGAAGCCCCACTCGCGACCCGAAGCGCCCTCCCTGGAGTCCCCTGCAAATGCCTCAAATGAACATGGTTCAAGCCATCAACGACGCCCTACGGCTCGAGATGGCGCGCGACCCTCGGGTCGTCATCATGGGTGAAGATGTCGGTAAGGTCGGCGGCGTTTTTCGCGTCACCGCCGGCTTGTTCGACGAGTTTGGTGACGAGCGTGTGATCGACACGCCGCTCAGCGAAGGCGGCATCATCGGTGCGGCCGTCGGTATGGCCCTGTACGGCATGGTGCCGATCCCGGAGATTCAGTTCTCCGACTTCATCTTCCCGGCCTACGACCAGATCGTCTCCGAGCTGGCGAAGTACCGTTACCGTTCGGGCGGAGAGTATCCGTGCAACATGGTGATCCGCACGCCGGTTGGCGGCGGGATCCGCGGCGGGCACTACCACTCCCAGCACCCGGAGTCGCTGTTCATCCACGTCGCGGGCCTCAAGGTCGTCTGCCCGTCGAACCCCCACGACGCCAAGGGGCTCCTGCTCGCCTCGATTCGCGACCCGGACCCCGTGTTGTTCTTCGAACCCAAGCGCATCTACCGTGCGGCGAAAGGCGACGTCCCGGAGGGCGACTACACGGTTCCGCTAGGTAGCGCCGCCGTGACCCGCGAGGGGCGCCACGTCACGGTGCTTGCCTACGGAGCGATGCTCTACGAGTGCCTGGACGCTGCGGCTAAAGCAGCGGAGCAGGGCGTCGAGGCGGAAGTCATCGATCTGCGTACCCTCTGGCCGGTGGACATCGATACCATCATTGCCAGCGTCAAGAAGACGGGCCGCCTGGTTGTGGTCCACGAAGCACCAAAGACTGGCGGCTTCGCCGGGGAGCTGATTTCATTGGTGTGCGAGAAGGCCTTCTATCACTTGGAGGCTCCTCCCGCGCGGGTGACTGGCTTCGACACGCCGTTCCCCTACACGTTGGAGATGGAGTACCTGCCTCTGTCCCATCGCATCCTCCCCGCCTTGCTCAACACCGCAAAGGCCTGAGCACTGACCGAAGGCCGCGGCACCGCCCGGCTGATTGCGTCCGAGGACGCGAACAACCCACGAGTCAAAGACGAACCTCGCGCTGAGGCGCGCTAGCAAACACTTCGAGGCGAATATGGCGCTCTACGAGTTCAAGCTCCCCGACATTGGCGAAGGCGTAACGGAAGGCGAGATCGTCAACTGGCTCGTCGCCGTGGGCGATCAAGTCAAAGAAGACCAAGAGATGGTGGAGGTGATGACCGACAAGGCGACGGTCACCATCGGCTCACCCAAAGCCGGCAAGATCAGCGAGCTACGCGGCGCCGTGGGCGACGTGGTCCCCGTAGGCGCCGTCCTGGTCGTGTACGATCTGGACGGCGCCGGCTCCGGCGACAGTTCCCCCGCGGAAAAGGCACCGGCCAAGGCTGAAGGTTCCGAGGAGAAGAAGTCGGACGAAGGCCCCGTCGCTTCCGCCGTGGGCGACATCAAGGAGACGTTGCCGGGCATGGGAGGCTCCAAGCCGGCAGCATCGCCCGAGGCGGCGGCTCCCAAGGCTGCCGCGCCGGCTCAGGCGGCACCTGCCTCTGATTACTTCAACGAGCGGCCCCTCGCCGCACCTGCCACACGGAAACTCGCGCGCGAGAAGGGCATCGATCTGCGCAAGGTTCAGCCGACCGGGCCTGCCGGGCGGGTCACTCGCGAAGACGTCGAGCGCTTCGCTAGCGGAGGCGCAGCTGCTCCGGCCGGGGCGACGGCAGCCGCTGGGGCCGCAGCGCCCGGAGGAGCAGGCTCAGCTAGTGCGGCTCCCACGCCAGCGCGCGCGCCGATCTCGATCGCTCCAGTGCAGACCAACGATCCGCGGCTCGCCGACGAGCGCGTGCCGGTGCGCGGAGTGCGCAAGCGCATCTTCGAGAACATGGCCCGCTCGAAGCACACTGCGGCCCACTTCACCTATGTTGACGAGGTCGTCGCCGACGAGCTGATCGCATTGCGCAGCCGCCTCAAGCCGCTCGCAGAGCAGGCGGGCGTCAAGTTGACGTACTTGCCCTTCATCGTGAAGGCGTGCGTCTCTGCGCTGAAGAAGCATCCCGCGCTGAATTGCGTGTTCGATGAGTCGACCAACGAGATGGTGCTCCGAAAGGTCTACGATATCGGCATCGCTGCGGCGACCGACGCGGGCCTGATGGTTCCCGTGTTGCGCGGCGCCGACCGTCTAAGCATCCTCGAAATTGCGCGGGAGCTCGATCGCTTGGGGAACGACGCCCGCGCCGGCAAGCTCAAGCAAGAAGACTTCGGCGGTTCTTCGTTCACCATCACGAGCTTGGGCAAAGCCGGCGGCTTGTTCGCCACCCCCGTCATCAACTACCCCGAAGTCGCGATCCTCGGCGTGCACGAGATGAAGAAGAAGCCGGTGATCCGTGGGGAAGAGATCGTGATCGGTCACGAGATGCTGCTCAGCCTCTCCTTCGACCACCGCCTCATCGACGGTCACATCGGCGCGGCGTTCGCGGCCGACATCGTCGCCCTGCTGCAGAATCCCGATCGCCTGATGCTCGAGATGGGCTGAACGCCCAGACGCGCGCCCACCAGGCGCGAACAACGCCTCGTGAACAAGGCGGCTACAACCACCAACATTCAAGGGTGGTTGGGGGGGAGGGTGCGTCGTCGTTCCACTGACCCACGACGTTCGCGCGTTCCAACTGGCCTGCGCCGAAACCGGCGTCCGCCAAAACAGGCGTTCGTCGAGTCCCATCCTCAGCAGCCGCTCGAGTGCGTTCTGGAGCTCACCTGACTCGCGCCTGCCCTCCCGTCTTGCGGGCGCAGCACGCTCATCGCGCCATGAAACTGACCAATTCTGCCTGGAAACGCGCGCGGAAACTCCGAGTACACCGCTGAACAGTCACCGGGACAGTGCGTCGAGCAGGTGAGGGCGGTGAAATGGGCCGAAATCGCGTTGGAACGGTAACGTTCAGTAGCTGGTCCGAACCGCCAAGGTGGCCGCACTCCGCCCATCGGCCGATTCAACGGCCGATTCAAGGCAACAGAGCGGCCGATCCGACGGCCGCCTCAAGTAACAGAGCGGCCGATTTAACGGCCGCCTCCAGCAACAGAGCGGCCGATTCAACCGACCGTCGAGCCATCTGAAGCACACTTGTCTGAGGTGTGACGAGGTAAGGTGTCATCCTCCAAATCAGCGTCTTTCGTCTTTGGAATGCCCCGCGAACCCCATTGGATTCGCGAGCTTCCGTGATACGGTGTAGAGTTGTACCCCGAGGAGGATCCTGTTCGATGAAGCGCTTCTTGAAGGCCGCAACCTTGGCTTCCGTGATTGCTCTGTCCCTGAATGCCGGGGCGCAGTCAGATGCTCCGTCACCGGAGGATATCAAGGCTGCCGGCAAGGCATTCGATCAAGGCCGCAAACACTACAAGGACGGTGAGTTGGTTGAAGCTGCCGAGCAGTTTGAAGCTGCGGATCAGGCTGCTCCCAGCGCCACCGCGTTGATGCTCGCGCTACGCGCACGCAAGGAAGCTGGCCAGATGGATCGCGCGGCGACCCTGGCACGCCTGGCATTGGACCGGCACTCCGACGACGAAAAGCTGCGAAAGCTGGCGGAGGAAACGCTCGCGGAGACGCAGGGGAAGTTCTTCGAGCTAACGGTGAACTGCGACGAGCCGTGTACGTTGGTCGTGGGAACCCGTCTCGTGCACGGTAAGGCTGCCACAAAGCGCGTGCTCTACTTGAAGGAGACCAAGATCTCCGTGCGCGCCGGTTGGAGCAAAGAGCGCATCGAGACCCAGGACATCAAGGGTGCTGCTGGCGGCTCGGGCGAGCTGACGTTCAAGGCACCACCAATCCCCGTGGAAAAGCCGGAAACGCCAGCCGGCGGCACCGGGCCCGTCGACGATGGTGGTGGAGGGATTGGTGACAAGGGGACCGTCAAGGTCGAGCCTGGCAGCGGCATGTCCCCGGCTGTGTTCTGGGTGGGCGCTGGCCTTACATTGGTCGCGGGTGGCGTGACCGTGTGGAGCGGCCTCGACACTCAGAACAATCCTGGTCGTTCCAAGGTCAAAGAGGAATGCGCCGGGCAAGGCGAGGACTGCGCTCTCTACCAAGAGGGCTTGGACAAGCAGAAGCGCACCAACATCATGGCTGCGGTGACGGGTGGTGTCGGTCTGGTCACCATCGTTATCGGGGCCTTCTTCACCGATTGGAGCGGTGGGGAGACCGCGCGCACGCCGTCGCGCGTACAGAAGGCAAGCATTCAGCCCTGGCTTGGGGTCGGAAACGGCGCCACATTAGGGGCACTCGGCAGATTCTGAGGGAATCGTGGTTGCAGCGAAGCTCATAGACGTCGGTGAAGAAGGGGTCCAGCGGATCGACCGCTATGACCTGGTGGCTGAGATTGCGTCAGGCGGCATGGCGACCGTGTACCTGGCTCGGCTCGCCGGCGTGGGGGGATTTCAGCGCTTCGTCGCAATCAAGCGCCTCCATCCTCACCTCGCCAAGGAGAAAGAGTTCGTCGAGATGTTCCTCGACGAGGCTCGCCTTGCCGCAGGGATTCATCATCCAAACGTAGTGCCCATCCTCGAAGTGGGAGCCAGCGAACGCGGCTACTACCTCGTGATGGAGTACATCGAGGGCGATACGCTGGCGCGGTTACTCGCCCGTGCTGCGACCACCGCCGGGAAAATCCCGGCGGATATTGCGATTCGGATCCTGCTCGACATGCTACAAGGCTTGCATGCGGCGCACGAGCTGAAGGACGAGAAGGGGCAGGCTACCGAGCTAGTTCACCGGGACGTCTCTCCGCAGAACATCCTGGTGGGCATGGACGGGGTGAGTCGCATCACCGACTTTGGCGTGGCCCGTGCGGCCTCGCGGCTCTCAGCGACCCGTGTTGGCCAGCTGAAAGGCAAGATCGCCTACATGGCGCCGGAGCAGGCCGCCGGCGATACCCGAGTCGATCGTCGCGCGGACATCTTCTCCGCCGGTATCGTGCTGTGGGAGGTGCTTGCGTCGCGCCGTCTGTTCAAGGCGGAGAATGAGGCGGCGACTCTGTCGCGCGTCGTCAGCGAACCGATTCCGAACCTGCACGACCTCGCCCCGGATGTTCACCCGCAAATCAGCTTGGTGTGCATGAAGGCGCTCGAGCGGGATCCGGACAAGCGCTTCTCGACCTGTGCGCAGTTCGCAGACGTGCTTGAACGCGCTGCTGCAGCCGTCGGCAAGATCGCCGCTCCGCGAGAAGTTGCGGCCTACGTGCAAGAGGTCATCGGTACTGAGATCAGCCAGCAGCGAGACGCGGTTCGCGCCTGGCTCGCTCGCAGTGAACCCAGTCAGCTCGAACGGCCGAACTTCTCGTTGTCGACCGCCCCGCCTGCTATGGCTGGCGCCAGCTCTAGCGTTTCCGCTGGGAACATGGAGCTCTCTAGCGTCAACACGCAGTCGGGCCTGATCAGTCATCCTCAGCTCTCGCAGATCAGTCAGGTCTCGGAGGTTCACAACACCCGCCGCTCCAAGGCACCGCTCGTGATCGGTGGCGTGGCGTTGCTCCTGGCGTTGGGTGTTGGTGGCCTGGTGGCCGCGGGCAGCAACAAGGAAGAAGGCCCGGCGACTGCCGGCGCGCCCGAGGCTCCGAAGACCGAGGCTCCAGCGGCAGAGAAGCCTGCGGCTCCCGCTCCCAAAGAGGAACCAAAGGCGGAGCCCGCTAAAGCCCCGGAGGAGGCGAAGCCCCAGGCGTCAGCCGAAGCCAAGGCTGAGGAAAAGGACGACGAGAAGAAGGCGCAGCGCCCCGTGTACGGCGGCTCTTGGCGTCCGAAGGCGACGAAGCCAGAGAAGGTGGAAGAGCCGGCTCCTGCTCCCAAACCGACTGCGGCCCCCAAGCCAGACGTCGATTTGTCCAACCCCTACAAGTGACGCGCGCCCAGGCGTTTCGGCGCTGGTAGCCGCTTCCCGAGGCTCGGTCGAATTGTTCGCGCATCCGGGCACGAGATGTCGGCGGGGACTCGACGCACCTGGCGCTGTTGACAGGGGACCACCGGGACCCACCTTGACCCCCCATGAGCAAACCGGGTGTCGCTGCCGTGCTGTCCTTCATCGTTCCGGGCGTTGGGCAGATCTACAACGGCAAGTTCCTACGAGGCCTGTTTTGGCTGGTGGTCACTCCAGGGTTTTGGATTGGCTCCGGCGGGTTGCTCGGTTGGGTGTGTCATCTGATAGCGGCGTACACCGCGTATGCATGGGCAAAATCCCATCCGTAGCGGTGTGAGGCGGGGCCAGCGACGGCGCCATGACGCGCTGGGACGACGTTTGACAAGCGGGTGACCCGCTGCTAACTGTCCGCGCGCCTGGCAGCCTGTGGAACCTGATTGGTTTCCTAGGCTTAACCATTGTCCGGCTGCGTGCTTCGGCACGTGGCTTCCGCCGCCTCAACCTTGGGTTGAGCAACCATCGGGTGACGCTGTGGCCCTCAAGCGAGTCTGCATCTTCTCGGGAAACGCGAACCCTGATTTGGCGACGGAAATCGCCAAGCACCTCGACACTCAGTTGGGTGAGCTTAGGGTGTCCCGTTTCAGCGACGGCGAGACCTTCTGCGAGATCCGCGAGAACGTGCGCGGCCTCGACACCTACGTGGTGCAGCCGACGTGTTCACCGGTCAACGACAACCTGATGGAGTTGCTGATCATGTGCGATGCCCTGCGTCGTGCGTCGGCCGCTTCGATCACGGCGGTGATTCCGTACTACGGTTACGCGCGGCAAGATCGCAAAGTGGCGCCTCGTACTCCCATCACGTCGAAGCTCGTCGCTGACTTGATGGTTGCCGCGGGGATCCATCGTATCGTCTGCGTCGACCTGCACGCAGGTCAGATCCAGGGCTTTTTCAACATCCCGTTCGACCACCTGTACGCGCTGCCGGTGTTCCTCGAGGACTACCTCTCCCACCGCTATGGCAAGGACGCCGTCGTGGTGTCTCCCGATGCCGGCGGCGTGGAGCGTGCGCGCGCGTACAGCAAGCGGCTGGGTGCGTCGTTGGCCATCATCGACAAGCGCCGTGAACGCGCAAACGTCAGCGAAGTGATGCACATCATTGGCGACGTCGCCGATCGGGACTGCATCATCGTGGACGACATCTGCGACACCGCGGGCACGCTGTGCAATGCCGCCCGCGCGCTGAAAGACGGCGGAGCCAAGACCGTCGTCGCCGCGCTGACCCACGGTGTGCTCAGCGGACCTGCGGTCCAACGCATCGAAGATTCACCTCTCGAAGAGGTCGTCGTCTCCAACTCGATTCCTCCGAGTGATGAGGCGCGCGCTTCGAAGAAGATCAAATTCCTCTCTCTCGGAAAGCTGCTGGGCGAAGCGATCCGACGGATTCACAACAGTGACTCCGTCAGCTCTCTCTTCGTGTAGACACCGAGCGCTCGCAAGGCGACTGCCGCATCCGGCTTTCGTCTTGCATTACCGCGGGGATACTCTCCCTAGGAAAAGTAAAGAAGCAAGCAAATGGAACCGATTACAGTTAAGGCAAGTATCCGTAGTGACCGTGGTAAGGGCGCCGCCCGCCGCATGCGCCGCGCTGATCAAATCCCCGCCGTTGCGTACGGCAAGGAGCTGAAGCCGGTCGCTCTGGCCGTCTCGCCCAAGTCGCTCAAGGAAGCAATCCTCGGCAAGTTCGGGTTGAACTGCGTGATCAAGCTCGAGATCGAAGGTGGCGAGAGCTTCCACACGCTGGTGGCTGAGCACCAGTACCACCCCGTAAGCCGCGAGCTGCTGCACGCCGACTTCCTGCGCATCGACATGAGCAAGCCCGTCGACATCGACGTGCCGTTCGAGCTCAAGGGTCGCGCGAAGGGCGTCGTGCTCGGTGGTGAACTCCGTCAGGTTTACCGCAAGCTCCCCGTCACCTGCATGCCCGGGCAGATCCCCGAGAAGATCGTGCTGGACGTTAGCGACCTCGGCCTCGACGACAGCGTGTCGGTGAAGGGCTTGAGCCTGCCGGAGGGCGTGACCGTCCGTATGGGTGAGAACCGCACCGTCGCGGCCGTCGTTGCGGGTCGCAAAGCCAAGGCTGCAGAAGCCGAGGCTGAAGACGCCGCCAAGGCGTGATCCTCGTCGCCGGCCTGGGCAATCCAGGCGACCGCTACGAGCTTACGCGGCACAACATTGGCTTCCTGGTGGTCGACGCGCTTGCTGCGCGGTCGGCCACTACGGCCATTTGGCGCTCCCACTCCGACGGCGATCTGGCGCAAGTGGATGTGGCGGGCTCGCGACTATTGCTCCTCAAGCCGCAGACGTTCATGAACCACTCGGGGCGCTCGATACGCGGTGTCGCGAGCTACTTCAAGCTCGAGGTCGAGCAGGTGCTGGTGGTTCACGACGAGCTGGACCTGCCGTTCGGTCGGCTACGCATGAAGTTGGGTGGCGGAGACGCTGGTCACCGGGGCGTGCGCTCGACTGCAGCCGAAATGGGCTCGAAAGACTTCGCGAGGCTGCGCGTCGGAATTGGCCGTCCTCCCGTGATCTTTGAGGGGACGGTGGCGGATTATGTGCTACAAGCCTTCGCCCTGCCGGAGCGGGAAGAGCTACCCAGTGTGCTCGACCGCGCCGTTCAGGCGGTGACGTTGGTCGCAGAGCGAGGCCTCGCAGAAGCGATGAACATCACCAATCAGTGCTGAGAGGCACTGCTCCTTGCTCCTCGGCTGTCGCCCTCATCTCTCGTGGGCAGCAGGCCGATTCCCTCCGGGGCCGGCGTTCTCGTCGTCTTTGGGTGGAGCTGGGTCACCATCGGTGCCCCTGGGGGCCGAATCAGTCCGAGAGGAGACGACAACTCAATGGCAGCAATAGTGGCAACGGCGCCCAGCCGTGTGCGTGAATACGAAACCATCTACGTGATGCGGCCCGACGTGGCGCGTGACGCCGCAGAGCGCGTCTCGCAGCGCGTTCAGGAAGTGATGGAGCGCGAAGGCGCTCGCCTGTCCCTGGTCGAGACCTGGGGACGTCGCGCGTTGGCCTACAAGGTCAACAAGCACCGTCACGGCATCTACGTGTACCTGAAGTTCCTTGCTGGTGGCACCACGGTGTCCGAGCTCGAGCGTAACTTCCGTCTGCTCGACGAGGTCATCAAGTTCCAGACCATCGTGCTTGGTAACGTCGAGGGCGACGTCGAAATCAGCTCCGAGGCGGTCGCGTTCGAGGCCGTCGAGGGGATCCCCGCGGAAGAGGACGAGGCCCACTCGCTCGCACGCGAGCTTGGCCTGGAAGACCCGGAGCCCGGCTCTCGCTACGACCGTCGGAACGACGATGACGACTCCGATGACGATGATGACGACGAGTCTTCCGAGACCGAGGAAGAGGAGGAAGAGTGATGAGCACTGCACTCGATAGCGTTTCTGGCAAGGACCGCCTGGACCGTGACCCGCGCCGTGCGCGTCGTCGCGGCTGCCCCTTCTGTGGCGATGCGGCCCTGACCATCGACTACAAGGACCCCCAGTTCTTGAAGTACTTCATCACCGAGCGCGGCAAGATCGTGCCGCGCCGGGTGTCTGGAACCTGCGCCAAGCATCAGCGTGAGCTGACCGTGGCCATCAAGCGGGCCCGCAACATTGCGCTGCTGCCCTTCACCATGAACTCTTGAGGAGGTGTCCCATGGCGACAGCGATTCAAGTCGTCCTGCATCAGGACGTTGAAAACCTCGGAAACAGCGGTGACGTGGTCAAGGTCCGTCCCGGCTACGCTCGCAACTACCTCATTCCGCGCGGACTCGCCGTGGTGGCCAACAAGGCCAGCATCGCGCGCGTGGAAGACATCAAGAAGGCCGCCAAGGTCCGCGCCGCAAAGCAGCTGGAGGAGGCCCGAGAGGCCGCAACCAAGCTGGAGAACGTCGCGATCAAGCTGGAGCGTGCCGTCGGCGACGAGAACAAGATGTACGGTTCCGTCACTGGTAAGGACATCGAGGAGGCCTACGCAGCGCTAGGTCACCACTTCGACCGCAAGGACATCGAGCTTTCCGACCCGATCAAGACGCTCGGTCTGCATGACGTCCCGCTGCGCCTGCACCGCGAGGTGAAGGTGACGCTCAAGGTCGAGGTCATCAAGAAGTCGAGCTGAGCTTTCAGCTCATCCGCTTGCAGAAGGCCCCAGCGTTTCGACGCTGGGGCCTTTTCGCATGTGGATGCCGCGCCCCAGCGGCTGGTCGAGCGTAGGCCAAGGTCTCCGGTGTGCTCCGGATATTGCCGCGCGGTAATGGCGGGGCTCGTGGTCGGGTGACGATGGGCCTGCCTCTGTGGGTCTGTCAAGGGCTGCTTGGTAGCTGGCTGCTGTCATCCTGGGGATAACTGGTGGAGTGGATCGGGGTAAGCTCTGCATGTACGCTCGGAATGGCCGCAAGCGCAAAATCGCGGAGAGCGTGGCGTTCTTCGTCCTAGTCTAGGAACGGATCCCAGCGTACAACTTGGGGCGGCTGCAGTTAGCAGCCCGTAGCAATGCCCGTCACGGTGCTGCCGTTGCGGGTCGCTTTTCGACTCGGCGGTACCTCTCGTTACTCCTCGTTGTCGCGGCAAAGATTAAATTGACGTGCGGAAAATGACTCTCGGCTCCGCGTGCTCGTCGGTCGGGTGCGCGCGGGAGACCAAAGCTCGGGCGTGCTTCGGCGCCTCGAAGTGGTGGGGCTGAGGTTCCGGTAGGGCCAACACTAGGTGATGGATAGAGGCGGCAAGTGGTGAGCAACCGGAGTTGGAAAGAGCGAGAGAAGACCGACGCAGCGCGTGAGCTGCGTCCAGAGGCCGGCCGCGTACCGCCCCACGACCTGGACGCGGAGGCAGCCGTGCTCAGCGCGATCTTTCTCGAACCCGAGGCCTTCGATCGGGTGCAAGAGACGCTGAAGGCGGACCACTTCTACTCGGATGCCAATCGCCGCATCTTCGACTCCATCTTGCAGCTTCAGCAGGCTGGGCGCCCCGTGGACGTCGTGAGCGTCGCTGGTTACTTGCGCGACCGCGAGCGACTCCAACAAGTCGGTGGTACGCCGTATCTGGCGCAGCTCGCTGACGCCACGCCCGCGGTGGCTCACGTCGAGGCTCACGCAAAGACCATTCGAGAAAAGTGGCGACTCCGCCAGCTAATCGCGACGTGCCAGCGCTTCGCCGCCGAGGGTTACGGAGACTGCGGAGAGACCCAAGCGTTCATCGACAAAGCCGAGCAGTCGGTGTTCGACATCGCGCGTGTCCCCGAAGGCTCGAGCATCGTGCCGGTCAAGGACGCCATCAACAAGGCGTTCGAGATCATGAGCGAGGCCGCGAAGCGCGGCGGACGCACTACGGGGATCGAGACCGGCTTCTTCTCCGTCGACGGCAAGACCAGCGGTCTCCACCCCGGCGACTTGTACATCGTCGCCGGGCGCCCCGGCATGGGAAAGACATCGTACGTCTTGAATATCGCGGCCAACGTCGCCGCACCCCGCGCGGGTATGGACGCGGAGGGGCAGCCCATCGAACAGCCTGGCCACGGGGTCGCATTTTTCTCCCTGGAAATGCCGCGAGAGCAGCTGGCCTCTCGTGTCCTCGCGATTGAGGCTCGGGTCGATGTCTCTCGGCTACGCTCGGGCAATATGCGGCCCGACGACTGGAATCGCCTAACGGACGCGGCGGCGCGCCTGGGTCGTCTACCGCTCTGGCTGGACGATACGCCAGGCCTGACGCTGCTCGACTTGCGTGCGAAGGTGCGCCGTCTACAGGCGGAGATTTCGCGCGGAGAATCAGCGACTGGTACCGACAAGCTCGGCCTGGTGATCATCGACTACCTCCAGCTGATGCAGGGTCGAGCCGGGGTGCAGAGCCGCGAGCAGGAAATCAGCGAACTCTCCCGTGGGCTGAAGGGCTTGGCAAAGGAGATGGGCGTGCCCGTGATGGCGCTCAGCCAGCTGAACCGCTCCGTCGAGACTCGCGCGGCGAAGGACAAGCGTCCCCAGCTCAGCGACTTGCGTGAGTCAGGCGCCATCGAGCAGGACGCCGACGCCATCTTCTTCATCTACCGCGACGAGTACTACTTCAAGGACAGCCCGGATCAGGGCATCGCGGAGATCATCATCGCCAAGCAACGAAACGGCCCTACGGGTACCTGTAAGGTGCGTTTCCAGTCGGAATTTACCCGTTTCGACAACCTCGCGCCGGACGAGTACGAGTTCAACGAGTACGACGACTTCCAGGAGTTCGACGCTGCTGGCGCGGACCCCGGCGGTCCCTGATTCGCGTCGGCTGTTTTTTGGGGGGAGGGGGTGCGCTGGACCTGGCGCTGTCCCCCGTCTGGCCCGCGTTCCGACTACAGCAGCAGCTTTTCAGCGAGTTCGTACAAAAGGTCGTCTAGGCCCTCGTGAGTCGCGGCGCTGATCAGTCGGAGCTCCACACCGATGTCGGCGAACTGGGCCTTGAGCGCCGGGTAGGCTTCGCGTACGTCGGGGAGGTCGGCCTTGGTGAGGGCGACGACTTCGGGGCGGCGGAGAAGCTCTTGTTTGGCGGTGTCGCTAGCGAAGTGAGTCAGTTCCTCGCGGATCACGTGGTAGTCCTTGACCGGGTCGCGATCGGTGTCTTCGTCCAGCGTGACCAAGTGCAGCAGTACGCGTGTGCGTTCGATGTGCCGTAGGAAGCGCGTCCCGAGCCCGGCGCCCTGGCTTGCCCCGGGGATGAGCCCAGGGATGTCCGCCACCACGAAGCTACGCCCGAGGCCCGTTGTGCGATCGCCGATCGTCGCGACACCTAGCTGAGGGGTGAGCGTGGTGAACGGGTAGTCAGCGACCTTGGGCCGCGCGCGACTTACCGCACGGATAAAGGTGCTCTTGCCGACGTTCGGGAAGCCCAAGAGGCCGACGTCGGCCATCACCTTCAGCTCGAGGCGCAGGTTCTTGTGCTCACCCTTGCCACCAGGCTCGGCGCGGCGCGGCGCGCGGTCGACCGGAGTCGCGAAGTGCTTGTTGCCCCGACCGCCTTTGCCACCCTTGGCGATGATCTGCCGTTCGCCGTGGCTGATCAGCTCGGTGAGCTTCTCGCCGGAATCCTGGTCGTAGACGATGGTGCCGATGGGCACGCGCACGTCCCGGTCGTTGCCTGCTCGGCCGTACTTGTCCTTGCCGCTGCCGTTCTGCCCCGGCTCGGCGCGCACCTTGTGCAGGTGCAGGAGCTCTTGCAGGGTGCTCAGCCCTTCGTCCGCCACGAGCACGATGTCCCCGCCACGACCGCCGTCGCCGCCCGCCGGTCCACCGAACGGCACGAACTTTTCGCGGCGGAATGCGATTGCTCCGTCGCCACCATCACCAGCCTCAACATCCAGGCTGCACTCGTCGATGAAGTGCATAGGCGGCGGAGGGTAGCTACGGGATCTGGTCTAGGCACGGTGTTTTCGTTCGGAATATGCGGCGCCGATGCGGTTTTTGGCCCCTTGGCGCCGTGGAATGGCCACGCCCCGGGCCAAGCGCGCCTCACCCCCCGGAAATCCGCGTACGGCTGCTGGCCCGGCGCGTTCCGGGCGAGCTCGAACGCAGGGCGCTTTTTGGGAAAGGGCGATGTGGGGAACGCGGCGCGTTGGTAGCGCGGGATCAACGCTGGTTCGTTGCCGCTCCGCCCGGGCCGGCGGCAGTCGGCGCCCGGAGCGACGCGTGGTAAGGCCAGAGCTGCCTATGAGCGATCACGGATCTGGCGCGAGCGACGCCGACGTCGAACCGGTGGTGCATGCCTCAGCTGCTGCGGGCGAGCGCATCGCGGTGGTGGTGAACGGCAACGCGAAGAGCGTCAACGACGAGGTGATTTCCACCCTGGATCAAATCCTCAAGGGGGGCGACCTGTTCGTCTCCCGGCGCCTGGAGGAAGGTCAAGAGATCGCGCGCACGCTCGTGAGCCGGGGCTACGGCACGGTGCTGACCGGAGGTGGTGACGGCACCTTCACCGTGATGGTGACCGAGGTGGTGCGCGAGGCGCGGCGGCAGGGCAAGCCGCTGCCTCGTTTTGGTTTGCTCAAGCTAGGCACCGGCAACGCGCTCGCGTGGGTGGTCGGGGCGAGCAAGGCGCGGCGCAAGGGCAAGGGGTTGAGTGTCGACATCCAGCGTCTCCGCGAGGATGCAGGGAGCCGCACGATTCGGCTCGTTGAAGTCGAGGACACCATCGCTCCGTTCGCTGGCTTTGGCGTGGACGCAGTGGTGCTGGCGGACTACGCCCACGTGAAGCAGCGCTTGTCCAAGACGCCCCTCAAGCCCATCGCCTCCGGGCCGCTGAGCTACGCGATCGGCTCCGTGACGCGCTCCATCCCAAGCTACTTTATCCGCAAGGTACCGCACTGCCGGGTGATCAACCTGGGCGAGGAAGCGTGGCGTGTCGGCCCGCGAGGGCGACTGATGCAGCCTGGCTTTGGCAAGGGCGACGTGCTCTACGAAGGCCCTGCGCGGGTGGCCAGCGTCGGGACGATCCCGTACTTCGGCTTTGGCTTCCGCTTCTTTCCCTTCGCGGAGGAGCGCTCCGACCGCATGCATCTCAGGGTGAGCTGCATCAACCCGGTCGACTTCGTGACGAACTTCCCGGCGATTTGGCGGGGCGAGTACGAGGACCCCGACTCGACGTTCGACTACTTGGTCGACCAGATCGCGATCGAGATGGACCCGCCCACCGCCTTCCAGATCGGAGGGGATCCCCACGGAGAACGTCAGCGCGTGGAAATGCGACTCAGCCCAACTCCGATCCAGCTCGTGGACTTTTACGCCCCACCGAGCGCGAGCTAGGCGCACGCTTCTCAAGCGTGGTTGCGGGGGCTACGCTGTGGCTCGTGCGACTCCGATGGTTTGGCCTAGCGCTCAGCCTCTTTTGGTCTGGTTCCAGCAACGCGGCTGGCACTGACAACTCGACTGGCAGTGAAATCGTGCCGACGGTGAGCGCGCGTTGCCAACGCGTCGCAGCACCCGGTCGCGTGCTCTGCGAAGTGGAGACGGAGCTGCCGTCGGGCAAGCTCGAGTGGGGAGACGCGGTGGTGGTGAGCACTCCGGAGTTCGCCAAGCCGCTGCGCGCCCGAGTTGGACCGAACGAAGCCAGCGCACGCACCCCTCGACGTCTGCGGCTGCCTGTGGCACTCGTCGCGACTGCGACCGGCGATGGCATGGTCGTGTTCGGGGCTCGCGGCGTTGCTTGTAGTGACGCTGGGCACTGCGAAGCCTTCCGGATCGAGAGTCGAGCAGAGCTACACGTGGGACCCGAGAACCCAGCGGGCACCGGCGGCTAGCTTTCTGCGCATCACCCGCAACACCGAAGATGGATTGATGGCGGAACGCAAACGCATGCGCATGGCTGAGCTGGCCAAGGTCAGCGGTGTCTCGCGCGAGACGATTCACTACTACCTGCGAGAGGGTCTGTTGCCGCGGCCGGTCAAGGGCGGCAAGACGGTGGCCTACTACGACGAGAGTCACCTTGAGCGCCTGACGTTGATCCGACGTTTACGTGAGGAAAAGTACCTGCCGCTGGCGGTTATCCGACGCATCGTGGAAGCCGGACCTGAAGGGCCGACGGATCGCGACGTCGATACCTTGAGCGATGTGCTCTCCATCGATCCCACCTTTCGCCGCAGTCTGGCGGAGCTCGCCACGCCGGACTCCGAGTCGGAGCGCGTTGCGCTCGAGCTCGGTTTGTTGGGGGAGAGCGTGACGCAAGTCTCCAAGAACGACCCCACCGAGCAACGGGTGCTCGCTTCGGTCGCTCAGGCGTTGAGCCTCGAGGGCGACGCGCGGCAGCTCACCCTGGATGACATGCGTGCCTGCGCTCAAGAACTCAGTCGCCTGGTCGACGTGGAAGCCGGCTTGTTCTTCGATCTGGTGATCCGACGAGGGGATATGCCGAGCTCCATCGCCGCGCTGCGAAGTGGCCGCGCAGCGGTCGCGCGCTTCATCACGGCGTATCGCGACTTGATGTTGCGGCGAGTTGTCGACGACGTGCTCTCAGCCATCAATCAGGGCACTCGGGACCTGGAGCAGCTCGACTACCTCGAGCTGTCCGAAGGCGAGATGACGCGGCTAGGAGCGCCGCTCCAGCGCAAGGAGTTTCAGCAGCGCGCCCTGGCTGGTGATGCTGCCGCGGCCAACGATCTGGTGTGGCACCTGTTTGTGCTTGGGACTGCTGACGACTTGTCTGGGTTGTCCCCCAAGGTGCTTGAGTTGTTGCGACCCCGCGCGCGCTTTCTAGTGGCCGCGGCGCGCGCCGAGCACGATCCGATTGCGGAGCGAGACGCGCTCGCAGCGCAGCTCGACAAGAGCGGTTCCTTTTCCCTGGGGCAAGTCTTGGTGGCTCAGATCCGTCTCGCAAGCTTTGCCCGGGAGAAGCGCAGCGACCAGGGCTTCCTGGAGCTCGCGGTGCCGGTGCTCCACGACCTGGCGTGCGCGACGCCGGATCAAGATGCGGACCCGCTGGCGAGCGCGTGCGCTTTCCATCGCCGAGGACTCATCCGGCTCGCGTTGCCGCGGGTGCTCGGTCGTCATGGTCGGGCGCTGGAAGATCTGGAGCGCGCCCTCGGCGTGGTGCTCGCCGCGCCGGGGCGCATCAGCGCAGCAAGCCGCGCGCGCCTGGAGGGCAACATCCGCTTGTCGCTCGGCCGCCTGCTGCTCGAGATGAACCGCAACGCCCACGCTGGAGAGCACCTGGAACGCGCCCGCGCGATTGATCCCAGTGGCCCCATTGGCGTCAGCGCCAAGAAGGAACAGCGGCGGATCGCTCGCCGCTGAAGGGCGCGTTTCTTGGCCCGGCCGCCGGAGCTCTGATAGCGGGAGCCGATGCAGCTTCCGGGGCGCCTCGACGTGACGACCCTGGGCGACGTCTTAGGAGCCCTGTATCGCGAGCGTGCGACTGGCGTCCTCGAGCTGCTGGAGCGTGGTACGAACCATCCAGGGCGCCCTCATCGGCTGTTCATCGAGCGGGGGCTGGTGCGCGACGTGGACTCTGCCCTGAGCGTCACGAAGCTCGGTGAGCTGCTTTGGAAGGAAGGCTTCCTCGACACCGGCACCTGGCACAAGCTCGGACGTGAGCTCTTGTTCAAGCCGACCGCGCGGGTTGGAGAGCTGCTCACGGAGCGCCGCTGGGCAAGCCCCGACGTGGTGCGCGCGGCGCTGCGCCACCAGCTCAGGCGGCGCTTGGATGCGGTGTTTCGGCTGGAGCAGGCGGATGTGCGGTTTCATGTGGCGCAGCCTCGGCGGGACGCCGAGAGCCCGCCTTTGTCGCCTGAGGAGTTCCTGCACGGGCGGCCGCGCGCACGCTCCCAGCGCGCCTCTCCCCCCCAAAATCCTCAAGGAAACGCCTCAGGGCCTGGCGCTCAGCGCCCCAGGACGAACCCAAAAGCATCTCACGCTGGGCCACGGCGGCAAAATCAGGCTAATCAAACCGGTGTGAAGCAACGCAAGGACCCGGTGCGCCAGCAGGCGCTCGCGACCCTCGGGCTGGGTGAGGGTGCAGACCGCGCCGCGGTCCAACGGGCGTTCCGCAAGCTGGCGCGTGAGGTGCATCCCGATCGACACCCGGGTGCTGACGCGGACAAGCGGGAGCAGCTCCTGCGGAGCTTCGTGAAGCTCTCGGCGGCGTATCACGCACTTGTTGGCTGAGGCGGCAGTTCGGCTGAGGCGCTGGTTCCTCGGGCTATTGCGGAGTGAGTGCTGAGAGCAACCGCTCGACGCCGATCAGGTCTCGCAGCAGGTGGTCAGGCTCTGCCTCACGGAGACGCGCCTCGTCGGCGATGCCGCCGAGCACCCCGACGCTGATCGCGCCTGCCGCCTTCGCGGCGAGCACGTCTTGAGGACCGTCCCCAACGAAAACAAGTTGCCCTGGGGAAACGGATAGCTGCTCCGCGAGCGCGAGGATGGGCGCGGGATCCGGCTTCTTTTCCGGTAAGTCGCCGCCGCAAACCAGGCCGCTCAGGTGGCGCTCCACGTCGAGAGCCTGGAGGAGGGCGAGCGTGGCTTTGCGTGGCTTGTTCGTGCAGATCCCAAGCGGAACGCCGAGCCGCTCGCCTAGCGCGAGGGCGGCCTCGGCGCCGGGCATCCAGCGGTTGTGGCGTGCCGGCGCCTGCGCGTAGTGTTCCTGGAAGCGCTCCACCAACTGCGGGAGGCGGGGTTCGTCGTGCTGCCAGCCGAGGGCGCGAGCCAAGAGCAGCGTGGCACCATCGCCGATGAAGCCTCGAGCCGCCCTGGAGTCGACTTCAGGCTTGCCCAGCTCCCTCAGGCACGCGTTCAGTGCCGCGCGGATATCCTCGAGGGAGTCGACCAGGGTGCCGTCGAGGTCGAACCCGAGGGCGAGAGTAGGGGAAGCTGTCACGAGTTCGCGCCAGCGGGCTCACTTGCCGCGGCTGGTCCAGGCCATGTGTCCCACCCAGAACGGCCCCATCTGCGAGATGTACTGGGAGGTTTGCTTCGTCTTGCGCATGGATTGCACGACGTGGCTCAGCGGATACAGGTTCTCGCCGATCAAGCCGATCAAGAACTCGTTGTCCTTGTAGTCGAGGCCGTGGCAAGCGAGGCGCACGTCGTGGGCGAGGTTCTTCTCGCCGTAGGCGCGGCCAATCAACGCGTGCTCATGCAAGATGCCGCCTTTCTCGCGGCCCTCGAGCTGTTCGAAGGCGCCGCTGCGTCGCAGCGGGTACCAGACCGCCCACGGCCAATCGGGGTTGGTTACCGTCTCGATGGGACGGTTGATGAGCCAGAAGGGGAGGTCTTGCTCGAAGCCCGAGCTGTAGCTACGCCCGATCATGGTGAAGTCCGGGCAGAGCTCCAGGCTGTCGTTCTTGTCGTCGCACAGTGCGTCGCGCAAGGTGGTCGCGAAGAACTCTGGATCTTCGCTCCACGTCAGCAGCCCAATTCCGCGCGGATTGTTGACATCCTTGTAGATGGTGCCCGCGGCGTCACGCTTCTTCAGCGTCTTGCCCAGGCGTCGGATGGCGTCCTCGGGGTGAGTCTCGCGCTCGACGTTGAACACCAACAGCTGCATGAACAGGCGGCGATCCATGTACTGACGCTCGCCGTCCTTCTCCGCGCCTTTCTCTCGTACGTCGATTTCCGGGAGGCTGGGACGCCCCGCGCCGTGTTCGCTCATGGCACTGCCATACAACGGGCTCCGCAGGCTGCCAAAGCCTAAGGAACTGCCGGATTGTCGCGGGCGATCAGCGCCAATTCGCTGTAGAGTCCGCGCGCCGTGGCTGACTCCAACGCTTCAACACCGCCGAGCTACCCGCCAGCAGATCTTGCGCAAATGCAGGGCCGCTTGAAGTCCCTGGAGCATCCGCTGCCCGCCGGGATGCGGGATCGCCTGCCCGAAGACGCGCGCATCGAGTCCGAGCTCGGCGGGCGCTTGCGCGGCTGCTTTGAACTCTACGGTTACGAGCGGGTGAGCGCTCCAGCGTTCGAGTACGCCGATGTGTTGGTGCGCGGGCTCGGCGCTTTGGAGCCGCAGGAAGTGTTGCGCTTCGTCGAGCCCGAGACGGGCGAGGTGGTGGCGCTTCGACCAGACATGACCCCCCAGGTAGCCAGGCTCTTGGCCACGCGCCTCGCGGACGCACCGTCGCCCGCGCGGCTCTGCTACCAGGGCTCCGTGTTGCGGCGTCCGCGCGAGCGTGCGCGGAAGCACCGGCAAATCCCTCAGGCGGGCATCGAATATGTGGGGCAGGGCGGTGTGGACGCCGATCTCGAGGTGCTCGAACTGGCGGTCGAATCCGTGCGGCGCGCCGGCTTGAAGGACTTCGTGATCGATTTGGGCCACGCCGCGATCGCGACGCCGCTGCTCGAGCGGGTACCGCGCGGATTGCGCGATGAGGTCGTCGAAGCCCTCTCGCTCAAGGACAGCTATCAGCTCGAACGGCTGGCGGGGCGCGCTGGGCTGTCAGCGGCAGAGCTCAAGGCACTGTGCGCTTTGCCTGAGCTGACCGGCGCAGAAGAGGTTTGGGAGCGTGCTGAGCGGGTGCTCGCAGGGACCGACGCGCTGAGCGGCTGCTTGGAACTCAAGGCGCTGTGGACGCGCGCTCAGGAGCTCGAGTGTGCGTTGGTCGTGGACCTCGGGGAGACTCGAGCGTTTCGCTACTACACGGGCTTTCTGTTTCAGCTCCTCGCGGAAGGGCCTGGCCGGGCGGTCGCGTCTGGTGGCCGCTACGACCGGCTACTCGCCCGTTTTGGGCAGGACCGGCCCGCGGCGGGCATGGCGGTCGACTTGGACAACTTGGCGTGGGCGCTCGCAGACGCTCAGCGCTCGCCTGGAGTTGGAACGCGCGTTCTCGTGTCCGCGTCGCCTCACGCGATTCAGCTGGTGCGCGCCCTGAGAAAGCTCGGCGTGGTGAGCGCCGTGGCGCCGGCCAGCGATCCCCTTGGGTACGCACATGCCTGGCGTTACACGCACTTGGTGGAAGGCTCGCCGAATGCACTCGAGCTGACTTGCCTCGGCTCGGGCGCGCGAAAGCAGATCACTGGCGGCGATGTCACAGAAACCGCGCGTGGGCTCTCCGCAGAACTCGACTGAGCGCCACGGCCCCTTGTGGTTTGAGGCTTTGGCCGCTAATACGGCTCCGCAACGAGCCAGGATTTTACCGGCTCTGTTGCCGCGCTCGCTCCCTGAGTGGGAATCGATCGCGTGAGACTCACGTTCGCCTCGCTCGAGGCGACCCCAGCAGGAGAACACGAGAATGTCGTCCGTGGTGATCGTCGGTGCGCAGTGGGGTGACGAAGGCAAAGGCAAGATCGTCGACATCTACACCGAGTTTGCCGAGATGGTCGTGCGCTACGCGGGCGGCCCGAACGCGGGTCATACACTCGTGATTGGCGACGAGAAGATCATCGTCCGCCTGCTACCGAGCGGCATCCTGCGCGAGAACACTCGCTGCGTGCTGGGGCAGGGCATGGTGGTGGATGTCGACGTGCTGCTCGGAGAGATCGACGAGCTCGAGCGTCGTGGTCACAAAGGCGTCGCCGAGCGCTTGCTGCTGTCGGATCGCGCCCACCTGATCATGCCGTATCACATCTTGGTCGACACGCTGCGCGAGTCGAGCGCGGCGGACAAGGCGATCGGTACGACCAAGAAGGGCATTGGTCCTGCCTACGAAGACAAGGTGAAGCGGCTCGGCGTGCACGCCGGCATGCTCAAGGATCCGGCGCGGCTCGAGGCCAAGGTGAAGATGGCGCTCGAGGGCTGGGCTTCCACGATTCAGAGCCTGGGCGGCAAGTCGCCTGAGCTCAGCGAAGTGATGGCGCCGCTCCTCGCTGCGCGCGATCGCATCGTGAAGATGCTGGGTAACGCCTCGGTTGCGGTCGATCAGGCGATCAGGGACAAGACACGTGTGCTCTTCGAGGGCGCTCAAGGCACCTTGCTCGACGTCGACCACGGGACGTATCCGTTCGTGACCTCGAGTAACCCGGTCTCCGGCGGTGCGGCGATCGGCTCCGGAATCGGCCCGAACCGCATCAACACAGTGATCGGCATCACGAAGGCCTACGCTACGCGCGTAGGAGCCGGGCCTTTCCCGACGGAACTGGATGACGCCGACGGCAAGCACCTGAGAGAGGTCGGAGCGGAGTTCGGCTCGGTCACTGGGCGACCCCGCCGCACGGGTTGGCTCGACATCCCTGCGCTGCGCTACGCTGCGCGGGTCAACGGGGTGGATGGTTGGGCGCTCACGAAGCTCGATGTGCTCACGGGCCTCTCACGCATTCGCGTGTGCGTGGCCTACGACACCCCCGATGGTCGCACCGAGGACTTCCCCATCGACCTCCTGGATGACCCCGGGCTCATCACCCCGGTTTACGAAGAGCTCGAAGGTTGGACGGAGGACTTGACCGGCGCTCAAGTGCTGAGCGACTTGCCCGCCGCCGCGCGCGCTTACGTGCGCTTCATGGAAGAGCGTGCCGGGGTGCCGCTCTATCTGGTCAGCGTTGGGCCCCGCCGCCGCGAGACCATCGTGCTACACAATCCTTTCTTTGGGCGCGCCGACGCGCCCTGAGAGCGGACTAGGCTGGCGGGGCCGTGTCTCTGCCTTTAGTCTTTCCTCATGTGGTGGGTGCTCGCGACGTTGCCGGTCGAGGTTCAAACCTTGGACGCTGCTCGCGAGTCCGCTCCGCGACCCATCGAGTGTCGACCGGCGCGTACCGAGTCGCGGCGCTCCCTGTGGACCAACGCGCGCCAGCCGAGCCTTGCGAGCTACTGCCGCTGGCTGGCTCGCGGCTATTCCACATTGCGCCAGGATCCTCGCACTGCCCTGGAAGCCGCTGACAAGGCCGCCAAGCTGCGGCCCAAGTTTGCTGCGCCGCACTGGCTGGCGGGGCAAGCGCTAATTGCTATCGGGCGCCTTTCGGATGCCGAGCAGCGCTTCGACCAAGGCTTCAAGCTCGAACCGGCTGGACCCAGCGCGCCCGCGCAGCTCCAGGACGCGGCGCGGATTGCTTTTCTGCGTGGTAAATCGGTCCAGGCTCTCGAGCTGTACCGGCGTCTGGTCCCGCAAGCGTCGCTGCTCTCGAGCCAGGTGCGGCGACACGCGCTGTTCGTCGAAGCAGCGCTCGTGCGCATGGCCGCGGGTGAGCTGGATATCGCCGCGAACTACCTCGCTGAGGCGCGTCAGCGGCGCGGCGCACCTGGCTTCTCGAGCTTCGTACTCGGCGCGCTCGCGCTGGTGCTCGACCGCCAAGGGCGAAC
Organism: Polyangiaceae bacterium; assembly: GCA_020633205.1. Taxonomy (NCBI): domain Bacteria; kingdom Pseudomonadati; phylum Myxococcota; order Polyangiales; family Polyangiaceae; species Polyangiaceae bacterium. The sequence continues at coordinate 206,231 of JACKEB010000012.1, forward strand.
CGCGGAGGCCCAGGCCGTTGCCAAGGAGGCAGGCGGTCCAGGGGTGCTGCTCCGTCAGCTTCAGTACCTGAAGCACGGCAAGCTCAGCTTGCTAGCGTCATTGCCTCATGTGCCAGAAGCGGAGTTACACGCCATGGCTGCGGTGCTGGCGGAGTCCTCGGAGCAAGCAAAAGAGCAGTGGCGCGCGTACCTGAAGAGCGCGCCCAAGGACGACCGCTGGCGTAGCCACGCGGAAAAGAAAGTGAAATAGGTCGCCGCGTGTTGCGTAGGCTGACTTGGATTTGGGGGTTAGGCGCGCTGTTCTGGGCGCTGCCGTCCTCCGCAGAGCCAAGTCTATGGGAAGCAGCGCGGGACCCCCAAGCCGCCGTCGCAGAAAAAAGCTACGAAGGCGCCCAGCGCATGTTCGCCCGCTCCCTCGAAGCGGAGCGCTTTTCCACTCGCAGCGCGAAGAACCTGGAGCGCGCCTCGCTGGCCCTCGCCGAGCTCGCAGAAGGCCATGGGAGCGCCGAGGTCGACTACTTCCTCGGACACTTGCTCAGCCTGGGGCCGGACTTGAAGCGCGCCGAGACAGTGTTGCGGCGGGCGCTGGCCCGCGACCCAGCGTCGCCGCTCGCGCGCCGCGCGTGGTTCGACCTGGGGATCCTGCGCGCGAAAGCGGGGGACAGCAAAGGGGAATACGATAGCTACACGCGCGCTCTCGACACCAGCTGGGAGCGCGGGCTACGCGGCAACCTGTACCTCAACCGTGCGGAATCGGCGATGGTACAGGGGCGCCTGACCGACGCACTGCGGGACTACCAGCAGGCGGTCAAGATCGGCAACGAACCTTCGCTTCAGGCGCTGGCCTACTGGGGGATCTCCATCGTTCAAGACCGACTCGGAGATCTACCTGCGGCGCTGCAGGCAGCGACCCTAGCGACGAAAATCTATCCCGGCGCGCTGGACCTGCCGAGTGTGTTCTTCGTACCGCGCTATGACATCCACTACTACCGAGCGCTGACCTGGATGGCTCTGGCGAAAGATGCGGCCGGCGCAGGAGGGCGCGCGGAGGGCTACGCGCGAGCGAGCCAGGCCTGGGAGGCTTACCTCGCGGAAGCGGTACCAGCGAAAGCTGAGTGGGTGGTCAACGCGCGCCTTCACTTGAAGACAACGGAGCGCGAGCGCAAAGCCGCCGAGAAGGAACTTGCGAAGAGCGGGAAGCAAGCGGCGCCGAACGCCCGTCCCTTCGCGTTGCCGCCGCCCCTACGAGGCACGCCTAAGTCCGTCCCGCCTAAGGGCGCTGCGCCTAAGGGAACTGCGCCTGCCAAGCGGAAGCCCACGCTGAAGCCCTGAGGCGCTGGAGCCCTGAGGCGCTGGAGCCCTGACCCCGCAGCGTTGCCGGCAAGCGCCGCCCTCGCCAGCTACGCAGCTTCCGGCAGCTCCTCACGCTGACGTAGGACGCGACGAGCACCGTCTACGTCCTCCACGGCGAGCAGCACCGGACGCAAATACGGGGTGCGCTCGAGCTCTCCAAACGCCCCGCTCGCCTCAACGGCGCGAGCCCGAGGTCCATCGAGCACGAGGAATAGATCCGTCACGCCCGCGGCCTGCCCTGGCGCGTCGATCACATCGACGATGCGATCCCGATCCAAGTGCAGCTCTTCGTGGCCGCGCTGGATTAGCACCCGGCGGTTGGTCACGAGGTAGCGAGTGTTGCTGACGAGCCGCCAGGCCTTGAGGCAAGCCTCGTTCAGCGCGTAGCCCGAGAGACCCAACAGCAAGCCCAGCGAAAGTGTGAGCGCGAGCCCGATGGCGATGAGCGGGGCGACTTCAATGCCCGCGCCCGAGAGCGACCCGATGAGCCGCGGTAGTCGGGACAAGATGCGACCCGCCGAGCCGAGCAGCAACACGGCGATCAACATCAGCCCGATCTGTCGCTGTCCGCGCGGCAACAGCGCTCGCCACGAGCGGCGTGGGCGCGCGGTCCAGAGCACGCGCTCTGCGGGATCCAAGCGCTGAGTCAGCGGGCGATCGCCGAGCCCGGCAGGCACGGTGGTTTCCACGCCTCGAACGATGGCCCAAACCCGATCCGGCGCCGTGACTCCGCTCAGCCGTAGGGTGAGCCGGCGGTGCAGCGCGCCGGTGGGCACGGCACGCACGAGCTCCAAGTCGCCCACCCCAGGCTGGCGCGGATCCCAGAAAATGCGGGCAAAGCTGATCGAACGGATCTCGATGGTGCGGCGGAAGCGACCCCGCTGCCAGATCACGTGGCTCTCGGTGACCGTGTAGCGCATCTGGCTGAGCCACCAGCGCGGCAGCTCTATCGCGGCGATCCCCACGGCAAGACTAAACGCCGCGAAGAGCAGCGTGGGCAAAGCGGCGACGTGCAGCGCTAGCTTGGCCGCGAGCACGAAGCTCAGCGCGCAGGCCGTGGCGACGAAGGCCAGCGCGGCGACCGCCCGATACGCAACGGGCAGCCGCGCGTACCGGGCTTCGCCGGTCCACACGATGGTTCCTCCGAACAGTGAGTCTCGCCCCATGTTTGGCCTGTGGGAGTTTAGACGCGCAACAACACCAAAACTTGAGGTCCCGAGCTGGGTTCGTCCAGCCTCAGTATGATTTTCTGCCAACGCTGCAGCTCAATGCCGCCAATCTCCGACAGTTAGAGGTGGCGCAGCGTTGGGGCGAAACGCGCACAAATGGGCGTGGGCCCGCGTCCGTGGTGCTGTGGGGGAGCGAGTCGGGTAGGTGCTTTCCCTACCGCCGCAACACGCTGCGGGAACAGGCACGGCAGGCCAAGCTTTGATAGGCGCGGTTAGTTGATTGGTGAGACGAACACGAGCTCGATGCGCGCGTTCTTCTGGGCGGCGCCGCGCAGCTTGCTCGGCACGAGGGGTAGGCGATCGCCGATACCGCGAGCTTCCACCTTGGGAGCGCCGAGATCGCTCAACGTCTTCGCGAGCTCCGTCGCCTTGGCGTCTGCCGCGCCTTCGTGGACGGAGATCAGCAGCGGGAAGCGGGGGTTCGCTTTGGCGACCTTGGCCAGCGCTTCGAGGCGCTCCTTCGCGTCTTTTGCGAGCTTGTTGCCTTGATAGAGGCCGCGCAGGGTCACCACGATGCCGCGGTCATCGCGGTGAGGCTCGAGACCGCCGCGATCACTCAGCGCCTTGAGCAGCTCGTCCTGCTCAGAGGACGCGCGGGCCTCCGCGGTGGCTGCGCGGCGGGCCAGAGTGAGCTGCTTCAAGCAAGCGCTGCGCAGCTTGATCGCGTCGTCGATGGGAGCAGGCTTCGGGGACTTCTCGAGCGCCTTGGCGAGCGCGTCCACGCCTTCGATGCTCGACTTGATGTCTTTGGTGTCCGGCGCGATGAGCCACGCGGAAACGCACAACAGCCGGGCTTGCGCCGCCAAGGCGCGGGAGGCCTCCAGGCGGGCCGCTTCGCGGTCGGCGGATGCAGGCTCGTTTGGGGTGAGGGGCACGGCGTCTCGCGCCACCTTGAGCTTCAGCTCTAGCGCTTCGGCCTCGCGAGCGACTTCAGCTTGCTGCGTATCGAGCTTGCCCAGGTCGCCTTGGGCCTTTGCGAGGTCTGCTTTGACCTTGGCCAGGCGATTTTCAGCGCGGGACAGGCGCACGAGCACGAACGCGTGGGAGTAAGCCGCGATGGCCCTTTCCGCGAGGATCTCCGCGGCGGCCTGGTCGCCGTCTTCGAACGCCTGATCGGCTTCTGCACGCAGCTTTTCGGCGTGGGCGAAGGCCTGAGGCGCTTCGGCCTTGGCGTCGATTGCCTTCGGCCCAACGGCGACCTCGTCCGCTTGTCCCAGTACGGGCGGGCGCGGACCGCTAGCGCAGCTGATGAGCGCGACGGCGCTGCCCAGCACGAGCAGGCGACGTGGTGTCAGGCTCAGGCGAGGGAACAACGAGCCTAACCCCCAAACGCGACGGCTACTGGTGCGGCTCATCACTTGGCCTCCTTCGCGGCGGGGGCCTTGGTTGCTGGTGCCTTGGCGGCCTTTGGATCGGGTTTGGCGGCCTTGGGATCCGGCTCGGTCTTCGGTTCCTCGAAGTCCTTCAGCTTGCCCTTGGCGCGCTCGCGACGCGCGATGGTCTCCTCCAGCAGTGCCTGGGCGCGGAGCTTCTTCGTCTCCACAGCCTTCAAGTCCTTCGCGAGCTTGTCGACTTCGCCTTCGGACTTCGCCGCGCGAGTCAGATCCCCAGCAGTTGCCGCCCACTCGAAGGCGACCCCTTCGCTCAGCTCGGCGTGCTCGAGGTCACTCGAGGCGCGCATGTCGTCCGCGCGCTTGAGCGCCGCCTTCGCGTTCTTGACCGGCTCGGCCACCAGCTTCGGATCCGCGGAGCTGAGCCCGCCCAAGAGCTGCTCGGCGCGAGCGCGATCACCGCTCTCCCGCGCAGCGTAAGCCGCTCCACTGACGATCAGGACCAGCGCCGCAATCAGCGGCGGCTTCACTCGGATGGCTCGCACCGGCGGACTCAGCCACGAGCCGGCCGCAACGTCAAGTGTCCGGCCGGGGTGGGCGCCCGCTGAGCGGGGTTCTCGGTTGTCCCCGAAGGGCACATTGAGCGAGCGCCTGGCGGCCGCTGGGCCCGCGCCGAGGTCGCTCCGCCGGTTGGCTGAAGCGCTCGCAGAACCCGCTGTGGTCGTGTACGACTCGGCCATGGCGGAGAGCAAGGCGAGGGTTGGGTGGGATCAGTACTTCATGGAGATCGCGCGCCAGGTGGCCACGCGCTCCACTTGCAGCCGTAAGCACGTCGGCGCGGTCATCGTGCGCGACAAGATGCTGCTGGCGACGGGCTATAACGGTTCGATCCGCGGCCTCGATCACTGCGACGACGCGGGGCACATGATGGAAGACGGTCACTGTGTGCGCACAGTCCATGCGGAAGCAAACGCGATCGTCCAGGCGGCTCGCAACGGAGTGCGCATCGACAGCGCCGACATCTATGTGACAGCGTCGCCTTGCTTTGGCTGCTTCAAGCTGATCGCCAACTCTGGCATCACCCGCATTTGCTTCGGCGAGTTCTACCGCGACGAGCGCATCTTCACGCTGAGTAATCAGCTCGGCATCACCCTCGACCACATCAAGCTGGGTGAGGAGTCTGCCACGTGACGTCACGCATCGCGGTCGTGTGCGGTGGCCCTTCGAGTGAAGCTGCGGTGAGCCGTGCGTCGGGGCGCGGTGTTCAGGCGGCGCTGATCAAGGCGGGCTACGAGGCCGAGCTTTTGGAGCTGGGGCGTGAGCTACCCGCAGCGCTGCTCGCCGGCCATTTCGACGCGGTGTTCCCGACCACGCACGGTCCGCTGGGGGAGGACGGCTGCCTGCAAGGGCTGCTCGAGGTGCTGGGCGTGCCCTACGTGGGCTCCGGAGTGCTCGGAAGCGCCACCGCGGCGAGCAAGCCTGCTGCCAAGCGCTGTTTCCGCGAGGCAGGGCTACCGGTTGCGCCAGAGCGCGTGGTGAAGCAGAGCGAGCTCGAGGCGCTCGACTGTGACGCGGTGATCGCGGAGCTTGGACCCGCCGTGGTGGTCAAGCCGTCGGGCGGCGGCTCCTCGATCGGTGTGCAACGGCTCGCGGAAGGCAGCGACGGCGCGGCTTTGCGCGAAGCCTTGCAGCGCTCCTTCGAAGTCGACTCCGAGGCGCTGATCGAGCGCTTCGTTACCGGGCTTGAAGTGACCTGTGGCGTGCTCGAGGGCGACGCCGGTCCGGTGGCTTTCTCCCCGACGCTGATCCACAGTAACGCCGCGGAGTGGTACGACTTCAAGTCGCGCTACGGTACCGGTGGCAGCCGCCACGAGTGCCCAGCTCCATTGCCTCTCGCGCGCCTCGGCCGCATCCAGAGCGTTGCCGTTGCGGCGTTTAAGTCTGTTTCCGCGCGGGACCTTGGGCGCATGGATTTCGTGGTGCCCGCGGACCCCGACGTCGACGTCACGCTGCTCGAGGTGAACACGCTACCTGGGATGACCGCCACGAGCCTCTACCCGGAGGCCGCGGGTGTTGCCGGTATCGATTTCCCAGAACTCTGCCGGCGCCTCGTGGAGCGCGCCAAGTCGCGGCCAGCGCGCTACGTGCCTGAAGAAGTGCCGCTGCCGGATTGAGCGCTTGACTGAGCTTGAGCGTCGGCGCTTGTCTTGCGTAGCCGGCGCTCCCTGAGCTTAGCGAGCAGTTCGTCGCGGTTGCTCGGCGCCGCGACCTTCCCGGGGCGCGGATGCACGCCGCTCCCTCGCGTGTCGAGGCTGTCGTCGGAGGTGTCCGTCTCTGCCGTGGGCTCGGTGGCGGCTTCCGCTTCGACTTCTTCGACGGACTCCACGGCGACTTCTTCGATGGACTCCGCGGCGACTTCGACCTCTTCGACGGACTCCGCGGCGACTTCGACTGCCACCACCTCGTCGACATCAAGCAGCGGTGCTTCTTCCAGCTGCTGTGCCGTCTCTGGCTGCTCGGCCAGCTGCTGGCTGTCGCTGATCGGGGCTGGTTCGTTTGGGGGCGAGGCTGCCGTCTCTAACGCGTCCGGCGAAAGCGCCAAGAGCTCGTCCACGTCGCCGCCGCTCGGGGCTGGGAGCGGCGTGGTAGCCGTGCTGGGGGAGCTGTTGTCCAGCAAGGTTGGGATTTGATCGGAAATCGGCAGCGGGGTCATTGCGGGCATCGCTGGGTCCGCCGGCGGTGGCTCTGACAGGGCCTCCGAAATCAGTGCGTCTAGCTTGAGCGCCGAGCCAGCCAGGGGATCTCCCTCAGGTGCCGGAGCCGGTAGCGAACTCGATCGCACTTCGCGGGTTGCGCTGGCGACAGCGTCATCCAGGGCTTGCTCCTCGATTGTCTCCGCAGACAACGGTCGCGGAGGTGCGCTGTAGGGGCTGTTTTCCGACTCAAAGCTCCCGAGGGGCTGGGTTGCCAGGGGCTGGGTGTTGCCCGCCGCGGGGTTGCTCGGTTCGAAGCTGACGGCGACCCCGGGAGCGCTATCAGGGACCGGGTCGCTGTGCTCGAGCGGTTCCGTATGGATTGGCGCGCTGTTATCTACTTCGCTGAGCGCCTCGACGTCGTCAATGACCTCGTAGTCGTCCTCAGTCAGCGCGGCCAGGGCCTCTGCAGCTTCGATGAGGGCCTTCGCCGCGGCGTCGAAGCGGCGAAACTTCAGCTCGAGCTGAGAGGGGAACTCGTCATCGCTCGGGCGGAAGCGCGAGACGCTGCCTTCTGCCCGCATCAGACGCTGGCCGCCCTCGAGCTTCAACTCGAAGCGCACCACCGTGCCCTCGGGGTGCTCCGGTTGGTCGAGTAGGATGATGTTCTTACGCGACAACGTCCAGCCTTCGGCCTGAAGGAACTCTTCCTCGGTTGCGTAGGGACGCACGGTGCGAATGACGACGTGGGACACTCGGGCCTCGCAGCGGATTGGGCGGTGCTTTGGGCTCCTCGTCGCTCGGGGCGCGCACACGGAGCCTTCTCTGTGTACCAGTCCTCGGCCGCTTTGGGCAACGCCGGCAGCTAGCGTGCCCCCATCACCGCGAGCCGTATCACCGCGAGCAGCATGACCGTACGCGGATTCAGCCCTGGCTCGGGCGAGCTTGGCGGCAGGAGTCGCGCGGCGTTGCTCCTCGGTGGGCGACGGGCTACGGGGCGGCCATGCAACAGCCTGGTTCGGGACTTCGGATACTGGTGATTGGTGGCGGGGGACGCGAACATGCGCTGGCCTGGCGTCTCGCCCAAAGCCCTTCCGTAGCAGAAGTCACGCTGTGTCCCGGAAACCCCGCAATACCCGACCTCGAGAGCGTCAGCGGGGAACCGAAGGCCGTCGCGCTCGATCGGCGCCCTGATTTGGTGGTCGTTGGACCTGAGGCGCCGCTATGCGCGGGGCTCGCCGATGAGCTGCGCGCCGCCGGATTGGCCGTGTACGGCCCTGGCGCTGCAGCCGCGCGCCTCGAGGGTTCCAAGGCGTTCATGAAGGAGTTCTGTAAGCGCCACGGCATCTCCACCGCTGCGTTCGAGGTCGTGCGCAGCGCGGAGGAAGTGCGCGCCGCGCTCGATCGCTTCAGCGCCCGAGGCGAAGTACCCGTAGTGAAGGCGGACGGTCTCTGCGCGGGTAAGGGCGTTGTCGTCGCGGAGACTGCCGAGGAAGCCTTGAGCGCCAGCCTGGAGATGCTGGAAGGCCGCTTTGGAGACGCCGGGCGCACCATCGTGCTCGAGGCGCGTCTGCCGGGAGCCGAAGCGAGCGTGCACGCCATCTGTGACGGCGAGCGGGTGCTGATGCTGCCCGCGGCGCAGGACCACAAGCGCATCGGCGAGGGCGATCGCGGACCAAACACCGGCGGCATGGGGACTTACGCTCCCGCGCCCCTCGTGGATGCAGCGCTGCTCGATCGCGTGCGTGAGGAAGTGGTGATGCCCGTGATCCGCGGCATGCAACAGGAGGGCAGCCCCTTCGTTGGGACGTTGTTCGTTGGGCTGATGGTCTCGCCTGCGGGGGAGCCGGAGGTGCTCGAGTTCAACGTGAGGTTTGGGGATCCGGAGACCCAGGTGTTGATGGCGACCCTCGACGGCGACCTCGGTAGGCTGCTGCTGAGCGCGGCGCAGGGCGCTCTGCGGCCGGAGGTCGTGACGGTGAGTTCGCGGCACGCCATGTGCGTGGTGATGGCGGCCCACGGCTACCCAGAAACACCTCGCAAAGGCGACGTGATCGAGGGCTTGGAGCAAGCCGCAGAGGTCGAAGGAAGCGCGGTATTTCACGCCGGCACTTCGCTCCGTGACGGACGCGTCGTCACTGCTGGGGGACGGGTGCTTGGCGTAACCGCTACGGCGGCTGACCTGGCTCAGGCGCGCGAGCGCGCCTACACGGCTGTCGAGCGGATCCGCTTCGCTGGTATGCAATTCCGTAGGGATATTGGATACCGCGCGCTCGGTAAGGTATGAGCATGAGACGTGTGGTCGGCGAGCGCGCGGCGCTGGAACTGCTGCTATTGGGTGAGGTGGTCGCCGTCGCTACGGAGTCTTCATTCGGTCTACTTGCTGACGCGAACAACCCCCGTGCCGTCGATCGATTGCTGAAGACGAAGCACCGCGACAACAAAGGCATCGGCCTGATCGTACCGGGGTTGCCCCAGTGGGCTCATTGGGTACACGACGTGCCTGAGACCGCCCGTTTGCTCGCAGAGAAGTTTTGGCCAGGTGGGCTGACTATCGTGTTACCCGCGGCTCACACCGTGGACACACGTTTGACTCATGCAGGCACGATCGGCGTTCGTGAAGCCGGACCAAGCGCGGCTCGGCGCCTCGCTAAGCTGTCTGGACTCACGCTTACGGCGACGAGCGCGAACCCACCTGGGGAGCCTGCGGCGCTCGATCATACGAGCGCGGAGCAAGCGCTGCCCGGGGTTTGGGTCGTAGTCGGACACGCGCCGGGTGGATTGCCATCGACCTTGGTCGCGCTAGATGAAGGCCGTGCGAGGCTGATCCGTGAAGGTGCGGTTCCCCGGCAAGCGGTCGGCCAAGTGGTCGCGCTTGACTAAGACGCGTCCAGTTACTACGCGATGGCCCCGCAGGCCCTTGTCTGCGTGGAGGAAAATGGCCCGAGTAATCAACTTCAACGCTGGTCCGGCAGCGCTGCCATTGGCAGCGCTCGAACGCGCTCAAGCAGAGCTTCTCGATCTCGAGGGCACTGGAATGAGTGTCATTGAGCACAGTCACCGCGGCAAAGCCTACGACGCTGTCCACCAGCAGACACTGGCTCTGGTGCGGGAGCTGCTCAGCGTCCCGGACACTCACGAGGTGCTGCTGTTACAAGGCGGCGCGAGCATGCAGTTCGCGATGCTGCCGATGAACTTCCTTGGGGAGGGGCAGAGCGCTGACTACGTCGTCACCGGCTCTTGGTCCAAGAAGGCGCTAAGCGAAGCCAAGGTGATTGGCTCGGCGCGCGCGGCGGCAAACGTCGGCGTCGACGGCAAGTTCACCCGTATCCCGAAGGCTTCTGAGCTGGAGCTGGATCCGAACGCCCAGTACGTCCACATCACCAGCAACAACACCATCGCTGGGACGCAGTGGTTCGACTTCCCGGAGACCAAGGCACCGCTGTTCGCCGACATGTCGAGCGACATCATGTGGCGCCCGATCGACGTCTCCAAGTTCGGTGTGATCTACGCGGGTGCGCAGAAGAACATCGGACCGAGCGGACTCGCTCTGGTGATCATCGACAAGGCGCTGATCGCCAAGGAGAAGGAAACGACTCCGGCGATCCTGCGCTACTCGACGCACGCCTCGAACAACTCGCTCTACAACACGCCGCCGACGTTCAGCATCTACCTGATGCGCAATGTGCTGGAGGTGGTCAAGGCAGCGGGTGGCTTGGCAGCCATGGAGAAGAAGAACCGCGAGAAGGGTGCAGTGTTGTACGGCGCCATCGATGCGGACCCCGACTTCTACCGTTGCCCCGTGGAAAAGGGCAGCCGTTCGTTGATGAACGTGGTGTTCAACCTCCCGACGCCTGAGCTCGAGGCAGAGTTCATCAAGGCAGCGACGGAGAAGGGCATGATCGGCCTCAAGGGCCATCGCTCCGTGGGCGGCGTGCGCGCTTCGATCTACAACGCCGCCGAAGTGGCCTGGGTAGAGACCCTCGCCAGCTTCATGGCTGATTTCAGGAAGGGTAAGTGATGGCAAAGGTTCTGGTTTCTGACAGCCTGAGCAAACAAGGGCTGGAGATCCTCGAGAAGGCCGCTGGGATCGAGGTCGACTACAAGCCCGGTCTCTCCGAGGACGAGCTTGCGGCTTGCATCGGCGCCTATCACGGCCTGGTGATCCGTAGCGGATCCAAGGTCACGAAGAAGGTGCTCGACGCCGCAGAGAACCTGCGCGTGGTGGGTCGCGCTGGCATCGGCGTGGACAACGTCGACGTCAAGGAGGCCTCTCGTCGCGGCATCGTGGTGATGAACACCCCGACGGGGAACGCCGTCACCACGGCCGAGCACGCGCTGTCCTTGCTGATGAGCATGGCCCGCAAGATCCCCGCCGCCTGCGCTTCTATGAAGGAAGGCAAGTGGGAGAAGAAGCTGTTCGAGGGCCGTGAGCTGACGGGCAAGACGCTCGGCGTCATCGGACTTGGCAACATCGGACGTATCCTCGCGGATCGCGCTCGTGGGCTGCACATGGAGGTCATCGCGTTCGATCCGGTTGTGACGAGCGATCGCGCTTCTGAACTCGGGGTAGAGCTGGTGAGCCTGGATGAGCTGTGGCGCCGCGCCGACGCCATCTCCGTGCACACGCCGCTTACGGCTGAGACCAAGAACTTGGTCAACGACGACACCATCGCGAAGATGAAGGACGGCGTGCTGCTCGTGAACGCGGCGCGCGGCGGCGTCTACGATGAAGCCGCGCTGGTGCGTGGTCTCGATTCTGGGAAGATCGGCGGCGTAGCCCTCGATGTTTTCCCCGAGGAACCGCCTGGTCTCAGCGAGATCGTCAAGCACCCGGGCAGCGTGGTGACTCCGCACCTTGGCGCCTCCACCAAGGAGGCTCAGCTGCGCGTCGCCGTGGAGATCTGCCAGCAGGTAATTGCGTACCTGACGGAAGGCACCATCACGAACTCCGTGAACGTGCCTTCAGTGCCCCGCGATATGGCGAGCACGCTAGGACCGTACGTGACGTTGGCGAAGCGCCTGGGCCAGTTCCTTGGACAGGTGGAGAGCCTCCAGCCTCGCGCGGTGGAGCTGGAGTTCAGCGGTGAAGCTGCAGGACTCAAGCTGGCGCCGGTGGTCAACGCCGCCCTCGCAGGTGTGCTCGACCAGTTCCTCGAGGAAGGCGTGAATCCGATCAACGCGCCGATGGTCGCGGGCGACCGCGGCATCGACGTGCGCGAGCTGAAGAGCACGGGCAAGAGCGGCTTCGCGACGCTCGTGTCTCTCACCGTGACCGGTGCAGACGGGGAACGCGTCTCCGTTTCGGGCACGCTGGCTTCGGATCGCGGCCCGCGCCTCGTGCGCTGGGGTGACTTCGATCTCGATCTGCTGCTCGAAGGCGCCATGCTGGTGATGAAGAACGCTGACAAGCCCGGCGTCATCGGAAACATCGGAACCATCCTGGGCGAGAACTCGATCAACATCTCTCGCATGCAGGTAGGAGTCCACAGCTCGAGCGAGTCAGCGGCGTCGCTCTGGATGCTCGACTCGGAGCTCAACGAGAGCACCCTCGAGAAGATCCGCGGCGTGAACTATGTGAAGCAGGCCTCCAAGGTCGTCCTCGCGTAGTCCGCGCACGCGTCTGCACAGCAAAGAAAAGGCTCCCGGGAGGGAGCCTTTTCTGCGTTTGCCCGTTTGCAGTCGCTAGCGGGTGGTGGCGCCTCAAAACTGCCAGGCACCGAAGCGTGACTTGCGACTCTGTGCGATCAGCTTGCCGTTGAAGTCCCGTACGCTGGTCGAGCCGCTGATCAACATGGGGAGCGAGGCGGCGACCGCTAGCCCGCCCAGCGCCAGAGCAGCGATGCCAGCGGTCTTCATGCCTTGGGAGTCCTGATAGTGCCCCACGCCATACAGCGCGCCGCCGCCCAGGGCGATCGGTGTGCCGATGGCGAGGGAAAGCACGCCCCAATCGCGCCAACTCTTGCTTCCGCCGTCGACGCTCAAGCGTGCGGTGCCTACGCCAGGCTGCAGGCGGAAGACGTTGGTGGTCGTCATGCCAGGTGCGCGCACCCGAGCTTCGGCCCCATCGACTTCTAGTGTTGTTCCGCACGGAGCCTGACACGCGCGCTTCCACGGACCACCGTAGGTGACCGAACGCAGCTCGAGCCACGCCTCGGGGTAGTTCACCTTCAACTCCACGCGGGCTTGGGTTGGCGCCGTGTATTGGGATGGTGGCGCGAAGGGGGCGGGTGCTGCGGGTGTCGGTGCTGGCGCGGCGGGCGGGGGAGGTGCGCTAGGCGGCGCGCTAGGCGCTGGCGCGCTCGCCGGAGGTGCGGTCGGCGCGGGCGCGCTGGGGGCGCTCGATTCGGGCGCCGGGGCCTGAGATGGAGCTGGCGCTGCGCTTGGCGCGGGCGCGCTGCTCGTCGCAGGCGCGCTGGTTGTCGTGCCGCTTGGCGCGGAGGGTGGGGCGCCGTTGCGTCCCGGCGGCGGATCCGCGTGTGCTACCACGGAGCCTGCTACTAGGATGGTTCCAACGACGGCGGCCACTCGCAGCTGCATGGGGGCGGAGCCTTCCAGCCCACACCCGGGTCTGCAAGGGGGTGTTTCGCTGGCTGAGGCGGAGCCGCTTGACGCCGACTCCGCGTAACCGATAACCCGAGGCAGATGACCGGCTGGGTCCACAGTGTGGCGCTTTGCGTCGCTTATGATGAGTCGACTTGGAGTGCGCCATGGAACCCGCGGTAGTGCTTGCCCCTGGAACCGAGCGCAACACGCTCGCGGCGCGTTTTGCGGACGTCATCCGCGCCAACGTTCAAGCTTCATCGGGGAAACGCGAAGCCTTCGAGGAGCTGCAAGGATCCGTCTTCGTCGTGGTCAACGACCCTCCCTCACCCCCCGATCTTCCTCGAGCTTCCGTTGCTCCGGGTTGGGGTGGAGCGCTGACCCTACGCTTCGACCTGGGTCAGCTCACCATCCACGACGGCTTAGTGGGGGTGCCCGTGGTGACGCTACGAGGCGCACCCCAGGTGATTGAAGGGCTTCCGGAGCTTAAGCCGAGCTTGGGCGGGCGCGCGCTGCGTGGAGCCCTCGCGAGCTTGGCGGCGCTGCGCTGGATCCGCGGGCAGGGTGAGGACGCCCTGAAGGTGTACGGCCTCACTCGTCATCCGCGGCTCACCGTCGGCGTGCTCCGTGTTCTCTCCCGGCATCGCTGGTAGCAGCGGGCGTTCTGGGCCATGGTACGCTCGTCGGGGGGCGCGGTGTTGGCGACGATGTAGGTGAGCATAGCGGTGCGATTCCGACTCAGGTTTTTATTGCAAGAGATCGATCTGTCGCCAGGCGTCACCGTCCTAGGTCGCAGTCCGACCTGTCACGTCACGCTCGACGATCCGCTGGTCAGTCGTGAGCACGCGCAGCTCTCAGTCCGTGGAAACCAAGTCACGGTCCAGGACCTGGGCTCGCGCAACGGAACCTTGGTGAACGGCGAAAAGCTAGCTGGCACTCAGGAGTTGCGCGACGGCGATCGCGTGCGCCTCGGCACGCAGGAGCTTGTGTTTTACCACCTCGACGACGCAGATCGCGCGGCAGGGCGAGCCACCGGATTCATGACGCGTTGCGCGGCGTGTGGTGTTCCTTACCCTGCGGAAGCGGGAACGTGCCCCAACTGCGGCAGCGATCACCGAGTCGAGGACGATACCGTGAGTGGCGTCGTAGGTGCCACGGATCAGAACTGGACGCTGCAGCTCTTGATCGAAGTGCTGCAGCGCGCCGAGACCGTGAACCGTACCGAAGACGTTGAGCGCCTGCTGGAGCGTGCTCGCGCCAACATCGAAGGCCGCCTGGCGGCCAATCATCACGTCGCGCCGGAGCACCTCGACGCCGTCGCCGTGAGCGCCTCCCGTCTCGCGCGGAGACTCGGCAACGCTCGCTGGGGGCGCTGGGCGCTGGATGTGTTCGCTGCGGCGAATCGCTTACCGCCCGAGGTCGTGAGCGTCGAGTTGCACACTCTGCCGCCCGACTCCCAAGGAGAGCTGCGGGGCTCGGTTGAGCGTATCCTTGCGGAAGTGACGGAGGAGAGTGCGGAGCGGCGTCAGGCGTTGTTGCGCTTGGCGGCTGACCTTGAGGCATGAAGTATCGCCTGCGGTACCTGCAGCATGACTTCGAACTCAGCCTTGGGCAGTTCGTGATTGGGCGCGCCGCGGAGTGTCAGCTTTCCCTGGATGATCCGCTAGTTTCGCGTCGCCATGCGCTGCTCGCAGTGTCGGACACGGAGATCAGCGTCGAAGATCTGGGCAGCCGCAACGGTGTGCTCGTCAATGGAGAGGCGCTCAGCGGAAGCCTGGTGCTCAAGCACGGCGATCGGATCCAGATCGGCAGCCAACAGATGCTGCTCTTGCGGGCGCGAGACGATCGAGCTCAAACCCAGATGCGCATGGAAGCGGCGACCTCCGCGGACGCGGTCGGGTTGCTCGGGAACTTGGCAGACAAGGCCTTCGCCCTCGGACGCGGCGCAGAAGCCGAGCGGATTTTGAGCGGCTACCTCGACGGCGTGGCGAGTGATCTCAACGGCGGCCTCGAAGTGAGTGATCGCGTGGTGGACCAGGCTGCGGAGTACGCCTCCAGGTTGGCGCTGGCCACCGGCAAGGGGCGCTGGGTGGACTACATCATCACCCTGTATTCCAAGTTGAATCGTCCGTGCCCAGCGGCGGTCGTCGATGGCCTGTATTCCGGACTTCGCAAGGTCGACAACATCGACCGAACGCGGCTGCGAGACTACATCGCGGGCCTTAAAAAACGCGCGAATAGCCTCGGCCCGAACGAGCGCTTCCTCCTCAGTCGCCTCGAGGGGCTGGAGCGCCTCGCAGCGCTCAAGTAGCCACCGCAGGCAGCCACCGCGCCCAAGTAGCCACTGCGCCCAAGTAGCCACTGCGCTCAAGTAGCCACTGCGCTCAAGTAGCCACCGCGCTCGTTAGCATCAGCCCTCGAGTAGCCGCAGCACTGAACAACCGACTCTCGAGAACCCCGGTTGGCGTCCACGCATTTGGCTTCGACCACGCACCGCGCAACAGCGTCGAAGAAACGGCCGTTCGCCCGATGCTGCGCCGACCCAGGGTCCGAAGCCAGGTGTGGGTGCCGCCCTTTGATTGCAGGCCGGGACCGCCGAGTCCTCGACGTGGCGAGTTGGCGTATGTAACCTGATCTGAGTGTCCTCAGAGTCCGACAACGGGCGGCGCACCGAACCACGGATGGCCGTTAGCTCCACCCGAGGACCCCTCCTCGCGTGGGTGCGGTATCGCGGTCGCGATCTGAAGCTAACCGGGTTCGAGACCGTGATCGGGCGCTCCGCGAGCTGCCAAATCGTGCTGGACGACGGCCTCGTGTCACGGCGGCACGCGCAGATCACGGTTGAAGACGACCAGGTGATTTTGCACGACCTCGGTAGCGTGAATGGCGTCTACATCAACGGTGTGCGCCTCGAGGGCTCCAAAGAGGTTGGAGACGGCGACCGCATCCTGATCGGCAAGCAGGAGCTGATGGTGCGCACCGCACGCTCGGGAGGCGTGAACAGCGTCACGCTGGCGGAGCACCGCGATCGATCTGCGGCGGAGACACTCACCGGGCTCGAGCCAGCACCGTTCGCCGTGGTGCCGCCAGTTGCTGGTGAGCCCACGGGTGACACCGAAGCCACGCGGAAAGGCGACGCGTTCGACCTTTTGGGTGGTGTTGCCGACAAGGTGCTCGCGATGGGGCGCGGCGCGGAAGCGGAGCGCATCCTCTCCAACTACTTGCGTAACCTCCTCGCGTCTCAGCGTCGCGGTGGCACCGAGGTCGCTCCCGCGGTCATCGAGAAGGCAACTTCCTACGCCATCAAGCTGGCGCGCGCGACGGGTAAGGGGTCGTGGGTTGACTACGCCATCGAGCTCAACCAGCTGTGCAAGCGGCCGCTGCCGGGCGTCATCGTCGAAGAGCTGTATCAGTTCGTGCGACAGGTCGAGGTCGATCTGAAGCTCCTTCGCGAGTACGTCGCAGTGCTCAAGGCAACGGAGCAACAGCTCGGTCCCGCTGAACGCTTCATCGTCCAGCGCATCGAGGGTCTCGAGCGACTCGTTGCCGCGCGGTAATGGTTCGCGGCGTCGCCGAGCGTTGGTCGCGCGGTAAATGGCTAGCGGCGCTTGGATTTGCGCGCGAGGGTGAGTTCTGCAGCCTCTTTGATGCGCGCGCGCAGCTCCGGGTCCTCGACGGACTCCAGGTGTGCCACCAGTTCTTTCGGCAGTTCGGCGCGGGGCATCGTGGGGGCAGGGCGGCGAGCTTTGGCTTTCACCGGTTGTCCGGGGCGCCCCAAGTCGACGACCCGAAATCTCAGCTGCTTGACCTTCACTCCCGCCTCGTTCAGGCGGGCCAAGATGGGCTCGCTCAGCAGCGCGAGTTCCTGTGCCCAGACGGGTGAAGCGACCTTGACGGTGAGCACATCACCCTTCAGCCAACCTGCTTCGGAGCGTGCGGCGACGCGGGGCCCCACGACCTCACGCCAAAGCTGACGCAGCCTTCCTCCAGGATGCGCCGCCTCCACGCCCTGGAGCAGGCTGGCGAGTTTCGATGGAGCGAGGCGTTGGGCCATGGGGGAGTTTGTTGGGGGGAGGTGCATTGTTTGTCCGTCTGCACCTGCCGCGGGGACCGCGCTGATCTCAGCGCTCGGCACAGCGTAGCGCGCATGCGGGCGAAAAGTCTCGCGACTGCAGCGACGCTTCGGCCTCGCGGAACCTGCGTGATGCAGCGTGACCGGCGGACGCGTGGACGACGTCGTGGCGGAAGAGTATGGGAGTAACAGCGAATGCTGATGCCTCGGTCCGCTCCGTTCCCATTCGAAGCCGTACGGGATTTGATCGGTATCCTGCGCGCGATGTACGTCGCGGAGCGCGCGGGCCGACATGATCTCACGCGCTTGAAGCGGATTCAGCAGGTCGCCGAGCGCCTAGCGCTAGCCCAGGAACTCGCGTTGGAACACGAACCCGAGACGCTTGGCCACGCCGCTGCGTGGCGCCATGCGGAGCGCGCCACTCAGGACCTTGGGGAGCTCGTGGACCTCACGACGCCCCTCGAACCCACCCTCGAAGCCGCTTCTCGGCGCGTCACCGAGCTGGGGCGCAGCGACGCTCGCGGCCAGGGACTCAAACGCAGGCGATCGCGCGGTTGAGGCGAAACGGTCGCCTCGGCGCGCCCACCGCGAAGCGCTCAGCTCCGCGTTTTGGGCGGCGAACATGCAGGTACGGCCACTTGGTCTAAAGTAGGTGATGTGAGCGAGCCCGAGTCAAACGTCGTGACCCGTCGGGGAGACGCACCCTCCGACTGCGAGCCGGCGACTTCTTCTTCCATCGCGGTTTCGGTGGAGGTTGAGGAACCCGCGCCACCCACCCCTCGCAGCGTGGCGACACCGACCTCCGATCGGACCACCACGCTGTTGTCTGCGCCAACTCCGGCATCGACGTTCGAGGTGGAGACGGAGGATCGCCTGACGCGGCTTGAGCGTGAACTGTCTTTCCTGCGGGGCCGCCTGGAGTCTGTAGAGGCGCAGAGTCGGCTGGCCCAAGAAGTCCGGCGCCAAGCCGACTCGGACGACTCCGGTGAGAGCGCGAGGCCCGCGCCGTTCGGTCCAAAACAGTGGCGAGTGGTGGCGCTCTGGCTGCTGGGGCTCGGTCTGCTCGCGGCCTACGGCCTGCTCAAATAGGCGCGTGGTGGAGCGCTCTCCTTGGTAAGAATTTCCGTGCGGTTAAATGGGGCCCGCCACTATGGATCAGCGTAGGCCCAAAGGGGGCCCGTGCGCTCGCCGCATGCAGGCAAAGGCGCTGCAGCGGAAACGATGAAACGGGCGCGGAAGGCGCCTCGTCTTTGGATGTTCACCGAAACTCGGTTGAGGGATTCGGGAACCGTTGAGTTGTGCCGGAGGTGAGACTCGAACTCACACAAGGGGTTACCTCGGCGGATTTTGAATCCGCTGCGTCTGCCAATTCCGCCACTCCGGCAGGAGTCCGGAATCACTGGGGTTTTGTCCCAGCGATTCCGGGGGCGTGATTCTTAGGTGATCCTTAGACGTTGCGCCAGAAGTTTCTTGTTTGGGGATGAGTGACGATCCTGCCTCCAAGCGAGGCGTGGCTTGCGCGATCATGACGCGGCGCGCAAGATCCGGAGGATGGACGTCTGGTTCAGCGCTGGCCTCGGCTGGACGTGGCTCGTCGCTAGTCTTCTCCTGCTGTTGCTCGGCCTGTTGGCGGGGGTCAGCTGGTGGCGCTCCAAGCGGCGCTTCAAGCAGCGCGCCCATGCTTCCAACGTCGCGCTGCTGGCTAGGGAGCCGTCGCCCTCGAGACCCCTAGCGGACCCGCCGCGGGTCGCATCACCGGCGACGCCCAAGCGTGGGGCTGAGCCAGAACCAGCGGCTTCGACCAATGTCCGCCCCGACTTCCCTTCGGGCATCGAGGGACTGCCCAGCGCCGCAGTCGCGGGCAGCGTCGAGGTGGTCGAAATCGTGGAGGTCGCCGAGGCTGCCGCGGTTGCTGAGCCGACGCGCTCGCCGACCCGCCACCCCCTGGTACTGGTCCACGGGGTGCTCGGCTTCGATCGCGTGCGTGTCGGCGGGATTCACGTAAATTACTTCCGCGGGGTAACGGATGAGTTGCGGCGCAACGGCTTCGAGGTGCATGTCGTTCGCGTCGACCCCCTGGCGCCGATCCCGGTCCGAGCGGCTCAGCTTGCGGAGCAGGTGTTGGCGCTCGGAGTCGGACGCGTGAACTTGGTAGCTCACAGCATGGGGGGGTTGGACGCCCGCTACGCTTTGGCGCACTTGGGGCTGGAGGCGTGCGTCGCCTCCCTCACCACGATCGGAACGCCTCATAGGGGTACTCCGGTCGCTGATCATGGAACGCGTTGGCTTGGGGACATGCTCGGGTTGCGGCGTGTGGCCGAACGTTTCGGCGCGGAAGTGGAAGGCTTCTGGGAGCTGACGACGCATCGCATGGAGCGTTTCAACGCGGAGGTACCTGACGTCAACGGCGTTTGGTACGCGAGCGTCGTGAGCGAGGGGCGCTCTGCCAATCCGCTGTTGCGCGTGACCCAAGGCCTCCTCCAACGTGGGCACGGCGCGAGCGACGGCTTGGTGCCCACCGATTCCCAACGCTGGGGTACGGTCGTAGACCACGTCGACGCGGACCACTGGGCGCAGATCGGCTGGGGAGTTGGCTTCGACGCGCCACAGCTCTACGTGAGGCTCGGCCGCGTGCTGGGCGAGCGCGGTCTCTGACGCTACAGCTTGCGAACCCAGCGCTGGAAGTCGGTATCGAAGTCTCCAGGTGCCTTTCCGGTTACCTCGCGGAAGCTAATTGAGCCGTCGGGGTCGGTGGCGTGGCGCTCACGCCAGAGCCGATAGAATGCCCACAGCTGACCCCGCTCGTCGAGCCACTGGCAAAAGTAGCGGGCGAGGGAGTAGTAGAGGTCCTCTGAATTCCCACGAAACTCCGAGTCCTTGAGCTGAAAGAGCCGCGTGAGCGTGGCCTGAGAGCGCTCTTTGGGTGAGCGAATTGCACGTGTCAGCCTGGGTAGTCGCCAGTTGGTCGCTCCGTGGATTTCTCCCTTGTGGGGCACGACCGGGTACTCGAACAGCGATGCCAGACCCTCGTTCAGCCACTCGGGTGCCGCGGGGAAATCGGCGTCCAGGATTGGGTGCACCAGCTCATGGGTCAGCGTGCCGACGCCGGGACCCAGATTCATGGTGATCTGCCGTTCGTCCGGGTGGTAGAAGCCGTAAGGTGTTGAAGGCGGCTCCCCATAGTGGCGTTTGCAGTAGGCTTCGTAGCTGCGTGCGTCAGGAAACAGCAGCACCTTCACCGGGCGTGAAGGGAGGCGGTCGAAGCGCTGGTTCAGGTACGCATCCAGCACGCGCTCCACGAAGCGCTGACTCTGGACGAAGGTCGCCTTGGCCATTGCGCGAGGCGCCGCGACGACGAACGTATTCCGCAGCGTACTCAGGTGAATCGAGTCGCCGAGGTCCGCCCGCAACGCCTCCCGTGTGGCTGCGAGCTCCGCGGCGGTTGGCGTTGAAGGCGCCGCGCCGGTCGGGGTGTTTGTGGCTCCGAGCGCTGCACCAGGCGGAGCGGCGGCGCTGGGTGGAGTCGCCGCGCTGGGTGACGCTACGCGCCCTGGCGCTGAAGTCGTCGGGGGGGGCTCGCTTGCGTTGGGCTCGATCTGCGCCCGCGCGTTGGGAGGCACGTCGCGGCAGGCGCTTACAGCGAGACACAGCCCGAACAGAAGACGACGCATGCGAGAGGCGTCGGCCCGGCCTTAGGTTGTGTGACACGGAAAACCTACCTAGTGCCAGGTCAAGCCGAGATCCGCGCTCTCCGCGAACTCGATGCGCAGCACGTCACTCCGCGTTTTGCCCCCGGCACGTCGCCAAAACACCAGCAAGCCGGGTGGCGTCTGGTCAGCTGTGGGAAGTAACAACAGCAAGGGCTGACTGGCATTGCCGAGCTCTCCTGGCCGCGCGACTTCCACCGGTTCTCCGCTGCCTTCGGGAGTCACGCGTTGCACGAGCAGCGCCCCTCCCACGATGTACGCCAGCAGCGTGGTCCGGTCCACGCAGGTTGCTTCAGTGCGAAGCGCCGAGTTTGCGTTGAAGAGCACCGGTGTGTCGACCGAGAGGGGCTTCGTCGGAGCGGCGGGCTCGCGTAGCGTAAGGCGCTCTTTCGTTACCTCGAGGATCCGCGGGGCGCAGCGACCGCAGACAAGATTCGGCCGAGTCCCCTCAGGGAGCTGCCAGCGCTGGGAGATCGGCGTCGACTTGTCTGCTGAGTACAAGAGCAGGCTGGCCCCGCCGGGCCCGCGTCCGAGGAGCGCGGTCGCGCCGCCGCAGCGGTCCCGGCTCTCCAGGACTTCGTAGGCTTCAGGCAGGCCTGCCGGTGCTGCAAGCGCCTCTGTCTGAGTCGGACCGAGGGGAACTAGCTGCACGCCTTGGTGCTCGAGGAAGGCACGCGGCGGGACACTCGCTGCGGCGATCAAGGAGCCCGCAACGGTGCGCGTGCTCTGCGCTTTTCGTTGGGCGTCGTAGTACGTGAATTGCGTGGTTGGCTCCGCCTTCGGATCCGTTGCCTGGTGGATCCAAACAAAGCCGCCATCGCTCAAGGGGACCAGCCGGGCGTCGGGAAGCTTGGACTTGGTCGCTGCCGCAGCCTGGACGTCGCCTTCGCCCGCCACGTCGAGCGCCAGGGTCAACTTGGTCAGCGCAGGGTCGCTGAAGTACGCGCGACCGACGTGCGCGAACGACTCGCTGATCCTCAGACCTTGTTCGGAACTCAACAAGTCGATCCGGGGCAAGCTGCGGTCCGCCGGCGCGGCTGGAGCGTCGGGGGTGAGCAAGCTCAACGTCCGCCACGAAGCGGCGCCCTCAGCCTGGGTGAACGCGCCAGCCACCCAGCTACCAAAGCGGTTGCGACGCCCCCGGGTGGCCACCACGACACGCGGAGTCGGGCTGGCGTCTGCCGCCATTCGGAAGTTGGCGATCGGCTCTCCGAGGCTGACCTCGAGGGCGAGCCGGGGAGCGGGTACGCCGCTCGCCGCCTCTCCGGTTAGCGGGCACGCGCCCACGTCGTACGCCTTCTCCGCTTGGGCCACCTGACAAGTGAGCTCCAGGAGTCGGTTGGTGTCAGCGACGAGGCCAAGGGTTGGGCTCTCGGAGCCATCACCGGGCTTCTTCGATAGCTCCTCTGCCGGCCTCGCGTAGTCGAACGCTACCAGGCGTTGGGCGATGGTGCGGATTGTCGCGACCTCGTTTGGGGAACGATGGTAGAAATTATCCGCGTGGATTTTTGAGTCGGCGTCCACGGTTGCCGCGAGCGGAGCACAGTCCGCGAGCGGTCTTGCGCTCGAGCGGCTGAGCGCCAGGCGCTTGAACAGCATCGCTTCGAAGCCTCGCTTGGCTTCCGGTGAAGCCGGATCCGGCGGTCGCGCTCCAACGATGCACGCCGCAAACTGACTCGCGGCACCGTGCAGGCGCGCGGCGGTCTCGGTCGCTGAGCGTCGTGAGACGTACCAGTGGGCTGCCAGCCCCGCCGCGACTGCGAGCAGCGCCCACCGTCCTCGACTCCACGCCAAACGTGGGCGTGGGGGTGGCTCTGGTGCGGTTGCGCTGTGCTCGGGCATGAGTCGCGCATCCTACGCCGAAAGCCGGGTACGGCTCCGCCTCACCCCCAAAAAAACCAGGGGCATCAGCGCTCTCGACGCTGGGAGGCTCGGGTCGATCGGCGCAAAAACCGGGGTGCGCAGCGATGTAGGATGGTGTAAGCCCCTTCCCGCATGAAGCGGACCCTCCCGACGCTCGCGCTGCTTGGCGTACTGGTCACACCTCTGACGCTCGGCGCTGAGCCCGCGCGAAGCCACATCTACGGTGGTCAGCCCACCGTCAGCTGCCAGTGGCCCACGAGCGTGTTCCTGGGCGGCTGCAGCGGCACACTGATTCACCCTCAGGTCGTGATCTACGCCGCTCACTGTGGCGATAACATCCCGGAGGTCGCTTTCGGCGAAGACGGTAGCCAGCCGAACCGTGTCGTCGAAACTGAGAAGTGCCAGGTGTTTCCCGGCGGCAGCCCGACTGGGAGCAACGCCCACGGTACGGATTTCGCGTACTGCGTGCTCAAAGAGGCGCAGAACGACATCCCAATCGTCCCCGTATTGATGGGCTGCGAGACGGAGATCCTGAAACCAGGTCAGGAGGTCGTCGCGGTCGGCTTCGGCAACACCGAACAGGGCGAGTTTGGCATCAAGCACGCGGTGACGATGCCATTTCGCTACTTCGACCAATACGGCCAAGCGTTCATTGGGGGCGAGGGCAAGGACACCTGCCAGGGCGACTCTGGAGGCCCGGTGTATGTCCGCCTTGCGGATCAGAGCTGGCGCGTCTTCGGCATCACGAGCTACGGCGATGGCTGCGGTGGGGGTGGCTGGTACTCGGTGATGCATCGCCACATCGAGTGGGTGGAAAAGAAGAGCGGCATCGACGTGACGCCGTGTCATAGCGCGCGCGGTGACTGGGAGCCGAGTGCCGCTTGCGGTAATTTCCCTGTGGATACGACTGGGGCGAGCGCAGACTGGATGCACGGCTGTACCCAGCCAGTGGACAGCGGTTACTCGCAGACTTGCGGCGCGCCTTATGTGCCACCGGCGCCTGTGGGTGGAGCTGGTGGCGTTGGTGGAGCGGCAGGTGCAGCGGGAGCCGCAGGCGCAGCGGGAGCCGCAGGCGCAGCGGGGATCGGCGGTGGCGCCGGAAGGGCGGGCGCGCCAACCTCCGGCGGCGCTGGCGGCGTTGGTGCATCTGCTGGTAGTGCGGGGCAAGCCAGCGCTGGGGCGGGCGCGGGCGGCACCGGAGACTGCGTCAGCGACTGCGAAGAGCCGCCCGTGGATATCGTGGATCGGGGCTGTGGCTGCCGCGTCGGCGCCTCTCACACAGGCGCCGCGGCATTGTGGGGTCTCGGCTTGCTGGTTGTGCTGAGCCGCCGTCGAAGGCGCTCAGCACGCGCCTGAGTCGTGTGCCAGCTGTGCCAAGATCGACGATGTGTGTCACGGCCCACTCGGCAACCTGAGCTGAAGTCCGGCAATTCCAGGGGACTCCGCCTGGCACTCGGCTTGCTCTAGGCACCTCTGAAACCGCCACCTTGGCGGCGCTTGGAGGAGCCTGATGACACCCGCGATTCGCCTGACTGCCCTTGCTTGTTTGCTCGCACCACTCGCCGCTGCCTGCAGCAACGACTCAGGGGAACCGGTCGCCCAGCGCTCTGCGGTGCTGACCCGTGCGACGAGTTGTGACGACCTCGACCAGTTGGTGAAGCGCGACCAAATCGCCCGGGTTCGACTCACGGCCCAAGAGCTACTGACGCAAGCCGCCTACGGCGGTGGTCGCTTTTCAGGCGAGGAGAGCGGAGGAACGGTCGACAACGGCGCGCAAGACCCCAACGCACCGGCGGCACCTTCGGGTCACTCGGAGACCAACAATCAAGTCGCTGGCGTGGATGAAGCCGACATCGTGAAGACCGATGGCGAGCGGATGTGGCTCCTGCATGGACAGGAGCTGATGGTTGTGACCGCCTGGCCGCCCCAGAGCATCGGGGTGGATCAGTCCGTCGCTATCGAAGGTTACCCCCTGGAGATGCAGGTCGGAGAAGGCAAGGCACTGGTCTACTCGACGACTTACCTCGATGTGGAGCCGCGCGGAAATTATGGCGGCGGCGCCGTTGGAGGTCGTGGTGATTTCGCTGAGGGCGCTCCCGCCAGTGAGGAGCCGTACTACCCTAGCGGGACGCAGTTTACCAAGCTGACTCTGGTCGACCTCGAAGGCGACGCGCCGAGCGTGGAGCGCGAGTTCTACTTCGAGGGCTACTACACCTCGTCTCGTCGCATCGGTAGCCAGGTGCGCAGCGTGATCACGGGCGGCTTCGGCGTCGCACCCCCGGAGTACTATGATTTCCCCTATGGAGATGCCGGTGCGCTCAGCTATCGCCTGGCTGTGATGAACTGGGAGTCAAAGGCGATCGCTGCGATTCAAGCGACCTCTCTGGGCGACTGGCTCCCTAGGAGCTTTGAAGCCAATGGGGACGCACTGGTCGATATGACGCCGCGCTGCGGTGATTACTATGCGCCCACGGAGGGCTCGGCGAACGACGGCGTCACCCGGGTGATCAGCCTGGATCTCCGCGGAAACGCTGCACCAACGGAGACCTCGGTGCTGGGCTACGCAAACCAGGTGTACGCGAATCAGGACAAGCTGATCTTGGCGCAGAACCAGTGGATCTCCGGCTACTGGGGCGACTCCGAGTCGACCTCCTTGCATGTCTTCAAGTTGGAGCCCGGGAGCGCCAGCTATGAAGCTTCTGGCCTCGTGCCAGGGCACCTCGACGATCAGTTCTCGATCGACGAGCGAGACGGCGTGGTGCGTGTCGCGACCACCACCTGGAGCGATAGTTGGGACGATACCCAGAACCGCGTGCTGACTCTGCGGAGCGACGCGGAGCAGGCGCTGAAGGTGATCGGTGATACCGGCAGCTTCGCGGCTGGCGAGCAGATCTTCTCGGCGCGCTTCGTTGGCAACCGCGCGTATGTGGTGACCTTCCGTCAGACCGATCCGCTCTTCGTCTTCGATCTCACGGACCCCACGCAGCTGAAGCTCCTGGGTGAGCTTGAGATCCCCGGCTTCAGTGACTACATGCACCCCCTCGATGACACGCACCTGGTGACCATCGGCCGCAACCGGGGTGCCGATGGGATTGGCGAGGACGCGCTGGCATTGCAGATCTTCGACGTCTCGAACCCGACGACGCCGGAGCTGGCCCACAAGTATGTCTTCCAGCAGGACGGCTGGAGCAGCGCGAACTACGATCACAAGGCCTTCACCTTCTTCCCAGAGAAGCAGCTCTTGGCGTTCCCATTCAGTGGCTACAGCGCACGGGGCTACGAGGCGAGCCTAGAAGTCTTCAAGGTGGGCGCGGACAGCGGCTTCGAGTTCGTCGGTGCAGCGGATCACGCGAACTTCATGAACTGCGCCTACGACAGCGCGGAGCCTTGCACGGGCTACGGTGGCGAGGTGCGACGAGGCGTGTTCATCGACGAGTTCGTTTACTCCATCAGCGACTCGGGGATCTTGGTTCACGCGGTGAGCGACATGCAGAACCCTGTCGGCGTGCTCCCGCTGCCCTACGCATACGCTGATCCCTACTACTACTAGATAATAACCGTGCGGATATTAGAGGTCGGTTCACGTCAGAGTGGGCTGGCCTCTTGCTCCATGAGCAGCACGAACGAGCCAATCCAGTGGGTGACCATGAAGTGGAGGCGTGCTGTCAGCCGTCGGGGCGGTGCCGCAGCCGCTTCGACTAGGTCCTCACAGCTGCATTGTTCGAGGCCGAACTGCCGATGCGCATGCGCGCTAGCCAACAGCGCGTCTCTCAACGGGGATGCAGGGAGCCGCTTTGCGATCCCAAACAGCATCCACGCACGACTTAGGTTGAGACCGATCAAGTGAGCGAGGCGACCGTCGCTTGGATCGGGGCAGACTACAGGTCGGAGCAGCTCGGATCGGTCCAAGTAGCTCGAGCAAAAGTCCGCGAAGTCGTCGCCCTCGAGCACGCGGGCGAGGGCAAACGCCGCTGCGAGCCCCGGCGACAAGAAGTCGTTGCCGGAAGGCTCTAGATGCAGCGCCGCGCCGCGATCTTGCGCGTAGTGCTTCAACGTCACTTCTCGCGCGCCCAAACGGTAGCGCTCGTCGTGCCCTTGGGCGTCGTTCGCCCAGTCGAGGAGCAGGCTCAGCGCGAACGCGCTTTGTCCGTGCTCACCGCTGCGCGTGGGGTAGGGCAGGCCTTGCAGCCAGTCCAGCAAGCGTGTTGCGCAGAGCCGCTCCAGGGGTGCGATTGCAGCCTGACTCCGCCTGAGGCTGCTGCTTTGCCGCAGCGACGTCGACAACCTGAGCACCCACGCCCAGCCATAAGGGCGCTCGAACCTGGGGTGGTCACGCAGAAAGGCGTGCTCGACCTGACAATTCTCCTCGGAAATGGCCGCGACCAGAAGCTCAGTGATGCGGTCGACGTAGCTGGGGCGCAGCTGGAAGCGCGCTGAGAACTCTCTGCACGTCAGCAACTCGGCGAGCAACCAGTGAGAGTGAACGGCCGAGTGCCAGTCGAAGCAGCCGTAGAACGCCGGGTGGATTTCCTTGGGGGTGAGGGGCGCGCCGCGGTCCAGTGGGCGAGGTGTCGGCCCGTGGTAGTCGTAGCAGTGGGGTGTCTCCGTACGGATCACCTCCAGCGCCATATCCGCCAAGCGTTCAGCCAGGCTCTGCATCCCGCTCCACTTCTGCCACCACCACAGCGGTGTCCAGCACATACGCCGCGCGCCGGCTGTCACCCCCAGAGAGGTAGGGCACGCGGCTGAGAGTCGTTGGGCGGAAGCCGTTCTGTGGCAACACGCGAGCGCAAAGATCCTGCGCCGCCTCGGCCCATTCAGCCCCCGCCACGTCCAGCGCCTCCAGCGGATCCAGTGTGCGTGCTCCGGAGTAGAACATGGGCTCGAAAGGCAGCGGCACCGAGAGCAAGAGCCGCCCGTTCGGGGCCAAGAGACCGCGAATCGCCTTCAGGAGTGAACCGGGCCTGGGGCAGCGATCGAGGACGTTGAAGCAGCTGATCAGGTCGTAGGGTGCGTCTGTCAGTCCCGCCGTGGTTTCCGACAGATCGATGCGTAGGCACTCAAAACCAGCGCGTCGCAAATGGCGCGCCATTCCCCAGGACCGCTCCGTTGTCAGGAGCCGATCGCACCAGGGTCGCAAGCGCCGGGTGACATCCCCAGAGCCGGCGCCCACATCCAACACGGACCCCATGCGCGCGCCTTGGCTGAGCCCTAACAGCCTTCCAAGCTGCCTCTCGCCCAGCAAGAACATCGGGTACATATCGAGCAGCGCGTTGGCGTCGAAGTCGGACATGTATTCCCGCAGGGTGCGCTGCAGGAAGGTCTTGAAGCCGCTTCTACGCTGCGTCGGTAGCTCCCTTAACCACGCTAGGGTCTCTTCGTCGGGCCCGAACTCGCACGCCATGACCCCGGCCGCCTTTGCTTCCGCAGGGATCGTATAGTGGAGTTCGAGGCCCGCTGGGACGAGCGCCCGGAGCTCCGCTACCACGTCGGTAGAGGACGCTCCCGTAGCTTCCATGCGATTCGCGTAGCCAGGGTCATGATGGCTTGTTGCGGGTTTACTCCGAGGCTGCTGGGGACGATACCGCCGTCCACCACGTAGAGCTCGTCCATTTCCCAGGCTTGGCCGTCTGGATTGATCACCGAATGTTCTGCGGTGATCCCCATGCGGGTGGTCCCTAGTGGATGCTGAGAGGAGCACTCGTAGCGCTTCGCGGGGATGCTGCGGAAGTTGATCTTGTTGAGCTCATCCATGCTGCTGACCGGCGCCATGCCCAACACCGGCAGGTAGACCTCACGCGCCCCCGCGGCAAAGTACGTCTCCGCCATCACCCGGGTGATGGTGTACATGGCCTCGCGGTCCCGGGGGCTCATGCGGTAGGTGCTGAACGTCTTGCCGAGTACGTGATGCAGCTGGCCGCCGGGATCGTCGTGAATCATCCCGCCAAATATCGAGAGATTGGGGATCCCTTCGGCCTTCTCGATGTGCTCTCGCCCGATCCCCTTCATGGTGGCGGCGAGCACCCCCGGCGGAACATAGAGCGCAGTCAACGTGATGCGCTGGTGCTCGTAGGCATCGGCGAAGGCGCTCTGCAGCGCGCCTTTCCAGCCCTCGAGTTTGCGATCGAAGCGGGCCATCATGCGAAAGCCCGGGTGCACCGTCATGTTGCGGCCGAGCTGTCCGCTTTGCTTGCCTAGACCGAAGCGCTTCAACAGCCCAGGGGTGTTGTAGGCGCCCGCAGCCATGACGACTCGCTTTGCATGGATGCGGAACGAGTTGCCCGGTTTGCGCAGGCCCGGCGCGTTGTAGATCCGCCCCTCGACGCCCGCCGCTCGGGCGCCCTTTGTAATTAGTGAATCTACGCGGAAATCTGAGAAGACGCGCGCGCCGGCGCGCAACGCGCGGGGAATATAGGCGATGTCGACGCTCATCTTTGCGCCGTGGGGGCAGCCGAAGTTGCACCGCCCGCAGCCGTTGCAGTCTTTCGTATTGCGATGCATCGGCTTGAGCTCGTAGCCCATGCGCTCCGCTCCCTGGGCGAAGACATTGGTCGACTCCGAGCGCATCTCGAGGGGGACTTGCTCGATGTGGGTAGCAGCCTCCACCGCTTGATACGCCGGCTCGAGCGCTTCTTCGGTGAACATGCTCAGCCCCTGCTGCTCACGCCAGTTCTTGAGGATGAACCCGGGGATGCGAAAGCACACGCCGCCTGTCAGCACCGAGGAGCCACCGACACAGCGTCCCATCGTCATGTTGACCATGGGCGAGTCTTCGAGGCCGACCACGAAAGTCAGCCCGCCATCGCGGAAAAGGTGGCGTAGAGTCTCGCTCGGGCGCATGCCGCCGTATTGCTCCGGGCGGTAGTAGCCGCCTTCTTCTACTACGATGACGTCCTGCCCGGCCTCTGCAAGCTCGCAGGCGACCGCAGCGCCACTTGCTCCAGAGCCTACGACGACCACGTCGCAGCTGACTTCGACATCTTCCTTGAGGAAACGGCCCTGGGTCACGGCGTTGCCGCCGCCGTCCGACTTCTTTACGCTGCGCTTGGCCCTGCGGCTCACCGATTCATTCATCGCCCTGCTCCTGATCCGCACGGTTACGACCACCCAGAAGCGACTCGGGAGTTGCGAGCATGCAGCGGCCGTCGAAGCCGATACCCGCCGCGGCGTCGGGATGCTCGTAGTAGATGATGCAGAGCATCGCCTTGACCGCCAACAGCAGACCCGAAGCAAAGCTCGACTCCACCTTCGACAGGGCTTGGGCCCGTCGCTCGATGGCCATGCTTCGAAGCGGCGTCAGGCTGAAGCTGAGGAGCGGCCCGAGCACGCTCAGCGCGAAGAGCCCTAGGAGATAGGAACCTCGGGCGTCGGCCCCGATGCGCTCTAAGAAGTCGTCCAACTCCCGCCCCAACCACGCCAAGCGAGCCTTCGGCGGCGGACCGGAAGTCGAGGCGAACAGACATTCTGCGACAGCCATCGCAGAGGCGATGGCTCTGGGGCGCTTCAACTCTTTGGAGGGGGCGAGATCGACGTCGGGGACGCCGCGAGCGCTCAACGCCAGCGTGTCAGCGTCGAGAAGGCTGGGGTGGGGCTCCGTCACGGCTCGGAGGTTGCCCCGGGATCTGCCGCTTCACAAGAGCGCCGGGAGACGCTGGAGGGCGACGGCTCGTCGCGGGCGCGTCAGATGCGGTTCCGTCGGTAGATTGTGGGCTCTGCGCGCGAGCCAAGGTCCAAGCGCAGGGCGCTGGCAAGGTCACAGCGGAGGCGGGATGCTGGTCCGTCGGTCGCTTTCGGACTCACTCAGTGGGGCCCGGTCGACCTGCTGCGAGAGCACGTCTCGAAGCACGCTACGCATCAACGCGTCCATCGACGCCTGGCCTGTCTTGCGGAGTAGGCCACGAACCTGGCTCTTTAGTGTGTTCTCGCTGATGCGAAAGCGCGCCAGGAGTTCACTGCGCTGAACGCCTTCGAGACCCGCGGCGACCAACGCATGCTCCCTGGTGGTCAGCTCATAGTCTTGGCCGAAGCGAGACAGGTATCCATCGAGCTCCTCCCGCTCTACTGGGCAGAAGCTGAGCGCGTGCTGGATGAACTGCCGAACATCCGCAGGCTGCAACGGTGCCAACAGGCACTGGGCTCGCAACGGGTGCGCCAAATTGATCCACTGCGGTTGGTCGGTCGGGACCACGAGCAAGAGCGGCAACAACGGCCAATCCGCGCGGATACGGGTGAGCTGCTCGCGCACCCCGGGGAACCGCAAGTCTGCAATCAGACCCTGTACCTGCTGGGTGTCGAGGCGAACCAGCGCGAACTCAAGGTTCGTGAGGCAGACTACCTCGCTCTTGACCCGACAGGCTTCGCTCAGCCGATACGCGGTTCCGGCGGCATTGAGCTCCAGCGGCAACCCTGTGGGAACATCAGCGTGTAGAAACAGAAAGCCCACGCTTCAAAACCTACGAAAACGGGCGGTCATGGCAAGGGCCGAGCTAGATTCTGGCGTATTTTCCCACCAGCAACTGTGAAATCGTGGAAACTGCGGCGTCACAGTCATTGGGTGCCGCGCAGGGGTGGGGTGACATCCTCATGCCGCCACCGGGGCGAAAGTCCACATCGATCGCCGCGGTCGCGAGGTCTCGCAGCAGCTGTTGCTGCGCGGAAACTTCGAGGTGACTCAAGTCTAGTGTGACCGTTCCACCGCGGGCGTGGTCCGCGCGCGGGGTCAGCACCGGCAGGCCCGACGATTCCGCGGCTGAATACAGTGCGCTCGTCAGGTGCAAGCTGGCTCTTCGCAAGCGATCGACGCCGTGGCGGAGCACGAAGCGCAGTCCGGCCATCGCGCCGTACATCGGCTCCACGGCTGGTGTGCCCTGCTGAAAGCGCTTAGCACCAGCAGCGGGCCGGTATTGGTCGGAAAATGCCGGGAAGCTCGCTTCACCGATCCAACCCGGAGCGGGTGGCTCCAAGGAACGCGCGAGCAGCGGGTCAACGTACATGAACGCGAGCCCCATGCTGGCCGAACTCAGCCACTTGTGGTTGCCGCCGACGACGACGTGTGGGCTTCGCTCAGCTTGACTCAGATCAAGAGGTACGATCCCCAAACCCTGATAGGCGTCGACCACCAAGATCGCTCCAACCTCACGGCAGCGCGCGGCCAATGTGGAGAGGTTCATCAAGGCACCGGAGTAGGGGGCTACCCAGGGCACCACCAGCGCCGCCACGCGTTCGTCCAAAGGGGCGACTGCTTCGGGTGTGCGTTCCTCACCTACACCCAGCCCACGCTCAACGGAGACGAGTTCGAAGCCGCGCCGCGCCTGGGCCTCCCACACGAAGCGAGTCGAGGGGAAGTTTTGGGCGCTTAGCAGGATGCGCCGCCGACTGCCTGTGGGCGTCAGCGCGAGGGCGATCTGAGCAAGCCCCGCCGTCGCGCTGGCAGTGAGCGCGACGTTGTCGGGTTGGGTGTTGAGCAGCCGACCCAAATCGCCGCGCACTTGCTCGATGGTCTCGAGCTGCGCCGGGATCCCGGCAGTCCGAAGGAGAAGCGTCTCTCGATACTCAGCGAGGTCGTCCAGTGCACTTCGCGGCATCGGCCCCAGTGCATGACTTGCCAGGTAGTTACGTTGTTCGAGGATCGGAAACTCGCGGCGCGCTCCTTCGAGCTCAGGAAAGCTGGCCATGTGCTGGCCAAGACTAGCCGAAGGTGAGGCGATACATTTCCGCGAAGAACCTGTTGGACGCGTTTGCGATGTGTTCTGCGCCCGCGAGCGCTGCCTCTTCGGCTTCGCCTTCGGGGATGAGCGCGGCGATCGCGGCTGAATCGTCAGCGTGATCCACCTCGAGCACCGTGTGCAGATCGAGCCACTCGAGTGTGTGCCCCGCGACCTGCTTCTGGCGAGCAAACTGCTCGGCGACGAATGTGTCCACTTGCTTGCCGAATACTTCGACCAGCAACGACGCTCCCACCCCGAACCAGGGATCCGCACTCACATACTCGAGCTCAAGTGCGTCAGACAGCGCCTGGGCTGGCCCAAGGGGGTCAGCGACGCTCGCACGGTAGGTCTCGAGGCCGTTGATCAGGCGGCCAAACAGCGCCTTGTGGGCCTGGGCGAAGTCACCACCTCCTAGCTCATCGTGGAGCTGCTTGGTGAGCAGGGCGCGGATCGCGTCATCGGGCGCGCGAGCTACCAGAGCGGCGAGTCGGCGGGGGAACTCCTGAACGATCGCCACATCGAAGTTCTTCATCAACAGCCAGAGGCGCTCGAGGCTCACCGGCTCACGGTTCATGCGGCGGAAGTAGGGTAGGTGTACCAACGAGTGGCGTTCGAATCGTTCCACTAGCTCGCTGATGCGTTCGCGGTGCTTCGCTGCCTTCAGTCGTCGCGCGCTGGCGTGGTCGTGCCCAAAGGCAAGCGGAGAAAAGTAGACCGTTGACCGAGCAACGTTGTGTTCCTCGCGGAACGAAACATAGCTGGTCAGGCCGTGTAGCTCGTCGAGCGGCACTGGCGCGAGCCCTGTGACCGCCGCCTCGAGCTCCGTTGTGGGAAGGTCGAAGTCACGATTGAACTCAAGCACGCGATTCAGGGCCAACGCGTCGCTCTCGACGTAGCTCTCCAGGGGGAAGTACAGCGTAGCGCTGACGGGCTCACCGCGTGAGCCGCCCGTGAACGCGAAGCTGCTCACGACAGGGCGGGCCAGGTACGGCCCTGCTCCGACGCCGAGGCTCTGGGTTGCTTCCTTGATGCTTTCCTTGCGGTAAGATTTCGCGCTGCGGAAGAGCGCGTCTAGATGTGCGGCGTCTGCCTCATGGTGACGGAGGTAGAGCTTCACGCGGGCGCTGGGGGAGTCGTCAAGATCGATGGAGAAGTAGGCGATCTGATCGCGGTGCTTGTCTCGTCGGGTGGTCAGCTCACCGAGCACCGCCCAGGCGTCGGCGAAACCGATGTGGTGCAAGGCCTCCTCAGTGAGCGCAGGAGCGAGCGCAGCGCCCCAGCTCGACAGGTCGAAGTAGACTTTGACGCTGGGCGCCTCACGCCCGGGGTGGAACTCCAGTGCGTGCCAGATCCCAAAGCGCCCCGCTACGGGTTGCCCTTCAGGCGAGTTGCCCTCCAAGAACAACGTCTCGAGTCGTTCACAACGCGACGTGTCGAGGCCCCAGCGCGTGCCGATGCGCTGAGTCAATGCGCGCCCCGCTTCCGCTTGGGCCGCTCGGGTCGGAGCGCGCCCCTGAGCTTCGACCAGGATCCGAAGGACGTTACCTCGGGGAGACAGGGCAATCGAGGGCTCGAACGGAGAGTGGTCTGAGCAAACGTCTGACTCCCAGCTCGGGTGCGTGGGGATCGGCTCATCCCCCCAGCCTTCCGTCATCAGCGCAAATGCGGCGATTATCTCGTCTAAGCGGCTCTCGAGGCCGGTCGCCGCGCACAAGGGGGTGAGCACGTCGCGCCCTAGCGAATTCCATGAGCCGTTCTCCAGAGCGCCGCGCGGCGCCTGGAGGAGAGGGGATTTTGACATGGCGAGGGTCCTTGGGTTGAGGGTTAGCTGAGCATCAATCGACGCAGCTCGGTCGCGAGCCGACCGCTATCGAAGTTCTTCTGGATCCACCCGTCTGCGCCAACAGCGCGGGCGCGTTCACGCAGCGACTCGAGATCCGCGGCGGAGTGGAGGACTAACCGCGTGGATTTTTCCGTCACCTTGCGCAGCAGGCCCAGCAGTCGATCGCCGGATAGCGCAGGGATGTGGACGTCCAGCAGCACCACGTCGGGGCCGAACGCCCGAACCAGGTTGGAAGCGCCGATTGGCTCCGAAGTGGTCGCCACCTCGAAGCCTTCGGAACGCAACATCGACTCGATCAGCCGCAGCTGTCGTTCGTCGTCGTCGATCACGAACACCCTCGGGGCGTCGCCTTGGCGGCTAGGATTGGGCATGGCTGCGACCACTGATATGTTTCCGTATGGTTTTGATTAAGAGTTCTCGGTCTACGGGCTTGGTCAGGTAGTCGAGGCAGCCGGCCTCCAACGCATGTTGCCTATCTTCGGGGGAGGCGTGCGCGGTTAGCGCCACCACCGGGATGTCACCGGCAGCCTCGCTCTCCTTGATCTTCCGGGTGACCTCCCAGCCATCCATGCCGGGCAAAGACAGGTCCATCAGTACGAGGTCCGGTTTCTGAGCCAACGCGATCTCGAGCCCCGTGCGCCCATCTTCGGCTTCGAGCAGCTGGGCGACTCCAGTGAGATAGCGCCGCACGATCTCGCGGTTCTGAGCAATGTCTTCGACGTAGAGGACGCAGGGTAGGGCTTCGGTGCCGGCGTCGCGTCGTTGAATCACGGCGCGCTTCACCTGCTCCACCACCCGGTCTACCGAGACGCCGTTCTTGGCGATGATGTGCGCCAAGCCGTTGCGCAGCGACGTCTGCTCGTCGGGTGTCAGCACCTTACCCGTGAGTACGATGACCGGAGTCGTGGAGCCGTCCTTGCGCATTCGGCGCAAGACCTCGAAGCCATCGAGCTCGGGCATCATGAGGTCGAGGATGACCAGGGTGGGAGGCGACGCTGCGATGCGATCCAACGCCTCTCGCCCCGAGCCTGCGGTGTGGACCCTCAAGCCCTCACCAGTCAGCCGCCGGCTGATCAACTCGCGCGTGTCCTGGTCGTCGTCCACCACCAAGATTTCGCCTGTGGGTCGGACCACGCGCCGAACTGCCAGGCTCAGCCGCTCTGGTTCGACCGGCTTGACCAGGTAGTCGCAAGCGCCCAGTGCGAAACCGCGCTTTCGCTGCTCCTCCACGCTGACGATCACCACCGGAATACTGGCTAGGGCCTGATCGTCGTTGAGCGCGGACATCACCGTCCAGCCATCCATCCGGGGCAGGTGAATATCGAGCACGATGACTGACGGCTTCAAGTGACGCACCAGCTGGATGCCCTCGACACCGTCGTTCGCGGTATACACGCGGAAACCCTCGCCTTCGAGCTGACCGCGTAGCAATTGGCGAACCAGCGGGTCGTCGTCGATGATGAGGACCG
The DNA here is from genome assembly GCA_020633205.1 of Polyangiaceae bacterium. Lineage (NCBI taxonomy): Bacteria > Pseudomonadati > Myxococcota > Polyangiales > Polyangiaceae > Polyangiaceae bacterium. Next base: position 242,041 of record JACKEB010000012.1, read on the forward strand.
ACGTGGCGTTGGGATCCAGGTCATCGGCGACGGGCTCCGATGCTTTGACGTTGCCTTCGCCCACCAGCGTCCCCGGCAGCTCCACCATGAAGCAGCTGCCGCGGCCTTGAGTGCTAGTGACGGTGACTGACCCGCCAAGCAGGCGAGAAAGCTCGCGCACGATGGCGAGACCCAAGCCCGTGCCGCCAGCCACGCGGCGGCTCGAACCGTCCACTTGGCGGAACTTTTCGAAGATGTGGTGGAGATCTTCTTCACGGATCCCCACGCCAGTGTCCTCGACGGAGAGCAACAAGCCTCCAGAGTGCAACTGGAGCTTGAGCAGGATCTCGCCGACCTCAGTGAACTTCGCCGCGTTGCTCAGCAAGTTGAGCATGATCTGGCGCAGCTTCAGGCTATCTGACTGCAACGTCGCGACCCGAGGGTCGATTTCGCATTTGAGTTCGACGTCTTTGCCTTTCAGTAGTTCTGATACCGTACGGCAACACTCGCCCACTAACTCGTAGGTGTCGACGTTCTCGGTCATCACCTCCGCGTGGCCGGACTCGATCTTCGACAGATCTAGAATGTCGTTGATCAGGGCGAGCAGCGTGCGGGCATTCGACTTGATGGTGCTGAGGTCGCGTCGGCCATGGATAGTCAGGCGATCGCCTTCTTCTCGCGCGAGCAGATCGCAGTAGCCGATGATTCCATTGAGCGGCGTGCGGATCTCATGGGAGAAGTTAGCAAGGAACTCGCTCTTCAAGCGGGCAGCGTTTTCGGCTTCGCGCGCGTGGGCTTCTGCCTTGAGCTTGGATTGAGCGAGGTCTGCAGTCAGCCGATCGAGGTCCTCGTTCTGCTGACGGATGATCTCCATGTGGAGCGCCCGCTGCTGGTAGCTTGCGAGCGCTTTCTGCGCGAGCTGACTCTTCGAGGCGACCTCCGACTTCAAACTCCGGTTCTCGCTCTCCAGCTCGCTGATGCGCTGCCTGAGCGCGGTCCTGTCGAGGTCGGAGTCAGTCATCTGAGCCAAACGCTAGGGTGGTGAGCGTGGTGTTGATGTGGAAGCCACAGTAGAGTTCGAAGTTGCAGTTGAGTCCGATGGAGACTGGAGCTTCCGCGAACGCCTTGGAGAGCTCCTCCACCTGGTTCCTCGCCTGCGCCAGCATGTAGCGACCCGAGCAGTGAAACAACATCGCCGCCTGGGGGTTCTTGACGCGGCGCGGGAGTTCCTCGGCGAAGAACGCCCGAGTGGCTTCCGGCATCGAGCGGAGCGTCATGAGCTCCAGCTCCGTCTCGTCCTCCAGGAAGTTGGCGAACTGAATTGAACCGTCGGGCAGGGGCATCAGCGGTGAGCGGATGAAATACTCGCGCCCGACCTTCAGGGCGAGGGTCGAGCTGCCGAAACCTTTGGGTTTACCGAAGTCCAGGTCATCCGCTCCCACCTCCGTCAGCTCCGAGAAGCGCTGCACCGCCGGCTGGCCGTCGATTTCGATGGCACGCTTTCCGGTTTCGTCGGTCTTGGTGATCATCAGCCGCTTGCCCGTAGGCTGGTAAGCGTGGGAGCGAAGTGCGCCCCAAGGCGCTTCTGTATGGAACATCACCATGACTGCAGAGTTCGTGGTGACGCGGTCGTCGGCGTGGATGATCGCGGTGCCACCGAACGGGCTCTGGTCGTTTGCGCCGCCGCCAACGAGCACAGTGCCCTGATTCTTGGAAAGCACTCCGAGCAGTAGTTCCTCTTTTTTCTGCTGGTACCCGTCGTCCATCACCATGCCGAAGTAGTGCCGAAGGTCCATGTCGGCTTGACGCACGCCGAGTTCACGACACGCCTGACGAGCTGCGTCTTCACCCGCCTGCAGCGCGTTCTCCTGGAGCTGCTCCCCGAGGCCGATGCCGACCTCGAAGTCACCCGAGAGGGCGCCCAGCACGATGGACCCCTGGTGGATTCCGTCGCGGTCGACCTCGCCGCCAGTCGTCGCGCCCATTAGTCGGGTGCCTTTGGGGAGCTTGTCCCGGAGCGCCTTGTTGAAGGCGACTTGGTCGACCGATGGAGTTGCGAAGAAGCACACCAGCTTAGGGTCATCGCCCTTTAGCTGCGAGACCAGGTGGTCTGCGGCTTCAGTCGCCTCCAGTTGCGTGGTTCGAACCGACTCTAAACTTACCGATGCCATGGGTCGGACTTCCTATTCGAGGCTCAAGGGGCATTGCCACGAGGAACTAGCATCAGTCGAATCCGACGCTTAGAGGTGGCTGCCCGGGTGGTTCTGGTGACAGGTGGACGTGCAGTTGTCGAAGGACTCGGTGTCGCCACCGACGTACATGCTCTGGATTGGGCCGAACGCCGTAACGTGGCTGTCCGGGTAGGAGTCGTGGCAAGACAAGCAAGCCGACTTGCTCACGCGCTGGATACTGCTCTTTTCCTTGTGGCAAGTGGAGCAATCGTTCTTCGGCTTGTCGAAGCGTTCCGAGCGGGAGTGAATGAAGTGGGTGCGGACGTAGACCGGACCCTCCAGCTCGAAGCCGAGGGGCACGTGGCAACCGTTGCACGCCGCGCGATCGCCGTTTGCGTGCAGCACTCGGGAGAGCTCGCCCGCGCCATTGTGACAGGAATTGCACCCGCCCGTGGGGAGAGATGCAGAGGTGTGCTCGGCGGAGCCGACCTGAATCTCCTTGGTGACGCTGCGGGGAATGTCCTGCCCCATGAACGTGCGCCGCGCCTTCATCGTGATGCGATACGTCCCGGCCTTGGCGTCGTCGGGGACGTGGAAGGTGATTTGATCGCTGACAGGGGTCGCCCAAGCGCCGCTTTCCGGGAAGAACGCCCCTCCGAAGAGCACATGCGCGGGCGGGAACAGCTGAGCCTCGGCGTACATCCCATCTCGGTCTTGAGTGCCAAGCAGCAGGGTGTCCGACGGCACCAGGAATTGTTCCAACGGAGCAATCGTGCGAATCGCCTGGATGTCTTGCGCTGGACCGATCATCTGGATCGCCATCATCCGCTCGCGGTGCTTGCGGCGGTAGTAGGTGGTCGTGGGGTCGAAGAACGCGTTGTAGTAGTCAATCCCCGCCGGATTAGGACCAAACACGACATCGGCGTAGCTAGGCAATGACCCTTCGGGGTGAAGACGGGTTCCCGAGCCGTCTACCAGTGTCAGGGTCACCGGAACATCGTCGCCGGGCTGAAACACGCCGGATTCCGGTTCGTCAATATCCATAAGGATATTGAAGTTGTAGTCATAGCCAGGATCCGCGACTTGCTCGACGTCCACACTCCAGCGAGACGAGGGCAGTTCCGACCACAGGAGTTCGAGGCGCTCCGTCCGCGGCGCGAAGCGTCGGACCTGATGGGTCCAGGCGCTGTGGCGCAGCTCTACGAGCCCTTCCTCTTGGAAGAGCGAGGCGCCGCTGCAGTCTTCTTTGCTTGGGCAGTCGTTGGTCCACTGAATGGCCCGGGTCCGACGGATGAAGAACGTGTCGAGGGGGGAGCGATGAGCATCCGCTCCGAGGTTCAGGACCCAGGGCAATGCCGTCGGGCGACCGCGACTATCGAGCTGGTTGATCACCATCACGCTCGGCCGCTGCATCCAGCGAGCACCCGTGAAGAAGCGCCGCCTCGTGAAGGTGCCGTCGGGGTTGCCAAGGCCGACGAACTCCTGATCGTCGAGTTCAATCCCACGCCAGTCGAGGCCCGCAAGCGGGCCTCGGTCTGCCAGCCCGTCCACACCCTCATCCGTGGTGGCGTCAATCGCGCCACGTAGATCGAGCTGCTCGATGAAGAACTTCTGACCGGCGCGCACTCGCAACGTAGGACCAGCGCCGTTTTCGAACTCGAGCGCCAGGCCGACGGGAGTCGATGTGGTGGTTGGGCCTTCGGTGTCGATCTCCGAGCTGAGCTGCCACGCCCCTTGGGTGGTCTCGGTGGTCTCCGTGGTCTCGGGGGTTGGGTTTTCCGTCGCGGGACTGGCGCATCCGGCCATCGTTCCTATAAGCGACACCAACGCGACCAGGAAGCCGCGGTGTGGGGTCGCGCGTGTTGACCGGACCACTTCAGTATGCGAGCCACGAGATGGGCGGACGATCACTGCATGCGTTTCGGTCATGAAACAGCTCCCTGGTCGAATGGTTCAAGACAACGGACGGCGGACACACCTTCGCAACAACAAGCAAGACCTTTTGCGAAAGGCAACGTCGCATGGACCTCACGGACGGCGAACTCCTGCCAATGGGCGATCGTTCGATCGTCGCGACGATCTGACATCCGCGCCGGGTAGGCGCGAAGTACACACACTTGCCGTGATCTCCCCCAAGCTCCCCGCTCGTGTTTACGCATCGAACGAAATGGCGAACCCGACCACGACTTTTCCCAGCTTCACCATGCGCGACTCCAAGTGTCGTGTAAACTATCCTTGAGGGTGTACCCCGAAGGATGAACGGAACACTCCGAGCCTCACCCACAACGTTGCCGATTGCCTCTTTCGTGTGTGTGTCTGTCGTTACCCGGGGCCTTTCCGAGCAAACTGTCGTGGCCGTTTCCGGGCGCGCGGTTTCCGCACGGGCGGTTTCCGAACAGGCGGTTTCCGAGCAAGCGCATGAGCATCGCATCGTTAAGTACTGGCGGGGCGATGCTCGCATTCCCTCTGCGCGCGTAGTTTCCGGGCGGTTAGCGGAGGGCATGTCGAAACATACGGGGTCGTGCCTCGAAGCCGGCTTTGTTCGTAGTTTGAAACACGGCTCGGCAGAGCTGACTTGAAGCTACCCAAAGGTTCATGAATGATAGACGCGCGGAAATGTATGCAGCGCATTGCATTTACAAGCTGTGCTTGGAGATCCCCGTACGCCGGGGCGGGGCTGCATTCAGGAGTGCGCCTCGCTGGGGAACCGCTTCGAGTAAGGCAGAGCGAGTGCCGTGGCTCGGCTTTACTTCGTCCATGGCGCGATTCGAGTTGTTGACTCCGGGTGGAGTCGAGTGGGAATGAACCGGGGGCCGGAAATGCGTCCAGGATGAACAGCAAGAAAGGTTTCTTGATCGTCGAAGACGACGAGGTTTGGGTCCGCCTGGCCCGCCACGCCCTGCAACCCTTTGCGCCCGTGGAAAGTGCAGGCGACCTGGCGTCAGGACGTAAAGTGCTCGGGCAGGGTGATGTGCACGCTGGCGTGCTGCTTGACCTCGAGTTACCCGATGGGTCTGGCTTTCAGCTGCTGCGCGAGCTGAGGGAGCGCGGTTTCGGCGCACCAGCACTGATCCTGACGAGTCATACTCGTGCTGAGTTCCTCCGGGAAGCGGGCCGCCTCAACGCGGAGTTCGTGGTCAAGCCGCCGGAGCATGAGTTCCTCGAACAGTTCGCCCGGCGCTGTATCTCCTTCCATTGGACGGGCGATCAGCGCATCGGTTGGCTTGTGGATGAGTTGGCGCGTGGGGAGCAGCTGTCGCCGCGCGAGGTAGAAATCGTGGCTGCTAGCATCGCAGGGATTCCACGGGAGCTGATGGCTCAGGAACTGGGGATCTCCGTCAACACGCTCAAGTCGCAGATCCGCCGCTTGCTCCTCAAGTGCCGCGCGACCACGCTCGATGAGCTCGCTCGCTCGCTGCTTACCCGTGCCCTCGCGGGCTCCGACCTGGGTCCCCGGCGCGGAGACTGAGGACAAACGGCGGACGGGCGACGTCGAGTTCTGCTCGAGGGTCGCCCGTCTCATTGCCTCGCTTTCCGCGAGGATATGTTGGGTGTCAGCCGGCCAGGTTCTTGGCGGCGAAGTCCCAGTTCGCGAGGCTCGAAAGGAACGTCTCGATATACTTGGGACGCGCGTTGCGATAGTCGACGTAGTACGCGTGCTCCCACACATCGATCGTGAGAAGCGGCGTGACGCCCGCCTTGGTGAGGGGCGTCTCAGCGTTGGCCGTCTTCACCACAGCGAGCTTGTCGCCCTCCTTGACGAGCCACGCCCAGCCAGAGCCGAACTGCGTTGCGGCGGCGGCGGAGAACTCCTCCTTGAACTTGTCGAAGCTGCCGAAGCTGCCGTTGATTGCGTCGGCTAGCGCGCCGCTCGGGGCGCCGCCGCCGGCCGGCTTCATCGAGTTCCAGTAGAAGGTGTGGTTCCAAACCTGTGCGGCATTGTTGAAGACGCCACCTTCGGCCGCCTTCACGATCTCTTCCAGGCTCTTTCCGGCGAGGTCAGTGCCATCGATGAGCTTGTTGAGGTTCGTCACGTAGGCGTTGTGATGCTTGCCGTAGTGGTAGTCGATCGTCTCTGCGCTGATGTGCGGCGCAAGGGCATCCTTTGCCCAAGGCAACGCCGGTAGTTCAATCGCCATCAGTCTCTCCTCTTGGTTCCCTGTCGAGTATCGAGTTGGGGTGTCTGGCTCCGCCAGAGCTTCCCCGGGGGTCTCGTGTGTCTAAGCAGCGAAGGCTCGGGATACAAGGCCATGGACGAAAACGTAGAGCTTTGACGCGGGATTGGCAGAACCGCACGCCTCGCCATGGGGCTGCCGCTGTCAGCCTTCAGGGCGGATTTGGCCTCCGTTCGTCTTGGGGGTGAGGTGCTCTGCTTGGTCGTTGCCCCGCGTTGGAGCGCGGTTTGTGGCCGGAGCGCTCACCCCCAAACCCCGGGCCGGCGTCGACCACTTCGGTGACTACGCTTGATTCAGGGGCGCCAAAGCGCTACGGCCGCGACGCGATATGACAGACAGCGAGCTTTGCCCCTGTGGATCCGGAAACGCCTTCTCCGCTTGCTGCGGCCCCATTCTCGAGGGCAAGCAGGCGGCTGCTACCGCCGAGGCGCTCATGCGCTCGCGGTACTGCGCGTTCGCGAAAGGCAACGTCGACTACATCCTGAGCAGCCATGACCCGGAGACGCGGGAAGACGTGGTCCGCGAAGAGGTCGAAGTTTGGAGTCGCGAGAGCGAGTGGATGGGGCTCGAGATCCTGCGCACCGAGGCAGGCGGGGAAGGGGACGAAGAGGGCGTGGTCGACTTCGTCGCCAAGTACAAGCTCAAGGGGCTCACCACTCAGCATCGTGAACGCGCGGAGTTCCGCAAGCTGGATGGTAAGTGGATGTTCGTCGATGGGAATGATATCCCCGCGGAACAAAAAGTGAAGGCTGCGGCCAAGTGGGTGGGCGGCAAAAAGAACAAGAAGAACAAGAAGAAGTGACCCGTCGCGCGCCGGAGCAGCTAGCGGGAGACGACACCGAGTTCATGCGTCGCGACGCTGAGCTGCTCTGGCACCCTGCGACCCACTTTCAGGATTTGGAACTCCTGCCGCCGCTGCCTATCCGCGCGGCACGGGGCGCCTATCTCGAGACCAGCTCCGGCGATCGCATTCTCGATGCCATCAGCAGCTGGTGGACCTGCCTACACGGCCATGGACATCCGCGCATCGTGGAGGCCATCAGCCAACAGGCGGCGCGCCTCGACCACGTGATGTTCGCCGGCTTCACCCACGAGCCGGCCCTTGAACTGGCGGAGGCGTTGGTAGCCCGCGCGCCGGGTGGGCCCAGCGCCTATGGGCGCGTGTTCTATGCAGACTGTGGCTCGGCCGCGATCGAGATCGCCCTGAAGATGAGCTACCAGTACCGCCAGCAAGCGGGGGAGGCTCAGCGCAAGGGCTTGGCCACGCTCACCAATAGTTACCACGGGGAAACGTTAGGGGCGCTGGCGGTGAGCGGCAATCGCGCGTACCGAGAGCAGTTTGGGCCGCTCTTGTTTCCAGTAGTCGAGCTGCCCGTGCCAAGCTTCCCTGAGCACCGACACTCGGATCTGCAAACCGAGCTCGGAGCGGATGCTCCCGAGACGACACAGGCGATCCGGCTGCTCGAGGAGCACCGAGATCAGCTCACTGCGCTACTCGTGGAACCGGTGATTCAGTGCGCCGGACGCATGCTGATGCCGGGGGTTGGATTCTACCGCGCGGTCGTCGAGGCGGCGCAGCGCCTCGGCATCCATGTGATCGCGGATGAGATCGCCGTGGGCTTCGGGCGGACCGGGAAGCTCTTCGCGTCCGAGTGGTCAGAGCCGCCGGTCTCGCCGGACTTCCTCTGTTTGAGCAAGGGGCTAAGCGGGGGCGTGCTGCCGCTGAGTGCCGTCTTGATCCGAAATGGCGTGGACGAGGCGTTCAAGGGCGACCCGAGTCGCACGTTCCTTCACAGTCACACGTTCACCGCGAACCCCATCACTTGCAGCGCGGGTCTCGCCAGCTTGAGCCTGTTCGAAGACGAGCACCCTCCGGCGCACCTGGCGTCCTTGGCAAGCCAACTGGAACAGCTTTCGACCCAGGTGGCGGACGCACTTCCTCAGGTCATCGCGCGCCGTCAGGCTGGGCTGGTCGTGGCGCTGGAAGTACAGCCGGAACCTGGCTGGGTGTCTCCGCTAGGGCGCGGCCGGCTCTCGCTCGGGATTCGACGCGCGGCTCTCGAACGCGGCGTCCTGCTGCGCCCACTGCATGACACGGTCTACTGGATGCCGCCGTATTGTGTCAGCTCGATGGACCTCGAGCGCTTGGCAGAGGTCACCCGCGACAGCATACGCACTGCGCTCACTGGCTAAGTGTCAGCTTGCTAACGCTTGGGGTGTGCATGAGTCCGCGCGGAACTGCACCACAGGTCCGAAACAGCTGACTCAACCGCAGAAAAGCTGAGCGGATCGGGGGCTTTTGTGGGCCACGAACGTATGACAGCCCGCTACCCGACGCTTGCCCTCGCGGAAACGAACGCGAGCCAAAGGTCGGCGCCGCTAGATCCTCGAACCTTTTCCACCGCGCAGTCCGCGGTGACTCCCCACCCGCAAACTGCGGCCTACTGGGGGATCGTGGACTCTCAGTTACACCCAGCAGCAGGCACCCGTGAAGTTCGCACCACAGTCTCGCCCTTCCGACCGGTCAGTGGGACGAATTCGGGCAGTTATCACTTGCCCTGGATTTTTTTGCGCTTCGAGTGATCGGAAAGCGGTGGTGGTGGCGACTCACAAAGCGCGTGGGAGCCTCTGGGTTGGGCCAGAATAGCTGGCACACCAATTGCTCCAGACTGCGGCGAACCCTAGAACCTGGCCTCTTTTCCTTCGATTGGCACATCATGGCGCAACTTTCGACTCTTCGACGCACTCCTCAACAAGCGCGATCACGCGAGACGGTGCTGACCATCCTGGTCGCGGCGGCTCGTGTGCTCCAGCAGCACGGCTTCAAGCGGCTCTCCACGAACCGCGTGGCGAAGGTCGCGGGGGTCAGCGTGGGCTCGCTCTACCAGTACTTCAGCGGCAAGGAAGACTTGCTGAGCCAGCTCGCCGAGCGTCGAGTTGAAGTGCTCACGGTAGAGCACCAAACCCGGGCACACCGCGCGGATAGCGCCGAGGAGGTGTTCGCTGTTGCGGCCGATGTCGCCGTTGAGGCGGCGTCTCTGGAGCATGATCTCGAGCGCCTGGTTCCAGGCTTCGTTCCTCAGCCCCTGAATACATGCCAGGTGCTCTTGGGTTGCTGCCTCGAGACTGGACGCGGAGAGTTCCGAGCGGACAAGCTGGAGCTGGCCTCCACTCTAGGCGCCTCAGCCATTGTCCGCGCGATGAGCTCGGCGCCAGACGAGTGGAGTCAGAGTGAAGCGCTGCGAAAGGAGCTCCGGGCAACCTTCGCGCGTCATCTGCTCGCTCGGGCCCACGACAGTGGGATCCGATCCAGCGTTCCACTGGCGCACACCGCCTGATCGCGACCATCGAAGGGGCGGTTCACTTTCCCGCCGTTCAGACTTCGCGCCGTCCGTACCAGAGTGTTGAGAAACACCCTGCCGGTTTAACCGGGCGCGCTGGGCTCGCGCTGGACGCGAGCCGGATCCTCCAAGCAACTCCTCAATCCCAAGACACGCAGGGCTCCAACCCCTGCGTGTCGCTTTTTGTGCTGTTGGGGCCGCAGCACGCGCTGCAGCTGGTGCATTCACAACCCATCGTTGCGTTTTCGAGGCCGCAGGCTTCTTTCGTTCGTGGCCTGAACAATGGGGTCAGCACTAGTAGCTGGTGTCGTCGATGCGCGTCTTGCCTCTGAAGATCCAGTAGACCGTGGTGGTGTAGGTGAGGATCAGAGGCGCGCCGATGAACGCCACGGTGCGCATCAAGCGCAGCGTCGTCTCGCTGCTCGAGGCGTTGTAGATGCTGAGGCTGTTCTCCGGCATTGGCGAGGAGTGCAGCAGGTTGGGGAACATCGCCATGCCAAATAGGAACACTAGCGAGGCGATGGTTGCCGACGACGAGATGAAGGCGTAACCGGCGCGGCCTTGCTGGATGGCGCGCGGGATGTTGGCAATCGCGAGGACGTTGAGCGCGACGAGTACCCAAGCGACGGGCCAACGCTCGAAGTTCTTGAGGGCGCCAGGCACGCTCACCAGGGTCAGGATCGTGACCGCGATATAGGCCACCAGGAACAAGCCAAAGCTAGTCCACATCCAGCCGGTGACCCGCTTGCGCAGGGCGCCTTCCGTCTTGAGCGCCAAGTAGATCGAGCCGTGCATGGCTGAGGTGACGACGGCGAACGCCCCCACCGCAAGGGCGTACGGGTTCAAGAGCGTGAGCAGCGTCCCAGCGTACTCACCCTCGGCATCGATCGGGATCCCCTTGATCGCATTCCCCACGGCAACGCCTGCGATCAAGGTGACGAGGGTACTGGCCGCGCTGAAGGAGAAATCCCAATACGCTCGCCACCACCGCTCGGGGCGCTTGGAGCGAAACTCGATGGCGACCGCGCGGCCAATCAAGGTCACGAGCAACAACATGAACGGCATGTAGAAGCCGGAAAGGGCCGTGGCGTACGCGCGAGGAAAGGCTGCGAAGAGCGCCCCTCCGAACGTCACCAGCCACACCTCGTTGCCGTCCCACAAGGGGCCAATCGCGTTCAGTAGGATACGGCGCTCGCCGTGGTCGTCGCTGCCTTCGCTGAACTCGCTCTTGGCGAACAAGTGCAGCGTACCGACGCCCAAGTCGAAGCCGTCGAGGATCGCGTAGCCGGTCAGCAGTAGCCCCAGCGCGGCAAACCAGAACACCTGAAGCTCGCTCACTCTGCGTCCTCCTTGGTGAGATCGGCGCATGCAACGCGGATGCTCGGAACTGACGTTAGCGAAGTCTCAGGCTCACGGGCGACGCGCTCGCCAGCCACTTCCAGAAAGCCGTCATCCCCATGCCCGCCGCCCACTGCCGCCGGGCCATGCTGGATCTTCGAGTGCAAGACGAAGACCCAAACCGCGAACAGCCCAATGTAGACGAACGTGAAGAGCAAGATGCTCGCAAGCACCTGGTCCGCCTGAACGGTCTTGCTCAGCGCCTGGCTCGTCTTCAGCAGCCCTTGTACGATCCACGGCTGCCGCCCGACTTCGGTAGCCACCCAACCAGCTTGATTCGCGATGATCGGCGCGACGACGCTAACTACTAGGATCTTCAGTAGCCAGCGCTGCTGCTCAAGGCGTTTCCTGAGGGCAAAGAAGACGGACAGCAGCGACAGGCCGATCAAGTACATGCCGATGCTGATCATGATGTGATAGGTCTGAAACGGGATCTGCACCGGCGGTTGCTCATCCGCGGGGATCTTGTCCAGGCCTGGCACCGGCTTGTTCGGGTCGCTGTACACCAGCACGCTGAGTAGCTTGGGGATTTCTACTCCATACTCGACCCGCTTGGTTTGGGGGTTAGGGGAGCCGAAGAGATACAGTCCGGTGCCTCCCTCTCCCGTTTCGAAGTGGCCCTCGAACGCAGCGAGCTTCGCGGGCTGATTGTGCGCGAGGGCCCGCGCTTGCTCGTGTCCGGAGAGCAGCATCGCCAGGCTACTCACGGTCGCGATTCCGAGGGCGACCTTCAGCGACTTGCGCGCTACCTCCAGGTGCCTTTGCTTCAGCAGGTAGTAGGCGCTGATGCTGAGCACGAAGAAGGCGCCCTGCAGGAAGCTGCCAAGCAGCACATGTCCCAGGCGGTGCATCGACGAAGGGTTGAACACCATGGCCCAGAAGTCTGTGATTTCCGCCCGCGCGTGGATGCCCTCACCCACGATGTGGAACCCGGCGGGCGTGTGCATCCAGGAGTTGGCGATCACGATCCAAACCGCGGAGAAGGTGGAGCCAAAGAACACCATCAGCGTGGAGAAGAAGTGCACCCGCGGTTTCACGCGGTCCCAGCCAAAAACCAATACCGCGAGGAAACCTGACTCGAGGAAGAACGCGAAGATCCCCTCGCTGGCAAGCGCGGAGCCGAAGACGTCACCCACGTAGCGGGAGTAGGTGGCCCAGTTGGTTCCGAACTCGAATTCCATCACCAGACCCGTGGCGACCCCCACGGCGAAGTTCACCGCGAACACCTTGGTCCAGAATCGAGCCGCTTGTTCGTATGCGGGGTCCCGCGTGAGCAGGTACCGGGCCTCCAGGATCACCATGTGCAGCCCGAGCCCAATCGAGAGCGGCGGGAACAGGTAGTGGAACATGACTGTCAGGGCGAACTGCAGTCGGGATAGGAACAGGACATCCATCTTGGGGGCTCTCGGCGGGAGTGACTGTTAGACCCTCAATTGGGAACGAGGTTCTTGCCGACCAGGGGTAAGCGCGGCGGCAAATCGTCGCGAACGCCAGGCGCAGCGTAACCTCAGGGCCAGGCACTGCGTGGGACTCGTGAACAGCGAACGTTTCCGCCTCGATTGCCGCAGCGTCGCTCGGGTCTTAAGACTCCACCACCGCCAAGCACGGGCCTTTGGGGACACGGGCGGAAACCGTCGGTCTCTTGCTCAGGCGGCCGTCCAACCCAGATCCGCGCCAGATCTTGGAGCTTTGGCGCCCCGAGCCGGGCGAATCGGCAGTCACGAGACTAGCCGAAGCGCTCGCGGTTGGAGTAAGGAGCACCCACGACTCACAGGATGCCGGTCAATCGACCTGGCACCCGCATTTGGATGATTGTTGCCGTTCGTGTCCTGAGGCACGGACGGGGTCGAGACCTGACGGCTGGTAACAGCCGAAGACGCTCGCGAGCGACCAACGCCGGATCTCCGGACTCGGCCGAGAGCGAGTGGGAGAAGCGAGATGGAAAAAGCGCTCACGCTCAGCCACAGCACGATTGGCAAGAAGGCTCTGCTGGCGGTCAGCGGCCTGGTGATCTTCGGGTTCGTGATTGGTCACATGCTGGGCAACCTGCAGGTGTTCCTCGGGCCGGAGAAACTCAACGCCTACGCCGCGACCTTGCATCACACGCCCGCGCTGCTCTGGGGCACCCGCATCGTGTTGCTGGTTGCCATCGTGACCCATGTGTCGATGGCCCTGCAGCTCATGGGGCGCTCGAGCGCTGCTCGGCCGGTGAGCTACGCGAAGAAAGAGAACGCGGTGACCAGCTACGCCGCGATCACGATGAAGCTCTCGGGCCCCATTCTCTTCTTCTACATCCTGTTTCACCTGGCGCACTTCACGGTGCCGGGCCTCGCCCTGGGTAGCTACGAGCACAGCGCCACCAACGTCTACGCCAACGTCGTCAACGCGTTCAGCATCCCTTGGGTGGCAGCGGTCTACATCATCGCTCAGGTGCTGGTGGGCTTTCACTTGTACCACGGCGCGTGGAGCATGTTTCAGACCCTGGGCCTCTCGCACCCGCGCTACGAAGGCAAAAAGAAGCTGGCGGCTCAGTCTCTCGCCCTGATCGTCATGATCGGCAACATCTCGATGCCAGTCTGCGTGCTCGCAGGCGTCATCCCCCAGGCGACCTGAGTAAATTTCCCCGCGGAATATCCGAAGAACGGAGACGAGTCATGGAGCTACGATCTAACGAGCCCACCGGACCCATCGAGAAGCGCTGGGACAAGCACCGCTTCGACATGAAGCTGGTCAACCCCGCCAACCGGCGCAAGCACACGGTGATCGTGGTCGGGACGGGCCTCGCGGGTGGCGCTGCCGCCGCCACCCTTGGCGAGCAAGGCTACCACGTGAAGGCGTTCTGCTATCAGGACAGCCCGCGTCGCGCCCACAGCATCGCCGCACAAGGTGGCATCAACGCCGCCAAGAACTACCAGAACGACGGCGACAGCGTGTACCGTCTGTTCTACGACACGGTGAAGGGCGGCGACTTCCGCTCTCGCGAGTCGAACGTGTATCGCCTGGCTCAGGTCAGTGTGAACATCATCGACCAGTGCGTCGCTCAGGGCGTGCCCTTCGCGCGTGAGTACGGTGGCTTGCTGGCAAACCGCTCCTTCGGTGGCGCTCAGGTTAGCCGTACGTTCTACGCTCGTGGGCAGACGGGCCAGCAGCTCCTGCTCGGCGCCTATCAGGCGCTATCTCGACAAATCGAGGCCGGGACCGTCGAGATGCATGCCCGCACGGAAATGCTCGACGTCATCGTGATCGACGGCGTCGCCCGCGGCATCGTCACCCGCAACATGATGACGGGGAAGATCGAAGCCCACACAGCGGACGTGGTGCTCCTCGCCACTGGCGGCTATGGCAACGTCTTCTACCTGTCCACCAACGCCAAGGGCTGCAACGTCACCGCCACGTGGCGTGCCCACCGCAAGGGCGCCTTCTTCGCTAACCCCTGCTACACGCAGATCCACCCGACCTGCATCCCGGTCAGCGGCTCCTATCAGTCGAAGCTCACGCTGATGAGCGAGAGCTTGCGAAACGACGGTCGCGTCTGGGTGCCCAAGACGAAGGAAGACTGCTCGAAGAAGCCAAGCGATATCCCGGAGAACGAGCGCGATTATTACCTCGAGCGCATCTACCCGAGCTTTGGCAACTTGGTTCCGCGCGATATCGCTTCTCGGCGCGCCAAGTTCATGTGTGACCAAGGCTTCGGCGTTGGACCGGAGGTCGACGGCGTTCGACGCGGCGTCTACTTGGACTTCCGCGACGCCATCAAGCGTCTGGGAGAAAAGGCTGTCAGCGAGCGCTACGGCAACCTCTTCGACATGTACGAGCGCATCACCGGGGAGAGCCCCTACAAGTACCCGATGCGCATCTACCCGGCGACCCACTACACGATGGGCGGCCTTTGGGTGGACTACAACCTGATGAGCACCATCCCAGGCTTGTTCGTGGGGGGAGAGGCTAACTTCTCGGACCACGGGGCCAACCGGCTCGGGGCGTCTGCCTTGATGCAAGGCCTCGCCGATGGATACTTCGTGCTGCCGTACACCCTCGGCAACTACCTCGCGACCTCGAAGCTCTCCAAGGTGAGCGACGATCATCCCGAGGTGACGGGGGCGGTCGAAGCGGTGAAGGAGCGCGTGAGCAAGCTCCTGAGCATCGGCGGCGCGCGCTCGCCAGATAGCTTCCACCGGGAGCTCGGCCAGATCATCTGGGACTACTGCGGGATGAGCCGCACCGCCGAAGGCCTACAGACGGCGCTCCAGAAGATCCCGGCGCTGCGCGAGGAGTTCTGGCAGAACCTGAAGGTCACCGGTACCGGCGAGGAGCTGAACCAGACGTTGGAGAAGGCTGGCCGCGTCGCCGATTTCCTCGAGATGGGAGAGCTGATGTGCCTGGACGCGCTGACTCGCGACGAGTCCTGCGGCGGTCACTTCCGCGAGGAACACCAGACCACGGAAGGCGAGGCCAAGCGCGACGACGAGAACTTCCAGCACGCTGCGGCTTGGGAGTGGTCCGGCGAGCCAAGCAAGCCGAAGTTGAACAAAGAGGCGCTCGATTTCGAGTACGTGAAGCCCTCCCAGCGTAGCTACAAGTAAGACGAAGGAGACCAGAGAGATGGAAACGATCAACCTGAAGCTCCACGTCTGGCGCCAAAAGGGGCCGAACGATGCGGGCGGTTTCAAGGTCTACGAGGCCAAGGACATCAGCACTCACGCCTCCTTCCTGGAGATGCTCGACGTCGTGAACGAGCGGCTCCTCGAAAAGGGGGAAGAGCCCATCGCCTTCGACCACGACTGCCGTGAGGGCATTTGCGGGATGTGCGGCATGGTGATCAACGGCCGCCCCCACGGCCCGCAGAAGGAGACAACCACCTGCCAGCTCCACATGCGCCAGTTCAAGAACGGCGACGAGATCTGGATTGAGCCCTGGCGCGCCAAGGCGTTCCCCGTGGTGAAGGACCTAGTGGTCAACCGCTCCGCCTTCGACCGCATCATCCAATCCGGCGGCTACATTTCCGTGCGCACCGGTTCGGCTCGGGACGCCAACGAGATCCCCATCCGCAAAGAGGACGCAGACCTGGCGTTCGAGGCGGCCGCGTGCATCGGTTGTGGCGCGTGCGTCGCCGCGTGTCCCAACGCCTCCGCCTCGCTCTTCACCGCCGCCAAGATCGCGCACCTCGCGCTGGTCCCCCAAGGGCAGGCGGAACGCGAAGACCGCGTGCGCAAGATGGTCGCTCAGATGGACGCCGAGGGCTTCGGCCACTGCACCAACCACTATGAGTGTATGGCTGCCTGTCCCAAGAACATCGACGTCGACTTCATTGCCAAAATGAACCGCGATTTCTTGAAGTCGATGGCTACCGCGCGGAAAGATATCGCGAGTCGAGACAAGGACTGAAGTCACATCTTGCGGCGGCTGGCGCGGGCGGTTCGAGAGAGCCGCCCGCGTGCGTTTGTGCGGCGAGCGAAGGCGCCGGCGCTGCCGGGGCAATGGTCTGGCATGTGGTTTGCTCCGTGGTGAACCATGAACGAATTCATCAATACTCTGCTCGCGCCCGGGGAGGCGCGCAGCTCGCGCATCGTGAAGGCCTTGGAAATGCTGCTTGATCGGCGCTCGGGCCCTGAACTCCCGATGCCCTTCGATGCGGCTCGCCGGGTGCGAGACCTGGGGGACTTGGGGCAGGTCTGCACGTACGAGGATCTCAGCGGGGCAGGTTGTCCCATGCTGCTGGTCCATTCAGTCAACGCAGCTGCCTGTGCGAAGGAGATGCAGCCGCTCTTTGAGCGGTTCCGCGGGGAACGACCGGTGGTTGCGGTCGACCTGCCAGGTTTTGGCGCCTCGAAGCTCAGTTCGAGGCCTGAGCGCAGCACCTACCAGCGCGCGCTGAGCGAGCTCCTGGTCGAGCTCCATGAGCGCTTCGGCAAGCCCGTTGACGTGGTGGCGTCTTCGCTCGGTGCGGAGTTCGCGGCCGTCGCCATCTCGCGTCACCAAGCCTGCGTGCGCTCATTCTGGATGCTCTCACCCACGGGCTTTGCCCGCGAGAATCAGGTGGAGAGACTCGGCGCCGAGCGCATCGCAGAGCGCCGAGAGCGCTTGGACAATCCGCTCATCGGGCGCTCATTGTTTCGCTTGCTGCGGACACGCCCAGTGCTGCGCTACTTCCTCTCGAAGAGCACCGCGGAGCGGCCCGACCCTGAGCTCGAGCGCTACATGGCGAAGAGCGCCGCGCAGCCCGGCGCGCACCGCGCGCCGCTGGCCTTCCTGGCTGGCGCATTGTTCGAGCCCAACGTCCGTTCCCGTTACTACGCACGGATCGCCGTCCCGACGTGGATCTTCTATGGAGACGACCCCTACACGAGCTTCGATGACGTGCTGGCGTTCGTGGGTGCGAACAGCTCGGCCTCCGCCGAGCGGCTACCCGGCGCCAAGGGCCTAATCCAGTTCGACGCAACCGAGCACTGCATCGAGACGATGCGACGCGAGCTCTCCGAGCTGGATCGCTTCGAAGCGCGCTGTGAGATCGCGAACGACGTCCAGACTGGGTGGAACTGATGCGCGGCGTGAGCCACGGTGCGGCGCGCCTCGCACTGAGGCGGGTTGCGCCGAGCCTGCTCTCGCGTGACCCTTGGCGTATGGGTTGGCGTAGGTTTGCGTTTGGTGGCGCTGTAGTGCTCGCCGTGGCGTGTAGCAGTGAGAGCGGTCCGGGGCCCGAGCACGACGCAGGAGCGGACGTGACCACGGGTGGTGCGACAGCAGGGGGCACCGGTGGCACCTTGGGCGTGGGGGGCACCGGGGCGACCTCAACTGGGGGCTCCGCCAGCGGTGGCAGTGCCAACGGTGGAACGGGCGGCGACGACGGCTGCTTGCCCGAGTGTTTCGCTCCCACCCGGTGCGTGAAGCTATGCGGAGACGTCCCAGAGGACTACGGGTGTTGCCCGTGTCCCCAGGGATACGTCGACGTGTTGACTTGCCCCGACGCCGGGTGAGCTGCCCTCAGTGCGGCGTGCCGCTGCAGTCGAACAGCACGTTGATCTTGGCAGCGTCGTCAGCCTGGACCATGGAGCAAGCATCCGGGCACAAGAGGATGTGGTCGTCCTCGATGTAGAAAGCGTCGGACGTGCACGCGTCCGCGCCTGACACTTGGGTGTACCGCTGCTCGGCTCCACCTCCGCCTGGGGTATAGCCGACCACGATGCTGTCCAGATCGATCGCTTCTCCCTCGGGAGCTGCTGGGATAGCGAACTCGCAAGAAACCTTCGAGGTGATGACGACTCCCTGGGCGATCGCCTGGAAGATCGCGTCGAAGGAGGCGTTCTCACAACTGGGGTAGCGCAGGGCTCCGGTCATGATGCTTAGCTGTTGATACCCGGTGCCTGGCCCTGCGGAACCATCTGTGCAGCGTGCGTCCTGAATGGGTGCCGATGGAAGCCAGGGATCGGTTTCGGGTGTGTTCCCCTTCAGGCCGATGATGCTGTAAAATTGGTAGTTTCGCTCGCCCTGGGGATCGCCAAACATCTCAGGAGAGAGGGTTCGAAGAGCCAGGTCGAACTTGTCGCCGACTGTGGTTCCGCCGGCGATGTCGTCGTGATCATCAAAGCTCTTGCCCACCGACGACGAGCTGCAAGAGACGCCATCGTCACTGACTTCCACGAAGATCTTGAACGAATCCTGCCGCAACCACTGCTCCCAGCCGTTGGGCGCCAGATCGAATTCGTCGCCTCGACGAAACGTATCGAGGATCTTGCACAGGGAGTCGTGGCTACCGATCCCCCTGCTGTAGTGAAAGAACTTGGAGGAGTTGACGGGCTCTGTCGGGGGAGGGGTGCAGCCGCCCGCTGGAATTCCGCTCAACGGGGCCTCGATGCAGACCGACTCGGTCCAGAGCCGTCCATGTTTGGAGAGCATGATCACCCGGTAGTCGAGATCCGAAGCCTCCATGATGTTCGCGAAGTTCACGTTGATGTTGTTCTGCACGGCCTCGATCTCGCCACCCATCGTTCCTGAATTGTCGATGACGAAGATGATGTCGATTGGCTTCTTGCGTCGTGTCGCCTCGGATGTTCGGCTCTCGCAGGCGCTGTCTTCGGTGAGCGCGCCATCGCCAGCAGCGTCCACACCGATGCCACCTCCATTCCCGCCCTCGCCAGGGTGACTTGCGTCGCTGCCGTTTGCACTGCCCCTACTCTCCGTGCCCGCGGTGCCGCTAGAGCCAGTCTGGGCGTCTTGGGGCCCTCCACTGCACGCAGCGAACACCAGTGTCGTCGCTGCCGCAGCGACGGAAACGCGGGTCAGAGTTCGGGCTCGGGGATCGGAACGGTGGAGCATGTCACCTCTATCGGGTTGGGGCACCCGAGCCATGGGCGAGGACTCGTGGATGCCGTGGGCACCTCCAAGCTGACATGGCGAAAGCGAAACCGCGCCCCAAAAGCCTCGCGCTGGCCGCAGCAGTGCTGAATCGCGAAGCCTTGCCAAGCTCAAGCTCCGTTCGTCTCTGCTCTGCGCGCGCGGAAGTGGCTCCTTATCTGGAATTTCTGTGCGGATTCTTCTTGAAGCAGACTGTCTTGCAACTTCGTGTCATGTGACACCGAGGGGGGTATGACACAGAGCGCGCGGGCCGCTGGTGCGTTCGATGGCGTCCGCAGAGAGCCAGACGAAATCCAGTCCACGTCTGAGCGGAATCCAGTCGACGCTTCGCTGCCTTTGCTGCTGGGGGGCCGCCCGCCTGGCATCAAACGCAGAGCGACGAGCGGGTCGAAACCGGCTCGTCGCTCATTTGCCAGTTGGCTGGCTGTTTGCCGCTCTGGGAGTCAGTGCGGGATGCCGCTGTTGCAACCGAAGAGGATGCCGACCTTCGCTGCGTCGTCGGCCTGGACCACGGTGCAGGTGTCCGGGCAGAGGAAGATGCGGTCGTTCTCGATGTAGAACGAGTCCGCGGCGCATGAAGCAGCGTTTGGCACCTGGCTGTAGCGCTGCTCGGCGCCTCCGCTGCCAGGGGTGTAGCTCACGACCACGGTCTCCAGGTCGATCGTCTCGCCCTCCGGGGGCTCCGGGATGTCGAACTCACACGCGACCTTGGAGCCCGCAATGACGCCGTCGGCGATCGCGAGGAAGATCGAGTCGAACGATGCGTTCTCACAGCTTGGGTAGCGCAGTGCTTCCGTCAGGATGCTGAGCTGCTGATAGCCTGTGCCTTGCCCTGCGGAACCAGGGCTGCAGCGCGTGTCTTGAATCGGGGAGGTAGGTTGCCAGGGGTCGGTTGCAGGTGAGTTCTGCGCCAAGCCCACGATGCTATAGAAGCGGTAGTTCTTTTCCCCATCTGGGGCCCCGAACATCTCGGGGGAGAGGGTGCGCAGGGCGGTGTCGAAGGCGGTGCCAACCGTCGTGCCACCCGCCACGCTATCACCGTCGTTGAAGTTGTCGCCCGTGACAGCCGACGTGCAGTTGACACCGTCGTCGCTGATCTCGACGAACATCTTGAACGAATCCGCGCGGAGCCATTGCTCCCAGCCGCTCGGCGCCAGGTTGAACTCGTCCGCCTTGCGGAACGTGTCGAGGATCTTGCAGAGCGAATTGTGGCTCGAGATCTCTTCGCTGTAATGGAAGAACGTCGCGGTGTTCGACGGTTGCGCTGGCGGCGGCGAACAGCCGCCAGCTGGGATACCGCTCAGCGGTGCTTCGACGCAGATCGACTGACCGCTGCTGAAGCTGCCGTGGCGCGCCAACATGATCACGCGGTAGTCGATGCCTGAGTTGCCGATGATGTTGGCGAAGTTGACGTTGATGTTGTTCTGAACGGCTTCGATTTCGCCGCCCATACTGCCCGAGTTGTCGATCACGATGATGATGTCGACTGGCTTCTTGACCAACGTGGCCTCAGCCGACTGACTCTCGCAGGCGCTGTCTTCGTTGAGGGCACCGTCATTCGACGAGGCGTCGATGTTGAAGCCGGCGCCGTTGCCGCCGTTTCCAACGGCGGCGGTTCCGCCGCTGGCGCTCGCATCGTTGTCCGTGCCCGCGCTACCACCGAAGTTCACCTGGCCGCCGGCGGTGTTGCTGTCACCGCCGCCGCAGGCAGCGAACATGAGCGTGGTGGCGGCCGCGGCGACCGTAAGTGAAGTCAGCGACCGAATGCGGAGAGCGGAATGGCGAGTCATGACACCTCGTCGGGGATGGGGCTCGTGCTGCGGCAAGGCCGCACGCGCGCTGGGATCAAGCTCACGTAGCCTAACATGGGCACGCGGATTGGCTCGCTCGTATCCACGGTGAAAAGCACCGCCGTTTCGTCACGCGTCTCGCGATGCGGGTTTCACGCATTACCGGGCGGTATTCCCGTGGCTGAATGCAGAACCGAGTGCTACGCACGGGGGGCGAGCCACCCACGCGTGGGTTGGCCACCACAGTCATCCATCGAGCGGTTGGTACAAACGCGAAACGCCGACAGCCAGCCTGGCTGTCGGCGTTCGACGCGAAGTTCGAATCGAATCAGGTCGCGGCGACGGGCAGGATGGGAGCCCACTCGAGGCGCTCGAGGAGCGAGTCCTCGACGATCAGGCCGCGGTCGCTGAAGTAGAGCGCGTTGGCCTCCTCTGAGTCACGTCGCTCGCCGACGAAGATGATTCCCTGGCCCTTGCTGTTGTAGCCCAGCTGGACGATCGCGTTCTTGAGCCAGCGACCACCACCGTCGAGCTCGATGGATTCGGGTAGGGTGTAGAAGCCTTCAGGCGGAAGCGCCTTAAGCGTCTTCGCCCAAGTTGGGGACCGCAGCGGCGTGGTGGGCTCGCCCCAGAACCAGCGGTTGTTGTCATTGCGACCCGGTTTCACGATGAACTTCATGCCACCGTTTTCGGGTTGCCCCAGGTAGACCAGGACCCCCGCAGGGAACTCCTCTTCGTGTCCCGGGTAAGCCTGAGTGGTGCGATAAAGTCCGGGATCCGGCAGATCAAGCATGCGTCAGCGTCTTTCTGGCTAGTCCGCCACAGCCGGGCGGGGTTTATGGGGCAAATCTGGGCGCGGAATGTAACTCAGATGCGTTGGCGCACAAGGTCGGAGGTCTGAACCGAGCGGTTTGTCGTCGAAGCTTGGCCTCTCCGTTGCTAGTTCTAAGGGACTACATGCGTCGCTGGATCCTTGCTCCCCTGTTCGTGGTCGGCCTGGCCGGCTGTGGCCCCCGCAACACCAATCCCGAGCCGCCGCCACTCGAGCGCCCTACGGGGCCCCTGAACGCCGAGCAAGCCGAACGCTACGTGGTCGACCTGGTGAACCGTCACCGGGCTGCTCATGGTCTGGATCCGGTGGAGTGGGACGAGACGGCTGCCAAGGCTGCTCGCCGACACGCGGCTGACATGACAAGGGTGGGATACACCGCGCATTGGGGTAGCGACGGGTCGGTTCCAGAGCAGCGCTATTCGGAGGCTGGGGGAGCGCACCTTGTACAGGAGAACGCCGCCTGCTTTTTCGATGGGACGCCGCGAGAGTTGGATCCGAACCCGATGTTCGATCCATTGCAGCTCGAGCGGATCGAGAACGCGTTCTACGACGAGCAGCCGCCCAACGATGGGCACCGCACCAATATCCTCAAGCGCTGGCATAACGGGCTTGGTGTGGGACTGGCGAAGCCAGTGGGGGTCGAGCAGCCCTGCATGGCTCAGGAGTTCACCGACAAGTACGTCGACCTCGAGACGTTGCCCACCCAGGCGACGCGCGGACAGCTGATTCGCGTTGCGGGCGAGATCAAGCCGCCGGTGGAGTTCGGGGGCGTGGGACTTGGCCGCATTGACCCAGCGCGCCCGAAGTCTGCGGCGGAGTTAAACCAGACCTCGACCTATGCGATGCCGGCTCCGGACACGCTCTACGCCCCTGAAGGCTTCGTTACTCCCAAGCCGGTCAAGGTGAATGGCGCCAAGTTCGAGATCGAAATTCCGCTTGGAAAAACTCCAGGGCGCTACATGGTCAGTGTCTGGGGGCGCTACCCAGATCAGAAAGACCTCGGGATGATTAGCCTCCGCAGCATCACCGTGCGCTAGCCGAATCGGTGAAGCAGTCGCGTTGCGGCCCCGACCGGGCTGGCTGAACACGCGGCACTCAGCGCTACGAGGTCGGTACAGGGGGCGCGGTCGTGACTCCGGCGACGATATGCGCTCAGGGGAGCCTCTCGGCGACGTGTGGGGCACCCTCACCCCCAAACCCGGGCAATTGAGCACGGGACGCTTTCACTCCGGCGTTGGCTTGGCTAGAAGCGAAGGGTGGGGGATGACTGAGCGCATCGGAGAACTCATAGCTGATCGCTACCAGCTCACCTCAGAGCTTGGCCGCGGCGGCTCCAGCGTGGTGTACCGCGCCTTCGATGCTCAAGAGCATCGCGAGGTCGCGGTCAAGGTGCTGCACGAGAGCTTTGCTGGCCGTGAGGACTTCGGCGTGCGCATGGTGCGCGAGTTCCGCGCGATGCGTCTGCTGGCAGGCACGGCCGCAGTTCAAGCCTACGGGCTGTGTGCGAGTCTCCAAGGCGCGCTGTGTCTCGTGATGGAGCTGCTCGAGGGCAAGGACCTGGATGATCACCTGCTGCGGCCGGAGGCACGCGGGCGGGGTGTCTCCGTGTCGGAGCTCTTGACCCTGCTGCACCCGATCATCACCACGCTCGAACGTGGGCATGAGCTGGGCATCGTCCACCGCGATTTGAAGCCCGGCAATGTGTTCGTGCTCGCACGAAGTTGGCAGGGCGAGGCGTCTGGGGAGTACCAAACCCGGGGCCAGGAACTCAGCAGTCGAGTGCGCCTGCTCGACTACGGCTTCTGCCACGCATCCGATACTCGTTCCATCACACCCCACGGAACCGTGTTGGGCTCGCCGAGCTACATTGCGCCCGAGGTCTGGCGAGGTCGCGCGGGCGCGCCGGATCCGGCAATCGATATCTACTCGCTGGGTGCGATCGTGTTCCGCTTGCTGGCGGGACGGGTGCCGTTCGAGGCGGATAGCCTCAGGCGAAAGCTGGAGCTGGTGTGCACTGGCGAGCGACCCAGCCTGCATGCGCTGCGGCCCGATTTGCCCGTGGAGATCGACGACTGGGTGCAGCAGGTGTTGGCGATCCAGCCGAAACACCGCTTCAGTCGCGTTGGCGCGCTCTGGGCGGCGCTCCAGGAGGCGCTCGGCGAGCGCTACGACGCCAAGCGCGGCGGTGTGCTGAGCGAGCCGCCCGACGAAGCCCACAGCGGCTGACGGCGAGTCCGCACAACGCTTCTGTAACCATCACAATTCGCCACCCGCTGCCCCAAGCTTTGGGTAAGTTCTCGATGCGTCTCGCGACGGGGCGCCTTCTGAATGGAGTGGAGCATGGCGGCAAAGCGAAGCAACGCGAAGAGCACCGGTCCCGTAAAAAAATCCCCAGGGAAAAAAGCGAGCAAACCCGCTGCGAAGAAGGCAGCCAAGAAGGCGAGCAAGCCCGCTGCGAAGAAGGCAAGCAAGCCCGCTGCGAAGAAGGCAGCCAAGAAGGCGAGCAAGCCCGCTGCGAAGAAGGCAGCCAAGAAGGCGAGCAAACCCGCTGCGAAGAAGGCAGCCAAGAAGGCGAGCAAGCCCGCTGCGAAGCAGGCAGCGCAGCCCGCGAAGGCAGCAGCCAAGCCTGCGAAGAAGGCGGAAGCTCCGGCGCAGGTCGCTCCGCCTGCCGCCGCAGGGCTTGCGGTGGGCGACCAGGCGCCGAGTTTCGAGCTACCTGATCAGGACGGAAACACGCTTACATCCGCCAGCCTGGTGGGGGCGCCCTACATCATCTACTTCTACCCCAAGGACGACACGCCGGGCTGCACCAAGGAGGCATGCGGTTTCCAAGCGGAAAAGCCTGCTTTCGAGAGCGCCGGAGTGAGAGTGATCGGCGTCAGTCCCGATAGCCCGGCGAGCCACACCAAGTTTCGCGCGAAGTACGGTCTCGAGTTCACGTTGCTGTCCGATGCAGACAAGCAGCTGGCCGAGGCCTATGGCGTCTGGGTGATGAAACAGAACTACGGGCGCCAGTACATGGGGATCCAGCGCAGCACATTCCTCGTGGATGCTGCTGGCAAGGTTGCCCGGTCGTGGCGCAACGTGAAGGTGAACGGCCACGTCGAAGCCGTGCTCGGCGCTTCGCAGGCTTAGTCGCTTGGGGGCACGGTGAGCCTGAGAACTTGCAGGCTCGCCGCGCCGCCGCTCAGGGCTCCGGTGGCCAGGCGACGCGCGGCATGGGGAAGCCGGGGCGAGCAAACAAGTAGCCCTGGCCATAGTGAGCGCCGGTGTCCCTCGAAGCCACGAATTCGCTGTAGGTCTCGATCCCCTCAGCGACGACCACTGACCCGAGATCCACGCACAACCTCACCACGCTCTTCACCAGCTGTTGCTGGCGGCGGCTCTGGTCGATGCCTTCGATCAAACCGCGGTCTAGCTTCACCACCCGCGGCTCGAGGTCCGCGATGCGCTTCAGGTTCGAGTACCCCGCCCCGAGATCGTCGACCACCAAATGAATGCCGCCCCGGGAGCGCACCTCGTTGAGCACGCTGCGGCACAGCTCGAAGTGGGTCATCGGCACGCTCTCAGTGATTTCCACGTAGATGTCGTGGTCGTGGATGAAGATCGGATCGTCCGGACGGACCAGCCAGCTCTCGTTGAGTTCGCTCGGGTGCACGTTCACGAAGAGTGGGATCCCGCTACACAGGGGCACGGCGATCTCGCGGATCATGCGTCCAAGACGCCCGGAGCAGCCCGTGTCGACGGCACGCTCGAAGAGCATGGCAGGGTTGGCGAAGGTCGGAACGGAGCAGCGGACGAGGGCCTCGTAGGCGAAGAGCGCGCCGTCATCCAGGTTGATGATCGGCTGAAAAACGACGCTCAAGTCGTCCGCCTGGACCATGTTGTCCAATGCGACCATCGAGTCACGCCGACGGAATGTGCCTCCCGGGGGCGCGTTCGGCGCGTCGGAGAGAATGTTCGTGTGCGGTGTGTACTTCACGGTGGTTCCGTCCGCGCTGGGGAGGGGAGCCGGCGGGCAATCTCCAAGTTTAGCACCAACGCCCGCTCGCTGGAGACTGAGACCGCCCGCCCCCTCAAATGCCTGGCCATTGTTGCGGCATTTGCCCGGGGGATCCGCTGACCGCAGCCCATCGTCTCCCCACCCAAAGTCGCCGCCTGCCCGCTTGAACGACGGGTGCGCGGAACTTTCGGGGTGTCAGCGTTTCTGGAGCTGACTACTAGTGGCTGCAGGATTCGAGCTCGCGAGGAACGCTTCGCTGGCTCGAGTGATCGGGAGGACGGCGATGAAGTTGCGTGAGCGGAACCGGAGCGTGTCGAAGACTGGAGCCAGGCGAGCCAGAGTTTGCTCGAGTCGCTGGGGCGCGGCGCTCTTGATCGGCGCGAGCGCGCTTTGGGTGTTGCCACTCACCGGCTGCGAGAACACCGCCAAGACCAGTGTGACCAAGGCGACACCCCATGTGACCCGCTTGGTAAAGACTGCGACCGACGACATTCAGGAGCTCGAGCGCGGGCTGCCGAAGGGCGCAGAAGCGCTCGGCCAAGAGTTGTTTCCCCAGGAAAAGAAACCTGAGGCGGAGCCCGCTGCTGAAGCGTCAGCCTCCCCCCCAAATCCAGCGTCTCCCTCCAATCCAGCTGCCGGCAAGAAGTCGCCGCTCGGAGATCCTCAAGAGCTCAAGCGCATCATCGAGCAGGTGCGCGCCAAGGACGCCGATTTGCGAGTCGCCAAGTCCACCTTCTTCGCGCTGGCAGATCCGTCGGGAAAGGTGCTGCGTAACGATCAGCAGCAAGACTTGATGGCAGGTAAGTCGCTCTTCGAGAGCTACCCACAGCTCAAGACTGCTCTCACCACCAAGGAACCCTACGTGCGAACCCGCGGCAGCATGCCTGAGGCGAGCGGCATCCGCGGCCGCGATGACGCCCAGCTGGTGCTCGCGAGCCCGGTGCGTGAAGCGGGCAAAGCAGAGGGCGAGGTGAAGGCGCTCTACGTGTCGGGCTGGTCCTGGACCAGCTATTGCTACCGCCTGGAGAACGCGCTCAAGGGCTGGCATCAAGATGAGCGCGGCGAAGAAAACGGGAAGCCGGGCAAGATGCCCGTAGCCTACGTTTTTGCTGTCGTCGGCGATCAGGTCTACGGCGCGCCAGAAGCACCCCAGGTGAACATCGACACCGTCAAGGGGCTCAAGGTGCTGGACCACACCTCGGGCGATAACGTGTTCTCCAAGGAGCTCGAGATCACGGATCGCGCGTTTGGACTGGTGGCTCAGCGCGCACCAGCGTTTGGTGATGATGTCGCGATCGTGATCCTGCGCAGTGAAACTTGAGCTGCGGCGAAACTTGAGCGGCAGTGAAACGTGAGCTGCGGCTCAGGCGCTTTCGTCTTCGTACTCGTCAGCGATCGCTCGCAGATCACGCTTCTTGAGGGGCTCGTCGGGGCCAAGTCGCCCGAGGCGGTGCAAGCCGTAGAGCATCACGAGCAGTGCGCCAACGGTGAGCCAAGCGCCCACGGCTTGAGAAGCTGTCACGCTGAGCGCGATTCCAAGCAACGTGAGGGAGGCGCCAATGGCGAGTACACGCCGTTCGGGGGCTGGAGTCGGGGCGTCCGTGCTCACGGCCACTTCTCGGCGCGGGCGCGGACCAAGAAGTCACGCACATCCCGCTTGAGCTTGTTCTCCGCGGTAATGGTCGTCTCTTCGTGCTCGGTGCCGACCTGGTCGTCGTAGAGGTACGAGTCGTCCTTGAGCACCAAGATGCGCGCGTCCGCTTCGTCGCCCATGCCGCGCGCGAGCACCAAGGCGTCGCTGTCGGAGTCCACTTGAGGCAGCACGCTGGCGATCTTGCTGCGTTCTTGGGCGTTCGTGTACGCCACGCCGAATTTGTGCCCGGCGACGCTCACGTCGACTTCGAGCTCCAGACCTTCGGCGAGCGCCATCATTCGCCCAGCGGCGGGGCCATCTCCGTGGTCCCGCATCGTGGTGGCGATCAGCTGAACCGCGCGGCGCTCGTCCAGGGGACGCATCTTGTTCGGCGCCCGGGGAGGCTCGCCGCCGCAGCCGAGGGTGAGGGTCGCGCCGGCGAGCAAGAGCAAGAGCCCGCGCCGACCGAGCCAGTTCTTGGGGAGACGCGCCGGGGAGTGGCGCTTCTGAGCACTAAGCGTCATGTCGCTCACGCTAGCGGACGTCGCTCGCCTTGGCCAGGTCACAAGCCAAGCGCCCGGGCTCGACACCGAGATGCCATTGGGAGGTACTCTACGGCGGAAAAGCGCGCTATCACCGGTACCCGTGAGGCGTGTAACCACTCTTGCCCACCGTCTGAGTCGCGTGACCCTTCGGGTTTGGGGGGTGAGGCGCGCCGTGATCCAGCCCGTGCTGCGCACTGCAGGTGCCGCGGCGCTGCTGCTTGGCTGCACCGGTGAGGCTTTGCCGGACCCGCGCGTGGCAGCCCAGGCCTACGCCGACGCGGCTCAGCGCGGCGACGACGCCGCTATCTACGGCATGCTTTCGAAGGAAGCCCAGGCGACTTACGGACGCGAAGGCACGAAGAAGCTGGTCAAAGACGCGAAGGCCGAGCTCGCCCAGAGTGGGAAGTCACTGGCGTCGCCCAGCACGCAAATCGAAGCGCGCGCCACCGTGCGCTTCACCGACGGCGAGGACGCGGTGTTGGCGATTGAAGACGGCGACTTTCGCGTCACGGCGGCGCTGGCGTTGCCGAGCGGTGCCCGCACGCCAGCACAGGCGCTGGGTGAGCTCCGCGCCGCTCTGGCGAGGCGCAGCTACGCGGCCCTGATGCAGGTGCTGAGCGCAGAAACGCGCGCCGCGGTCGAGCGCGACCTGGCGGCTCTGGTTCAGGGCCTCGAGCACCCCGACAGCCTCGACATCCGCGTGGACGGGGACAAGGCCAGCGTGACGCTTCCGGGAGGACACAGCGTTTCGCTGGAGCGAGAAGAAGGCGTGTGGAGGGTCGAAGACTTTCGGTGAGCATGCAGCGCTTCTCTCGCAGGCATGCCCTTGCCGGCCTAGCTGCCGTGCTGTGCGCCTCGCGCGCCACAGCGTTTGGTCAAGCTGGCGCGTTTCAAGCGCGCTTGCTGAAAACTGGCGGCATCGAACCGTCAGGACCTCGGCTGAGCGGTCCCGAGCGCTGGGGTTGGGAGCTCGTGCGCCGCACCAGCGCCCCGGGCCGCTTGGTCACGAAGCTGGTCGCGGCTGACGACCCAGCTCTGTTCGATGAACCCTTCGTGATGTGGTGCGGAGAGAAGCCGCCGCCGCCGCTCTCAGGGCCTGAGCGGCGCGGCCTCTTGCAGTTCATCCACCTCGGCGGCGTGCTCCTGATTGACGACTGGGACCCGCAGAGCGGCGCCTTCACCAAAGCTATCCGTGCGGAACTGGAAGGCCTGTTGCCCGAGTCGCCGATCGTAGCGCTGCCACCGGAGCATGTGCTCTTCAAGACGTACTACATCGTTGACCGCCCCTATGGCCGCTTGGAAGGCCCCAAGACGGTGGAAGCGATCGTGCGTGGCGGCTACGCCCAGGTGCTGCTCCTGCAGCACGATATTCTGGGAGCGCTGGCCCGCACGCGGTCTGGTGGTTGGGCACTGGGCGTTGAGCCAGGTGGCTTTCTGCAGCGCGAATATGCGATTCGCTTGGCCGTCAATATCGCGATGTACGTCTTGTGCTCGGACTACAAAGACGACCAAGTGCACGTCGCTTGGCTGATTCGTCGTGGCGCCGCCGTGAGGCCATGAACGCGTCCTGGGCATTCTCCGACGACCTGCCCCAGGGCGTGATCTGGATCGCGCTCGTGCTGGGCCTTGGCGCGCTCGGCTTACTCTTGTTCGAGCTCCGGCGGCGCGAGCGCTGGGGCGCCGGGATCTTCCTCACCGGCTTGGTCGCCGTGCTGTTGCTGCTCGCCGCGACCCTGCGCCCGGTGCGCGTGGTGAGCCGTGGCAGTGTCGTCGGGCCGCGCGTCGTGGTGCTGGTGGACGACTCCCGGCGCCTCGAGCTGAAGGACGGTGAACAGAGCCGTCGTGATGCCGCCCTGAAAGCCGTGGAGCAGGTGAAGCAGCGCTTCTCCGATGCGCGCATCAGCGTGCTCGGATTTGGGGAGGGACCACCGCGTACCCTCGATCCTCAGAGCGCAGAGGAGAAACTCGGTCACAAGAGCTCGAGCGATCTGGTGGAGGCGCTGAGTAGCCTGGGTGATGAGACCGGCGAGCGACCGCGCGCTATCGTACTCTTGAGCGATGGGCGGCTCAGTCGCCCCGAGTCTGGAGCAGAGCGCGAGGCGCTCGAGCTCGCTTGGCGAGGGCTCGGGGTACCAGTGCACACGGTGCGTGTCTCAGAGAAGCCGCCCCGCGATGCAAGTATCCGTGCGGTAAAGACTGCGGGCGCGGCGGTCGCTCATCAGCCTCTGGCGCTCACCATCGACATTGGCTGCGATGGCGGCCTCGCGTGCGGTGACGTACCGATCACGGTAAAGGAGCTCCGACAAGGGGTGGAGCCTGCACTGCTCGCGAGCGGCGTCGCCCAGGTCAAGGACGGCAAGGCCACCGTCGAGCTCAAAGTGACGCTCGATCGCGCTGGGGACCGTATCTTGGAGGTGGCGATCACGCCGCCGAGCGCTGATACGATTCCAGCGAACAACCGCCGTTTGCTCAGCCTGAACGTCGCACGCGAGCGTATTCGCTTGCTCCACGTGGCGGGGCGCCCGACGTACGACGTTCGCGCGCTGCGTATGTGGCTGAAGAGCGATGAGTCCGTGGACGTGGTTGCCTTCTTCATCCTGCGCACTGAGGAAGATGACACTCAAACTCAGAGCGACGACGAACTGGCGTTGATCCCGTTTCCGGTCGACGAGCTGTTCATGTCGCTGCCGAGCTTCGATGCAATCGTGCTTCAGGACATCGACGCCGTACGCTACGGCATCAACCCGCACCTCGGTCGTTTGGCATCCTACGTGGAGTCCGGAGGTGGCTTGATCATGGTGGGGGGAGTCGCGTCGTTCGCCGCCGGGGGCTATGCGTCGACCGCAATCGGCCGGGTACTCCCCATCGAGCTCAACGACTCCGGTCAGCCGTTGGATACGGAAGACTTCGTGCCCCGCTACACCCGCGCGGGTAAGGCGGCGCCCATCGTCTCAGGCTTGCGCGACCTGTTCGGTGATGACTTGCCGAGCATGCCGGGGACCAACGTCGTCGGCGGCCCGCGTAAGGGCTCCGTGGTGATCTGGGAGCATCCGTCTCTTACCGCAGGGAAAGACCCGATGCCCGTGCTCTCCCTCGGCGAGTACGGCGACGGCCGCACCATTGCGCTGACGGTGGACGGAACCCACCGCCTGGGCTTTGGGCAGCTCGCCACCCGCGCAGCGGGCCGCGGCTACGGCGCCCTCTGGGACGGCTTGCTCGGTTGGTTGATGCGCGAACCGCGTTACGAGTCGGCGCGCCTCGAGATTGTCGGCGGAGCCTGTGTTGCAGGACGTCCCACGAAGCTGAAGCTCTCGACCCTGCCGGGTAACCCGGGACCGGTGAGTCTCGAGCTCGCGCCGCTCGGTACCAGCAAGGCAGCGGTCATCGAGCGGAAGGCACAGCTCGGCGACGAAGGAGTCGTAGAGATCGATGTTGGTACGCTCGAGGCGGGCGGCTACGTCGCGCGCGCCCGAGTGGGGGATGCGCCGGCGACGCGCCAAGACTTCGCCTGCGAAGAGGGCGGGGAAGCCTGGGCCGACTCACGGCCCGATCCCGCGCGGATGAAGGCCATCGCCGAAGTGACGGGCGGCACATCGGTTCCCCTTGGGCGCATCCAAGACCTGCCTCGGGCCGAGGCCACGCGCCTGGCGACCGAGCGTCACGTCTCGGCGTGGCTACCAGCGTGGCTGTGGTCGCTGCTGGCCGCGGTGGGCCTCGGTGTGCACTGGCTGGTCCGCCGCCGCAGCGGGCTCGTCTAACGATCCTCCCTGTGCTCGAAAGCGAACGGCCCGCGCTCGTCGGTGGAAACACCGTTCGAGCAGCGGGCCGTCTTTGGCTACCGAGCAGCAGGGATCAGTCGTAGTACTCGTTGCCCAGGTGGGTGATCAGCTCTTCGCCCATCATCCAGCGTAGGGTGTTCTTGAGCTTCATCGACTGGATGAAGAGATCGTGCTCTGGATACAGCCCGTCCGGGGTGATCGGGCTCTTGAAGTAGAAGCTGAGCCACTCCTGAATACCGCGGAACTTGGCGCGCTTGGCCAGATCCATGAACAACGCGAGGTCGAGCACGATCGGTGCCGCGAGGATCGAGTCACGGCAGAGGAAGTCGACCTTGATCTGCATCGGGTAGCCGAGCCAGCCGGTGATGTCCAGGTTGTCCCAACCCTCCTTCGCGTCGCCGCGGGGCGGGTAATAGTTGATGCGGACCTTGTGGTAGACGTTTCCGTAAAGCTCCGGGTACAGCTCGGGCTGGAGGATGTGCTCGAGCACGCCGAGCTTCGAGACCTCCTTGGTCTTGAAGTTGTCCGGATCATCCAAGACCTCGCCGTCGCGGTTGCCGAGGATATTGGTCGAGAACCAGCCCTGGAGGCCGATCATCCGCGCCTTCAGACCCGGAGCCAGGATGGTCTTCATCAGGGTCTGTCCCGTCTTGAAGTCCTTCCCGCTGATCGGGGTGCCGGTTTCCTTCGCGAGATCGTAGGCCGCGTTGAAGTCGTTGCTCAGGTTCGGGGCACCGTTCGCGTAAGGCACGCCTTCCTTGAGGCAAGCCCAGGCGTAGATCATCGAGGCGGAGATCCCCGGGTCGTTGTTCTTCAGCCCTTCTTCGAACGCCGCGATGGTCTGGTGCACCGGCCCGGCTTCGATGTAGGTCTCGGTGGAGCCACACCAAACAGCGACTGCGCGATCGCAACCGAGGGCTTTCATTGCCTCGCGGATATCCTTACGCAGCTCTTCGACCATCTCCGCCTTGGTCGGTGCCGACTTGATGTGCGTGCCGTGGAGGCGCTTGACATACTCGGGGTAGAACACCGCCTTCATCGGCTTGATTGCGTCCAGCTCCTCGCGGATCGGATCCAGGTGTTTCGCGCTTAGCACCTCCGCGTTGACCGCGGACTCATAAGCGGTGTCTGGGAATAGGTCCCAGCCCGCGAACTCCAGCTGGTCGAGTGCTGCCAGCGGCGCGAAGTCCTTGATCCGCGGGGTGCGGTTGTCCGTGCGCTTACCGAGGCGAATGGTTCCCAGCTGGGTCAGCGACCCGAGGGGCTGGGCGAGGCCCTTGCGCGCCAGCAGGCAGCCAGCAATGAAAGTGGTTGCGACGGCTCCCATGCCGGGCAGGAGGACCAGCAACTTGCCGGCGGGCTTGGTGATATTCTCAGGCTGTTTCATTGAATGCTCTCTGCGATCAGTTGGCGGCGCTGCACTAGCACGAGCCGTCGGATGGCCCAGCGTGCGCTGGGGCAAATGAGAAAGGGGCCCAGCTCAGGCTGGGGTGTGGGGCGGAGGCTTCATAGGCGCCGAAGCCGCCCGGCGGTAGTAGGCAACCGAGCAACGCCTTGCTAGCGCTGCGAGCGGCCCCGCGTACCACGAAGTTTGGGTTCCGTCCCGCACCGCGACGTTGCTGGCTCCCTCGACTCACGCTCACCCCAAAGCAACAAGCGTTCCCGGGCGCCGTCCCGCGGGAAAGGAGCGGACGTTTCTGGCAGCGATCGACGTTCAGGCTAGGCCCCCGCGGACGCCTTGGGCTACGCATTCGCCATGGAAAACAGCCAACCAGCCGTAGAACCCACGCGGTGCGCAGTCATCTTGGTCGCGGGTGTCGGTTCCCGACTACGGCCGCTCACCGATGACCGGCCGAAGGCGCTGGTGGAGGTCCAAGGTGAGACCATTCTACATCGCGCTGTGCGCCTGTTGATACAGTACGGAATCACACGTCTCGTGTTGGCTACCGGGTATCGCGAAGACGCAGTGCGCGCTGCGCTCGAGGGGGTTGGGGCAGAGGTGGTGTACTGCCCGAACCCTCGCTTCGATTCCACGCAGAATTCCGTCTCTTTGGCGCTCTGCGCAGATGCAGTGGGAGAACGCAGCTTTTTCAAGCTGGATGGGGATGTGATTTTCCAGCCCGAGCTGTTGCCCCGCCTGGACGCGAGCACGGCCGAGCTAGCGGTCGGAGTGGATGCGGGCCGTAAGTTGGATGAGGAAGCGATGAAGGTCGTCGTGCGGAACCAGCGCCGCATTGAGACCTTCGGCAAGGGGGTTTCCATCGAGGAATCCGCCGGGGAGAGCATTGGCATCGAGCGTGTTTCCGGGCGGCTTTCCAGAAAGCTGTTCGGCGCCCTGTCTACCTCTGCCGAAGACCTCTACTACGAGGACGTTTACGCGCAGCTGATCAACTCCGGCTCGCTGCAGGCCGAAGCCGTCGACGTTTCCGATTTGCCGTGGACCGAAATCGATACCTTCGAGGACCTCGAACAAGCGCGCGTGCTGCTGGGCGCTTGACCGCGCGGCGACTGTTTCAAGGCGAAACATAGGGTTCTCCGTGCGTCAGCGGCACGACGAGCGAGTCACGGGTGTGAGTCAGAGGCACGCTGCAGGGTGGCGCTGCGAAGTCGCGCACCCAGCGTCGTCGCGGGTGTGTAGGAGCTTGCTGCGTTGCTTCCACGCGCGCAGCGAGGACAGTCGAGCGCGCAGAGGTCGCTGAAGGTCACTCGCGGTGCGTAGTGCCTGACGCACCTTGAGACTGGCACTCGGCTTGCTCATAGCTCTTTCAGCCGACCTCCAATCTTTCAACGGCGACCGCTCCACCACCCGCAACTCTCCGTTAGGTGGGGCTTTTGGGAGCACATCCGACTCCACGGTGGGTGACGCAGCCCGCCAAGTCAGGGTGTGCCTCTGGTGCAACACTGTGCCTGCGAACCACACGCCCCACCCAGGTAACTCCGCGAAGTCGAAAAGGATTTGGCCAACTGACGCAGCGCGTGTTACCTCCGCGCCGCAAAACTGTGCCCGGACGGTCAATCTCTCTGAGTTGTCCGTAGGCCACTCGAGACGCCCAGCGTCTCAGTCCCAACCGGTCCCCAAGTCCAAGCCGTGGCGACGCCGCCTGATGCCGCAAAGCCCACTCTTCGCCTGCTTCTCCCTTCAGATTTTGCTTGAGCCGAAAGCGAGCCTCTCATGACCGATCAGCGTCCCACTCGTGCCATCATCCTCGCCGCTGGTACCGGATCCCGTTTGGGTGAAGATGGTGACTCCACGCCGAAGCCGATCCGCAAGGTAGCGGGCGTGCCGCTCCTGGTTCGTGTCCTGCGAACGCTGCAAGGCGAGGGGATCCGCGAGGCAGTGATCGTCTTGGGTCACGAGGGCGACGCGATTCGCCAGGTGCTGAATGCGGAACCGAGCCTCGCGCTGACGTTGCGCTTCGTCGAAAACCGCGACTTCCTCAAGAAGAACGGCGTCTCGCTGCTGGCGGCGAAGCACTGGGTCGATCAGCCCTGCGTGCTGTCGATGTCCGATCACCTGTACTCACCCGAGCTGGTGCGTCGTCTGCTCAGCGCGGAGCTCCCCGAGGGCGCGTGTGCTCTCGGCGTCGACTACGACATCGAGCGCTGCTTCGATTTGGATGACGCCACCAAGGTGCGGCGCTCGAACGGACGCATCGTCAACATCGGCAAGGAGCTTGAGAGCTACGACTGCCTCGACACCGGTGTCTTCCGCATTGGGCCCGCGCTGATCGCCGAGCTGGAGCGCGTGTACGAAGCTTGGGGCGACGCCTCGCTGAGCGATGGCGTGCTCGCGCTTGCTCAGCGCGGTGAGTTCTTTGCGTCCGACGTTGGCGACGCCCGTTGGATCGACGTCGACACGCCGGAGATGCTGGCCAAGGCCGAGACCATGATTCACGTGTTCGGCGATCACCTCGGTGATGAGCCAGGCACGGGCCGTCTTCCGATGGTCGACCCGGAGGCGATGGAGCTGTTTGCGCCTAGCTGGGTGCGCGCCGCCAAGCCCTACAACGAGGACCACTTCGCGATCGCTGATCGCGGCGACGTGCAGCGCATGATGAGCAACGAGAGCCCGTTTGCTCCCAGCCCCCGCGTCTTGCAGGCGATCATCGAAGCCGCAACTCGCGGCAACTTGTACCCCGCTGGCGCGCCGCAGCTGCGCGCCCGGCTCGGGGAGCGCGAAGGCTTCACCGGGGAAAACGTGATCCTGGGCGCGGGCTCCACGGAGCTGATCGACGTCGTCATCCGTACCTTCGTCGCTCCCGGCGAGGAAGTGCTCCTCAGCGTGCCCACTTTCAGCATGTACGAGGCGCGCTGTCGCGCCGTGGGTGGCATTCCGATCCTCGTCAACATGACCGCCGAGCGCGAGCACGATGTCTCGTCTCTAATCCGCGCGGTAACGGAGCGTACGAAAGTCGTCTTCCTCTGCACCCCGAACAATCCCACCGGTAACCGCATTCCGGAGAGTGAGCTGCGCCGCATCCTGCGCCTCGGCCTGCCGACGGTGATCGACGAGGCTTACGTTGAGTGTGGCGATGGCGCGACCTACGCGTCCTTGCTCCACGAGTTCCCCAACGCCATCGTGCTGCGCACCTTCTCCAAGGCCTATGGGCTCGCTGGAATGCGCCTTGGCTACGCCATCGGGCACCAAGCGCTGGTGCGTTTGCTGAGCCGGGTCAAGGTGCCCTGGAACATCCCGGTGCTCACTCTGGCGGCTGCCCACGCTGCTTTGGAGGATGAGGCTGAGCACAACGCGCGCGTTGCCGAACTCAAGGCTGGGCGCGACGTGCTGGTCCGTGAGATCTCGCGTATCCCGGGGCTCACCGGGATCCCCAGCGAAGGCAACTTCGTCCTGGTGGACATCTCGAGCACCGCCTGGGGCGCGGATGAGTTGGTCGCTGCGCTGCTGGACCACGGGATCCTCATTCGCTCCCTGGGTTCGCACCACGAGACCCGCCGCTACGTACGCATCAGCGTCGGCACCGCCGAGCAGAACGCCCGTTGTATCGCCGCCTTTGAGCGCGTGATGATTGGCCACCTCGCTGCCACGCCGCTGGCGCCAGCCTACCAAGGTGTGGTGGTCGGGGACGCTGAGTAAGCTCGGTTCGCAAACTAGCTGGCGCGCAGTCTGAGCTCCAACCAGAGGAGCCTGGCGCGCACCAGTCGTATCCGTAAGGAAAGGGGGCGGTCCATTGGGCCGCTCTTCGCGTAGTATGGGTTTCTGGGCCGGCTATTGGAGCAGCCTCAAGTCGCGGGACATCGAAGAGCCCATCGACGTCTGGGTGCATCGTCCTTTGGCCTACCTGATCGCCCGGGCGGCGTTTCCTACGCCCATCTCTCCGAACTTCATCACGCTGGTCTCGATCCTGTTCGGCATCGCCACCGGGGTGTGTTTCCTTTGGCCGTTCGCGTACCACGTGCAGCTGGGGGGCGTGTTCCTTTTCTGGTCCGCGGTTTGGGACTGCGCTGACGGTCAGCTCGCGCGCATGCGCGGAACCGCTTCGACCTTTGGCCGCATGCTCGATGGCGTTGCCGACCTGGTTGTCAGCATCTGCGGCATGGGCGGCGCCGTGGTCTTGATGCTTCAGGACTATCACGACCCCTGGTGGTACGGCGTGATCGTGGTCGTGCTGGGGCTCTTGACCATCTACACGGGCTCCAGCCACACCGCGACCTACGACATGTACAAGAACGTGTTCTTGCGCATGACCAAGCCGGGCTACCAAGAGGCGGAAGATTGGTCCGCTGCGAAGGCCCGTCACGACGCCGACCCGCCTACGGGCTGGGTGGGGCGCCTCGCCTGGTACCTCTACCTCTTCTACTTGAAAGAGCAGCGCTCGCGCCTCGTGAGCTTCGACCCGGAGCTCGCGAACTTCAGTCAGTTCCCGCCGTATTCGGAGGAGCTTGCCGCGCGGTACCGCGAACTTGCGCTGCCTATGATGCGACTCTGGCGCGGTTGGTTCGGCTTCGGTTCGTTGGTGTTCGCGGTGAGCCTGTTCTGCTGGTTCGATGCCGTGGCGGTGTACATCGTGCTGCGTCTGGTTGGGCTCAATGCGTTCTACTTCCTCTACATGCGTCCCCGACAGCGCCGCCTCACGCGGCAGCTGATCGAGCTTGGGGTCTTGCCGGCGCGCGCCGAAGCTGCGTGAGCGCGGCCCTCGCCCCCGCGGCCCGGTTTCGGCCGGGGCGCGCGCGCCTCGGATGCGCAGTTTCCCGTGTAAATCGCTGCTTTCCACGGTGGCCGTCGTGTTCCGGCGGCTGGGCTCTGGTAGGCTCTGCGGCGTATGAGGAGTCGGCTCACCCGTCTCGCCGCTGTTGCGGGCCTTGGCCTTCTGCTCTGGGCTCGTCCGGAGCCAGCCGGCGCTTTTGTCTGGCCCAACACCGCGGAGCGTGTGGAGCAAGACCTGGAGAAGCCGGAGCTCGCCCTGCGCCGACGTGCGGCGACCCGACTGCTCGAGCTCCCCGACGCCGTGGGGAGACGTCTCACGCTCAAGGCGCTCAAAGACGAAGACAACGAAGTGCGCTTGCTGGCTGCTCAGGCTGCGTTGGAGCTGGAGCCCAAAGGTGCGGGTGAGCTCGTCGCTGGGTGGCTGAACGACGCGGAGAAGCGCGTGCGCCTCGTGGCTTGCGAGGTGCTCGCGATCTCTCCCTCCAAGAACGCCATCATGCCGCTTGGGCGCGTGCTGGGTGATCCGGATCCGGGGGTGAGGGTAGCCGCTGCTCGCGCCCTGGGTGCTTCCGCAGAGAAAGACGCCGTGATGCCCTTGCTTGGGCACCTGGACGACAAGCACCCCGACGTTCGCGAGGCAGTGATCGAAGCGTTGACGGAGCTGGGGGACGCGCGCGCCGTCGCACCGATCATCGGCAAGATCCAGGACAGCCGTGGACCAGTGCGAATAGCTGCGGCGGGTGCTCTTGGACGCTTTGGGGACAAGCGCGCGGTGAGCGCGTTGATCCTCGCCTTGAGGGACACGGAGCGCGAGGTACGCATCAAGGCGCTGGAGTCGCTCGGGGCGCTCAAGGCGCAGGACGCGACCCTCGCCATCGTGGAGGCCCTGTTGGATCAGCAAGACGTGCGAGTCGCCGCGGTCAACGCGCTGTCGCGAGTCGGGGGCGAGCGCGCGTTGGACGCGTTGATGGACCAGCTCGCCCAGAGCGCCGATCAGCGCAGCGTGATTCAGGCTCTCGCGCGTATGGGGGATGCCGCGACCGCCAAGCTCGTCCAATGCCTAACGGGACAGACCAACCGGACGCTGACGAATGGCTGTGCAGCGGCCTTGGTCGAGAGCAAAGGCGCCAAGAGCGATCAGGTGATCGTCGACGCGCTTCGCAGGGGCGTGGTCGATGCGCGTGTGGGCATGCTCGGGTTGGCTGAGCTCAAGAGTCCGCTGGGTTTGCCAGTCGTGTTGGCGTTCCTATCCGACGACGAACCCGTGGTGCGCCGGGCCGCGATTGATGCAGCGGGCAAGCTCCTGGATCCTGGCAAGCCTGATGGTCGTGCCGTGGGTCCGATCCGCGAAGCGCTGCAGGCAGCGCGGGATCACAAGCACGAGCGCCGCGCCCTGGTCGCGCTACTTGGACGCACCGGCTCCGCTCGAGCGGCACAAGTGCTGCTGCCCCTCGCGCGTAAGTCGGACGACTTGGGCTTGCGCGTGGCGGCGATCGAGAGCCTCGGGATGCTTGGTCCGGCCAAAGCGGACAGCGTACTGATCGACGCCCTGAGGGATGAGCACGGCTCCGTCCGCCTCGCCTCCGCGGTGGCGTTGAGTCGTGTTGCCTCAGGGAAAAGCGCTTCTAAGCTGCTTGAACAGTTCGACAAGGGCGCCGAGCAGGATCGCGGCGCCCTCGCGTTGGCTCTCGGAGGGGCGCTCGAGCACACCAAGGACGCACGAGTGCTCGAACGGGCCTTCTCCACCTTAGCGCGGACCCGGGGAGCGGAGCGCGACGCGCTGCTCGAGGCGCTAGGGCGGAACACATTGCCGAACACCACGCAGCGCCTCGTCAAGCTCACCCGAGGCGCCGCCGCGGTGGATCGGGCGAAACTGGCAGAGGTACTCAGCCGGCACCCAAAGGCTCGGCAGGCGTTGCTAGAGCTGGCGAAGGACCCGGATGCAGCGGTGAGAGCCAACGCCGTTTGGTCCCTGGGTGGCGTCGCAGAGAGCGGAGACGCCGGCGCGGTGTGGAAGGCCGTAGCGGATTCGGATCCCGCGGTGGCCGCGAACGCCACGGCTGCCTACGCCCGTCTGGCCAAGCGCACGAAGAGCGACGCCAAGCCGAAGCTGTGCGGCGTGCTCAGCGATGCGCGCGCCTATGTGAGGGCCAACGCGCTGGCCGGGCTGCGCCTGCTCGGGCAGCGCTGCCCAGGCGAGCCTGAGCGCGCGCTACTGCGAGACGACGCCTCGGACGTGGTCCGCTCCAAGGCTGCAAACCTGCTCTACGATGTCCAACCGTCCGCGGAAGATCGTCGCGCGCTGGTGCTCTGCGAGAGCAGCGATCCGAGCAGTCAGGTCGCCGTTGCCTGTGAGGAAGCGGCAGAGCCCATCCCGTCGACAGAGGAGCCGGTGACGGTGTTCGTGGTGCCCCTGGGGCAAACGAAACCGGCGGCACGCGCGCCCTTCACCCTGATCCGCGCGGATGGCCTGCTGAGGACGGGCCTGAGCGATCGACGAGGCGCCGTCCACGAGTTCGCCGCGCCTCGGGGCTACATCGAGCTTGGCGTCCCCGTCGCGCTCGTGAAGTGAGCAGCGGCCGTAGCGCGCGGTGTTGCTGGTTCGCGCTTGAGCGCGTGGTGTTGCTGGTTCGCGGCTGACCGCGTAGTGCTGGTGGTTCGCGCGAAATGAGAGAAGCCCCGCGCTGGCGAGCGCGGGGCTTCGTTGGCACCAGTGGTTGCCGCTCGGAAATTACCGGCGCGCGATCAACCAGCGCGGCAGCGCATGGCGCACATCAGGTCGCCAGCCGGGCAGTTGCAAGGCTTCTTCGGCTTGGTCGCGGGTTTGCTGGTAGCGGCCGGCTTGCTGGTAGCGGCCGGCGTACTGGTGGTCGCCGGCTTGCTTGCGGCCGTCGAGGCGGGCTTGGGCTTGGCGGCCACTGCGCCACCTGATGCAGGCTTGGACGCCGGGGCTGCAGCGGCTGCAGCAGTTGGTTCCTCCTTCGGAGCTTCCTTCTCGGCCTCTGCAGTACCCGTCGCGGGTGCTTCGGCCGTGACCGTGGGAGTGGGCGCGGGGGCTGCCGTCTCCTCCGGCTTTGCGGTGTTCTCCGCGGTCGTCGCAGGCTGCGCAGCGGGCGCGGCAGGGGTTTCCTTGCTGCCACCGGAAGCGAACACGATGGCGCCCGCGATCACCAACGCCGCGAGCGCGATGCCGCCGCCGATGTAGATCCCGCTACGGCTCTTCGCCTGAGGTGCTGGAGCGGCGCTGGGCGCCACCGTCGGCTCCATGCCGCCACCCAGGGGAGCACCGAGGCCGAGCGGAGCTCCGAAGCCAAGCGGCGACGAACCCATCAGGGGGTTCTCTGCGGGCTTGTCCGTTGAGGACTGCGAGGTGAGCGCCTTGAGGTCGATCAGGCCCGAGTCTTCCTTCACGGAGGAATTCGATGGCCCACCGCCGCCCAACAGGCCACCACCACCGCCACCACCAGCCGGCGCCTGTTCGGCAGCCGAGGTGAGAGCGCTGAGTGAGAACAGCACGCTTGACTCGTTGCGTGCGCCAGTCGCCGCGGCTGCGGCGGGCGCTGCAGCGCGGGCCTCGTCCGGCGGTGCGCTGGTCGTGACATCCTCTTCGCTACCCGCCGAGTCGAAGCCGCCGAATAGGTCTGCAGTCCCTGCGGAAGCGGCCGCCTTGGGGCTTTCGTTCGCCCAGGGGCTGGCGCTCGCGCCGGTGTCGAAGGGGCTGCTTGGTGCGCTGACCAAGGGCGCCGACGCTGCAGGTGCAGCCGAACCGGCGTGGAGCGCGCTCACCACGCTGTCCACTTCGCCGAGCGGACGCCAGTCGTCCATTCCGTCTGCCCAGATGTACGTGTCCGCGGTGATTTCGCCGGCATTGTAAGCGGCGACCAGCTGGTCGAGGCTCATGCTGCGCTGGTCGTTGTCACCAAAGTCGACCGAGTACTCCCCGGGTGCGGGACCCGAGTCGGCATCGGAGGGAGCGTCCGCGCCATCTGGGGCGGCGTCTGCTGCGTAGACGTTCGCGGGGTCGACCTTGCCGTCGATCACGATGGTCGTCCCGCACTTTCGGCAGCGGATCTTGGCTAGTCGGTCCGCGACCTTCTCGTCGGCGATTGAGTACTTCGCGCTACAGGAGGGACAGGTGATCTTCACGTTGATCCTTCTCGTGTTTTGGGATCTGGGTGACTCCCACGATCCTAGGGCCAGCGAGCTCCGTGGGCCGGCGCGCTGAGGCGCAAGAACCGGAGCGGGTGAGACTTGAAGCTCCAAAGGACGGAGCCATTGAGACTGTGTGCGCTATGCGCGTACCAAAAAAACGACCGTTGGGGACTCTTGAAACTCCGACCGGAGCCGGCTCTGAGAGCCTTCCCATACCAACTCGAGATATTACCAGCGGGTAGTGGGTCTTTGCAGGTTACGTA
Organism: Polyangiaceae bacterium; assembly: GCA_020633205.1. Taxonomy (NCBI): domain Bacteria; kingdom Pseudomonadati; phylum Myxococcota; order Polyangiales; family Polyangiaceae; species Polyangiaceae bacterium. The sequence goes on from JACKEB010000012.1 coordinate 284,620, forward strand.
CGAGGATTTCTGAAGGTCTTGAGATATCTGGCGACACTTGTTGAAGTGTTGCGTTCCCCCAACACCTGCCCGGGCGCGGAGGCTGGGGCGGAGCCGCACGTTGTTGCGGCTTGGTGTGACGCGCTGAACCGTGAGGGAGCGGCCAGCTACTGGGGAGGCAGCGGATGACGAACCGGTCGAGACGGGCAGCCCAGACTCGGCGCATCGATGTCGGTCCTGGCTTGGACGAAGCGGAACCAGACGCTGGTCTTGTATCACCAATGACCCCTCATTCCATCCTGCCTGAAACCCGCCTTGGGGCCATTCAGCAGAATTTTTCCGCGAGATGTGCGGAGGGGTGGTACACCGCTCGACGCCGAACGGATTTTTCCTGCTGGAACGGCAGCGTGGGACAGGCCTAGCCCGGAACACTCATGCTTCGACCACGTCCAGCGCTTCGGCTTGGGCACGATGTGCAGATTTTTTGCGATCGTTCCCGACGCTCAGTCGAACCACCCTGGCTCGAGCCGGCGTAGTCTCAGCGCTCGCCCGGGTTTCCGGCGTTTCGTCAGTGGAGGCGGACTGGGGTGTGCACCCGGTGGACCTCCCCCCAAAAACCAAGAAAAGAACATGCAAGTCACCAAGCACGAGCAGGAAGGGCGCGGGCGCTTGCCCCAAATGATGCCGTCGCCAGCGGTCGATCGCGTGGCGGTCGAAGCGCGCGCAGCGGCCCTTGCCAAGCGCAGCATCAAAAAGCAGGCGAAGCGCCAGGGCCTGGAGCTCAGCATTTCCATGATGGATCTGACGACGCTCGAGGGGTCGGACACCCCAGGCAAGGTTCAAGCCCTTTGCCGCAAGGCATTGTTGCCAGACGCCACTCGCCCGAATCTTGGCCCCGTAGCCGCGGTGTGTGTGTACCCACAGCTGGTCGCTGTCGCCAAGCGCGCGCTGGGCGATTCTGGGGTCAATGTCGCGAGTGTTGCGACTGCATTTCCGAGCGGATTGTCTGCGCTCGACGTGCGACTCGAAGACACCAAGCGCGCCATCGGTGATGGTGCGGACGAGATCGACATGGTGATCGATCGCGGCGCCTTTCTGCGCGGAGAGTTCAACAAGGTCTCCGACGAGATCGCCGCGGTAAAGCAGGTCTGCGGCGAAGTGCACCTCAAGGTGATTCTGGAGACCGGCGAGCTCGGCTCCTACGACAATGTGCGCCACGCCAGCGATCTCGCGCTCGCCGCCGGCACGGACTTCATCAAGACTTCGACGGGCAAAATCGAGCCCGCAGCGACACCCCCGGTCACGCTGGTGATGCTGGAGGCGATCCGCGACTTCTACTACCAAACCGGGCGTCGCGCGGGCATGAAGCCTGCCGGTGGTATCCGTACGGCAAAGCAGGCGCTGCACTACTTGGTGCTGGTCAAGGAAACGTTGGGCGATGACTGGCTCACCCCGGATCTGTTCCGCCTGGGCGCAAGCTCGCTATTGAACGACGTCCTGATGCAACTATCCAAACTGGAATCCGGCGCCTACGAGGCCGCCGAGTACTTCTCCAAGGACTGAGTGAGATGACAATCAAGCTAGTCGAGCCCGAAGCATCGGGCAGCTCTCAGAACCGCCGCCACGGCGAGCGCCGCCTCAACTTTGGAGGTGTTTGGACCTACGAGCCGGCGCCGGAATCTCCCGATCACGTGCGGCTGCAGGACCGCTACGAGCTGTTCATCGACGGCAAGTGGCAGGCGCCGAAGTCCGGCAAGTATTACACGAGCATCAACCCCGCCACGGAGGCTCCGATTGCCGAGGTCGCCCACGCCGGGGAGGCTGACGTCGAGCTAGCCGTCACGGCCGCCCGAGCGGCGTTCGAAGGCGAATGGAGTAGCCTCCGGCCCATCGAGCGCGGCAAGTACTTGTTCCGCATCGCGCGAGTGCTGCAAGAGCGTGCGCGTGAGTTCGCGATCGTGGAGTCGATGGACGGCGGCAAGCCAATCAAGGAGAGCCGCGACTTCGACCTGCCTCAGGCGAGCAACTTCTTCTTCTACTGCGCGGGCTGGGCAGACAAGCTGCAGTACGCGTTCAATGGCCGCAGCGTCTCGCCGCTGGGCGTCGCCGGGCAGGTGATCCCCTGGAACTTCCCGCTGTTGATGGCCGCGTGGAAGATCGCTCCGGCGCTTGCGTGCGGAAACACAGTCGTGCTCAAGCCGGCGGAGACCACTCCGCTGACGGCGCTCTTGCTCGCAAAGGTGATTGAAGAGGCCGAGCTGCCTCCCGGCGTCGTGAACATCCTCAGCGGCTTCGGAGACACCGGCGCCGCGCTGGTGAAGCACCCGGGCATCGACAAGGTGGCTTTCACCGGCTCCACCGCGGTTGGCAAGCAGATCCAGAAGGTGCTCGCGGGCACCGGCAAGCGCATGACGATGGAGCTTGGCGGCAAGGCGGCGAACATTGTCTTCGCCGATGCGGCGCTCGATCAAGCCGTGGAAGGCATCATCAACGGGATCTACTTCAACCAAGGTCATGTGTGCTGCGCTGGGTCGCGACTGCTCGTCGAGGAGTCGATTCACGACCAGCTGATCGACAAGCTCAAGGATCGCATGCAGTCGCTGCGTCTCGGGGACCCGCTGGACAAGAACACCGACGTCGGCGCCATCAACTCCAAGGCTCAGCTCGAGCGCATCAAGCACCTGGTCGACGCTGGTGAAGCTGAAGGCGCCGAGCGCTTCAGCATCCAGTGCGATCTGCCGGAGAAGGGTTACTTCTTCCCGCCTACCGTGTTCACCGGGGTTTCTCAGTCGAGCCGCATCGCGCAGGAAGAAATCTTTGGACCGGTGCTCAGCGTGCTGACCTTCCGTACGGAAGCTGAAGCGCTAGACAAGGCCAACAACACCTTCTACGGCCTATCCGCAGGGATCTGGTCCAATAAGGGCGCGCGCCTGTTCGACATCGCCACCAAGCTCGAAGCTGGCGTGATCTGGGGCAACACCTACAACCAATTCGACGCCACGAGTCCCTTCGGCGGCTACAAAGAGAGCGGTTTCGGCCGCGAAGGCGGCCGCCACGGGTTGGCCGCGTACCTCAACATCGACTGACGGGCTTGGAGGAAGTCATGAGCGAAGAACGCAGGGATCCCACGGCTGACCGCCGTCGTCCGGGCTCCAACCCGGCGCGCATCGGTGTGAAGAAGACCTGGAAGATGTACGTCGGCGGCGCTTTCGTGCGCAGCGAATCGGGGCGGTATCTGGTGACACAAGACGGCTCAGAGAACTTCTGTCGTGCCTCCCGCAAGGACGTGCGCGACGCGGTCAAGGCAGCGCTTGGTGCTGGCTCCGGCTGGCGCAAGCGCACGGCGATGAACCGCGGTCAGATCCTGTATCGCCTCGCGGAAGTGATGGAGTCACGTCGTGGCGAGCTCGAGCAGAGCCTGACGCGGGCTGCGGCGGGTCAAAACGGGAGCACTCCGGGCGGCTCCGAGGCTGCCCAGGAGGTCGACGCGGCGATCGATCGTGTGGTCTGCTATGCCGGCTGGGCAGACAAGTTTCAGTCTCTCCTCAGCTCGAGCAACCCCGTTGCCGGGCCGCACTTTGGTTTCTCCGTGCCGGAGCCCGTCGGTGTCGTCGGCATCCTCGCGCCAGAGCGCCCAAGCCTGCTTGGGCTGATTGGCGCGGTGTGTCCGGTAGTCGTCAGTGGCAACACCTGTGTCGTTGCAGCGAGCGATCGCGACCCGCGCACGGCGGTTGCCGTCGCTGAGTGCCTCGCCACGAGTGACTTCCCAGGTGGCGTGATCAATATCCTCACGGGAACGCGAGACGAGCTGGCGGAGCCGCTCGTGCGCCACAAGGGCGTGCGCGCGGTGGACTTGTGGAACGTCGACGGCGAGCAAGCCAAGAAGCTCGAGGAGTTCGCGGCAGACAACGTCAAGCGCGTGCAGCGTCGCGTCTTCGAAGAACTCGATTGGTACGACACACGCACCGAGGGCCCGAGCTTCATCGAGAGCTTCGTGGAGATCAAAACGGTGTGGCACCCGATGGGCGCCTGACCGCTCCAAGACAGCTGCATTGCGGGGCGCTGCTCACGCCAGCGAGCGAACAAGCTCGAAGGTGTGGGGCGCCCCGTTCACGCGTCGCGTGTGTTTCTTTGGGGGAGGGGAGCGCTGGCAGGCGCCGCTAGTCGCCCATTGCGAACATCGCCAGGTCGATGGCGTCGATTCGCTCTTCGAGGTCGGGATTGTTGTTTCCGTCGTGATACAGCGCGAGCTTCAACTCGCGCTTGGCTGAGTCCATGTCGCCCGCGTTCAGGTACTCGTCAGCCCGGCTGGCGCAGAGGCGGGCGGAAGGCGTCTTGCAGATGTCTTCCAGTGTCTTGATGCCGCTGTCGCCGGTGGGTGCCGTGCGAGGGATTTCACCCGCCTCCAGGCGTAGGTGGCCCTGGGCTAGCGCCAGATCGTATTTGGAGCGCAGGCCAGGATCCATCAGCACACGGTAGGCTTCCGCGCCGCGCTTGAATACGCGCCGCACGAGGTCCAAGCGCTTTGGGTCGCCGTCCAGATGACTATCCGGATGGAAACTCAAAGCGAACTCATGAAAAGCTTGCTTGATGGAGCGCTCGTCAGCGATGTCGAGCACTCCCAGGAGCTCGTAGTAGGTGGACTCGTCGAGCACATCGCCCCACGCCTCCAAGCGTTCTATGAACTCATCTTCGTCGGGGGAATCCATTGCCGAACGCCTTCGCTCACATCGGGTGCGCTTGCTGGCGCGCCTGCAGGGCCTGGATGTCTTGGTCGGGTAGCCCCACCAAGCGGATCACGGCGCTCGTCGCTTGCCCGGTTTGAGTATCCCGCGCGGAAACGTTGAGCATGCCGTTGGTGTCCAGCGCGAAGGTGACGGCGATCGACACCTGGCCTCGAGGTGCGGGCCGTAGGCCCAGCAGCTCGAGTTCGCCTAGCAGCGTGTTGTCCTCGAAGCGCGACGACTCGCCCTGGCTCACCCGCAGGCGCACGGCGGTCTGGTTGTCCCTGGCCGTCACGAACTGGCGGGTCTCTTCGCAGGGCACGGGTGTGTTGCGTTGAATGACGCGATCGCAGTAGCCGCTCACCGTCTCGACGGTGAGGCTCAGGGGCGTGACGTCGACCAAGAGCGGGCTGCTGGGAGACGCTGCTCTGGGGGCTGGGGCTCCGAGCACGCTTGGATGCGGGGGAGCGGGCATGTCTCGAATCACAGGATCCGAGGGCGCGCCGATGCCCATCGTGGTCGCCAGGGGAGGCCGCGCCGGTGGCGCCTCAGGTTGATGGAACGGACTCTGCGCGGCCTTGGTCGTTTCCGCGAGGTTAATTGGTTGGTCCAGCTGTGCGGTGCGCCCGAGGGGGGGCGGCGCGCGGCGCGGGGACTCGAGCGCCTGGGTCTGACCAAGGCCTGGCGGCACTTCGCGCCGCACCGTCTCGCTCAACGGATCCTTTGGCGCGAGCGGCGGCAGAGCACCAGGTACGTCGGGCACTGGCAGCGCGTCTTCGAACTCGAAGCCGGCCGCGTTGGGTGGCGTCGGTGCTTGGCGCACCAGGGTGACCTCATCGGTCGACGTCGGCGCCGCGTACTGACGCAGCTCCATTGCCGTGCGGCTCTCGGCGCTCTCGAAGGGCGGGCGTGCCTGCTCCGCCGCTTCCGGAGACAGCATCAGCGTGCCTCCGAGCCCGGGCTTGGGAGCTCTAGGTTCGACGGGCAACTCGAGGGCATCCTCCAGCGCGGCGTCGGCTAGGTCGCCGAGGTCGGGCATTTGCGAAGACTCGAGCGTCGGCTTGTCGATCGGCTTCGCTGGACTCGCGCCGGGCATGATGAGCGGCAAGTTGCCGTACTTCGCCCGTAGCTCGTCGTTTGATTGCGGGACCGGTGCAGGCGCAGTGTCCGGCGCTGATGGACGTACCGGAGCGGGTGCAGTCTCTGGTGCCGACGACGCCTTGGGCGAGGAGGAGAGGGCCTGTTCAGCCAACTTGCGTGCAGCCTCGGAGCCGATGGCCTCGGTTGCCGGGACCGTCAGATCGTCATGCTCGTGGTCCGTGACACCGACCAAGGGCAGCGGCGGCGGATTGTCTTGCCAGTTGCTGTCCACCACGGAGATGCGCTCACCCTTCTCGGATGCGCGGATCGCAGCTTTTGCCTCTTCGGAGGCGGACACCATGGTCGGACCGGCGGGCACTTCGCCACCCAGTCCGCGACCGGTTGGGATACGTTGCCGTGCGGCATCAACACTCGGACCCAGGCCTTGTCCGGTTGGGATGCGTTGGCGATTTGCCGGACCCGGAGTGCCGTAGTCCCCGGTGGGCATGCGCTTGCGCGGTAGATCTGGCGGACCGAGTCCAGAACCTGTGGGCACCCGGCGCCCCTGTGCTTGTTCGGCGGCGGGGCCGAGCCCAGAGCCCGTCGGCACGCGTCGGGCTTGCTCGGCGGCAGGACCGAGTCCCGAACCAGTTGGCACGCGCCCTCGGGCACCCAGCCCACCCACGGTGCGAGGAGGAGGTGGCGGTCCACCGAGGCCCATGCCCGTCGTCTGACGGCGGCGGGTCGCGCCAGGCCCGTCCGCCGTGTGGGGCACTCCTTCTTGGGGCATGCCCTCCGGCGGCTGGATCACCATCGGCGGCTGCGTCTGGTCGCGCCGCCGGCCGGGGGGCTGCGTCTTCGGCTTCCCTGGCGTGCTGTCGTGAAGCACTCCGGGCGAGGTCTGTGCCCCGGGACGGACGCCGGGGCTGGTGCGGCGCTTGGGCAGCGGCGGCGGCTCGCTCTTGCGCCCCGAAGAGGGGATCTGCATCGTTTGCGCGAGGGCCTGACTCTTACGGGCGGCGGGCAGCGGTGGGCGCGGTATCTCCGCGCGGCGACGTTCTGCGCCAGTCAGAGCGCTGGCCTGGATCGCCGCCCCGATGGCGACTACTTCGTCCGGGCTGATGTGTTCCATCGCCTGGCGGCCGAAGAACGCCTCGACCTGTTGCTTGACCAGCGGGATCCGCGTGGAACCGCCGACGAGCAGGACCTGGTCGAAGTCCTTGGGTTCGAGGCGCGCGATGCCAAGCGCCTCACGGCAGGTGTCGAAGGTCTGCTGGATCAGCGGCGCCGCGAGATCTTCGAACTCACGGCGTGTCATCGAGAAATCCAGGTTCAGCGCGCGCCCGCCGGGACCGTGGGCCACCTCTTCGACGCTGACCGCCGCGCGAGGCTGCCCCGAGAGGTCGATCTTTAGCTGCTCCGCGGCCGCCCGCAGGCGCTCGAAGCCTTGGGGATTGTCTCGAGGATCCAGGCGGTGCTTGGCGAGGAATGCATCGGCCATGCGCTCCGCCAGGGCCAGATCGACGTCGTCTCCGCCAAGGAATGTGTTGCCAGCGGTCGCCAACACCTCGAACACGTTGCCGGACAGATCGAGCAGGGTGACGTCGAACGTGCCTCCGCCGAAGTCGTAGATGGCGATGCGCTCGGTGCTGCCCTTACCGTATCCGTAGGCGAGCGCGGCGGCAGTCGGCTCGTTCAGGATGCGCAGCACCTCGAGGCCAGCAACGCGCCCCGCAACCTTGGTCGCAGCACGCTGCAAGTCGTTGAAGTTCGCAGGCACGGTGATCACGGCGCGTTCGACCGGCTCGCCGAGGGCCTCTTCTGCGATCGCCTTGGCTTTGCGCAGCACGAAGGCGCTGATTTCGGGCAGCGTGTAGGTCTCGCCGCGCGCTACTACGAGTGCAGCCTGACCCGGGCCCTCGCGCATCTCGAAGGGGAAACGGGCGCGTGCCTTCTTGACCTCTTCGCTCTCCCAAGAGCGGCCGATCAGGCGCTTCACCGAGTAGATGGTGTTGGCCGCGTCCATGAGCCGGCGCTCTTTCGCCTGCTTGCCCACGAGCACGTTTCCGCCGGGATGAAACGACACCACTGACGGGATCAGCCGGTCCCCGCTGCCATCGGAGATGGCTTTGGCCTGGCCATCTTGGACCACACCGATCACGGTGTTCGTGGTTCCAAGATCGATGCCTACGACAGGTCCACTCACCGGCGATACTCCTTCAGGAGCCGAGGTCTGCTGTGCTCCTCAGCGTTCGCGACTCTCATCGGCCTTTTCCAACTCATCCAGAACTTGGTCGTACCACTGTCCTACGCGGCGCGGAAATGGCCACATCCACCCGTATGCCGGACCCGTGAAGCGGCCAACTATTTTGCGCTTGAGTTCGGGGTCTCGTGCGCTGCCAGCGCCGTAGACTTCGTAGGTCGCGCGTAGGGTTTCCGCGTACGCTTCCCACTCGATTCGCGCTCTTCCGTAAGCCAGACCGAGTGGCAAGAAGGGCAGCAGATAGAGAAACGTCATACCCGGCCCGGTGTAACGCCGCCGCTGGCGGAGGTGCACCCGCTCGTGGCGCAGGAGCACGACCTTGGCCTCGGACGTCATCTGCTCCCAACCTGGAGGGGTGTAGAGCGTGTCGCCCAAGACGGTGAAGTACTCCGTCATGTACGTTTTCTGACCGCCCAGCGTCAGCAGCTTGAGCGCCCGATCGATGGCGAGGTTCAGCGAGCTTCCAGCTTTGGGAACGATGCGAAACGCGGGGAACTCCTCGCGCATCTCCTCGATCAACCGGTCTGCCGTGCTGGCCCCCTCAGTCACTGGACTCCTCGGAACAAAGCTTAGCGCACTGGGCTGCCCCACTTGCAATCAAGTAGGAGACTAGGTTCCGAGGTGAGCGCCCAACGTGAGCACTCGACCGTTGACCAGATCAACGGCACCGAGCGCCTTGCGACCTTCTAGTTGCCCTCGCGTCAGCTCGATCGCGCCCTTTCCGCAGGCGATGACGAGACCTGATTTGTCCGCGATCACCACCTCGCCCGGGGCTCCGCTTGGGCAGTCCGCCGCGCACACACGCGCCTCTTGAAGCTTGAGTGTCTTGCCCTGAAGTGTCGTGCGCGCGCACGGGTTGGGAGATAAGCCACGCACCCAGTTGACGATTCGCTCCGCGTCCCAAACCCAATCGACCAGCAAATCGGCCTTCTCGAGCGGGGGCGCATGGGTTGCGCGCTCTGCATCCTGAGGCACTGCCGCGATCTCACCAGCGACGACGCGCGGTAGATCCTCGCGCACCATTTCGGCCGCTGTCGCCGCCATACGCTCTGCGAGCTCGCCCGCTGTTTCGGCCGCGGCGATAGCGAGCGCACGGGTGCAGTACACCGCGCCGGTGTCGAGGCCGGAGTCCATCTGCATCAGTGAAATCCCAGACTCCGTTTCGCCGTTCATGATCGCCCAGTTGATCGGCGCTGCGCCGCGATAGCGCGGCAGCAGGGACGCATGCAGGTTGATGCAGCCGAGCCGTGGCGCCGCCAGCACCGCGTCCGGCAAGATGCGCCCGTACGCCAGCACCACGGCGACGTCGACCTGACGCTCAGCGAGCCACTCATGCAGATTACCCGTCTTCACCTTGACGGGCTGATGCACCTCGAGGCCCAGCTCGAGCGCGGCTTGTTTCACCGCGGGAGCCGTCAACTTCATTCCGCGCCCTGCCGGACGATCCGGCTGGCAGACCACGCCGACCAGCTCCGTCGTCTCAGCCAGCGCTTTCAGTGCAGGCACCGCAATTGGTGGCGTCCCGAAAAACACACTTCGCGTCACGCGGCATGTTTACTCGCTATGTGTGCGTTCGTGCGCGACTTTTCTCGTTGGGGTTGGGGGAGAGGTGCGCCGCTCGAGTCGCGCAGCCGCCACCGGGACGGCCTCGAGGCAGCCGAAAGTGCCGCTTGAAGAGTGGTGATCCATATCTGCCTCACCCCCAAACTCCATGGCACCGGCGTCGGCATCACGGACCAGGCCAAACGCCTTAATTCGCGCGCCGAGTCAGCGGGGATAAGTGCGTTTTCGCAGCTTTCGTCGGTGTGCGCGGTGGCGCGTGCCAGTCGCAGCCTTAGCTTGATTTGATCCCGCGAACGCGTGAAAACGCGGTCAGGGTGGCCGTCTGACTGTTCAAGCCAGAAAGATCTTCGAAGCAACGCTTCACCGAAATCAAACGCCGGCGCAGAGCACGGCATCGAGTCAGTCGGGACATCCAGGAGTAAGGACTCACCACTTATGAGCGACGAGAAAACGCCCGCACCTCCTACAGAAGAGGAAATTCAGTTCGGAGACGAGCTCGCCGTGTTGCCCATCCGCAACGCGGTGTTGTTCCCAGGCGCGGTGGCGCCCTTCGACGTCGGCCGCGAGAAGTCGGTCGCGTTGGTCGAGGACGTTCACAACCTACCGTCTCCCGTGATCGCGATCTTCGCCCAGCGCGATCCCTCGACCGACGACCCGTCAGTGGAGGACTTGTACCCCGTCGGTTGTGCTGCTCGGGTGTTGAAGGCGCTGAAGCACAGCTCGGGCAATTACTCGCTGATCCTCCAGGGCCTGACGCGTATTCGCCTCGACGGCATGCTGCAGCAGGACCCGTACCTGCGCGCCAAGGTGACGCGCATCGAGGGGCCGGCCACGGAAGACGTGGAGGCCGAGGCGCTTGCGATGAGCCTGCGCGATGTCGCAAAGCAAGTGATCCAGCTGATGCCGGAGCTGCCACGCGAGGCCGGTTCGCTGATCGACTCCATCCAGGCGCCTGGGGCGCTGGCCGACTTGGTCGCTGCCAACCTGGACGCGCCGGTGGAAGAGAAGGCGCAGCTCATCGAGACCGTCGAGGTCAAGGAGCGTATCCGCAAGGTACTGCGCCTGCTCACCCGCCAGCTCGAGATCCTCAAGATGCGTGAGCGCATCAACTCCCAGATCAAGGAGGAGATGGGCAAGAACCAGCGCGAGTACGTGCTGCGTCAACAGCTCAAGGCGATCAAGGAAGAGCTGGGTGAAGACGACGGCGACCAAGGCGACTTGGACGGCCTGGAAGACCGCATCGCCAAGGCGGATCTGCCGAGCGAGGCGGACAGCGTCGCGAAGAAGCAGCTCAAGCGCCTGCGCACCATGCAGGTGGGCAGCGCCGAGTACACCGTCGTGCGCACCTACCTCGACTGGATCCTGGATCTGCCGTGGAAGAACCAGACCCAGGACATCATGGACATCGCCAAGGTCCGTGAGGTGCTGGACGAGGACCACTACGGCCTCGAGAAGGTCAAGAAGCGCATCGTCGAGTACCTCGCCGTGCGCAAGCTCAAGACCGACAAGAAGGGCCCCATCCTGTGTCTGCTTGGTCCGCCTGGCGTCGGTAAGACGAGCCTCGGGCGCAGCATCGCTCGGGCGCTGGGACGCAAGTTCGTGCGCATCAGCCTCGGCGGCGTGCACGACGAGGCGGCCATTCGTGGTCACCGCCGCACGTACGTCGGCGCGCTCCCGGGTCAGATCATCCAGGGCATGAAGAAGTCCGGCACCATCAACCCCGTCTTCATGATGGATGAGGTGGACAAGATCGGTCATGACTTCCGTGGGGATCCGTCAGCGGCACTGCTCGAGGTGCTCGACCCGGAGCAGAACAACGCCTTCGCCGATCACTACCTGGAGATCCCGTACGACCTCTCCAGCGTGATGTTCGTCGCCACGGCCAACGTCGCCGACCCCATCCCGCCTCCGCTCCGCGATCGTATGGAGATCCTCGAGATCCCCGGCTACACGCGGCGCGAGAAGCTCGCCATCGCGCGGCAACACCTGATCCCGAAGCAGCTTGAGGAGCACGGCCTCAAGAAAGAGCAGCTCGAGATCACCGACGAAGCCGTCGAGGAGATCATCGAGCACTACACCCGGGAAGCCGGTGTGCGTAGCCTCGAGCGCCAAGTGGCGAGCGTCATCCGTGGCGTGGCCGTGAAGGTCGCAGAGGGCGACGACCAGCCGCGCAAGGTGTCGACGGAAGACGACCTCCGCGAGTACTTGGGACCCATCAAGTACACGAGCGAAGTCGCCGAGCGCACCGAGGAGACGGGCGTCGTGACGGGCCTCGCCTGGACCAGCGTCGGTGGTGAAATCCTGTTCGTGGAAGCCACGCGCATGTACGGCACCGGTAAGCTCCAGCTCACCGGTCAGCTGGGCGACGTGATGAAGGAGAGCGCCCACGCCGCGCTTTCCTACTTGCGCACCAACGCCGAGAAGTACGGCATCCCGCGCGACTTCATGGACAAGTCGGACATCCACATCCACATCCCCGCGGGCGCCATGCCCAAGGACGGCCCGAGCGCCGGCGTGACCATGTTCACGGCGCTCGTCAGCCTGCTCACCGGGATCCGCGTGCGCCACGACGTCGCCATGACCGGCGAAATCAGCCTGCGCGGGCGCGTGCTGCCCATCGGCGGCCTCAAGGAGAAGACCCTTGCGGCTCACCGCGCCGGCATCAAGCGTGTGATCCTCCCGGAAAGGAACAAGGCGGACCTCGAAGAGGTGCCTCGCGAGGTGCGCGACGACCTGGAGTTCGTCCCGGTGCACAAGCTCGACGAGGTGCTGGAAGCGGCGCTCGAGCGCATGCCCGAGCCGAGCCAGGCGTACCTGGACGAGATCGCCAAGAAGGAAGCGGAAGCTCAGGCTCCCACGAACTGAGCGATTGACAGGGTAGGGAGGCAGGATTGGCTGCCTCCCCCCAAGCCTGGGCGAGCCCAGGCTTGCCCCCTCCTTAGCTGGACGCGACTCGCTTCGCTCACGCGCCAGCTGGAGGGGGTTTCGCTTTTTTGTGGCTTCTGGGACCTTCGTGGTCGCTTAGCCGTGAGGAAATGGGAGCTCGTGAATTGCACGAACAACCTGAGTGAGCTGGCCGTTCCTGAACACCTTTGGGATTCGGGGTCCGGTGATGTCACCGAGGGCTCTTTGGATGCCCGCAAGAACGTTTCGATCGCACGTTGCCACATCCACGTAGGGAAAGTGCATCACGTGCAATGCGTCGACGATGTCGCTTTGTGTCGTACGCCGCTTCGGATCTGCCGCGCGATGAAGCGACAGCTGGAAAGCGAGATGGGTTCCCGGTGAGAATATGCCCAGGAGCGGGCTGTTAACTGGAATCTTGTTTGCGAGTCGCCGGCGAAGGTCCGGGTCTTCCAACAACGGGCGTACGCTCGCAACGAACTCGGCTACAGGTGCGAGCGCCGCTGACAGGCGTTGTTCCTCGTCTGGCGTGAGCGCAGTGCCGGAGGCATCGGCGCTTGCGGCCACGATTCGCGACGGGTCACTCGGGTCGCCGTTTCGTGCCAGAGCTTCGAGGGCGTCTCGATAGAGTTCCGCGTGCCGGGCGGGCACCCTGGACATCGGTGCCTGATGCTTCTTTGCTCGCGCGTTGACGATCGCCTCATGAATCTGCGCAAACCCAGCGTCCAAGGAGTCTAGGTGAGACCGCGCAGCGGGTGACATGAGGACTTCGCGAATGTTCGAGACGAACTGAATCTCGATATCCGTGTCGGGAATGAGGGTGGGCTCGATGTCGTGGGGCGCCTTGGTGACCAAAGCTCGTATTTCGAACTGCTCAAGCGTATCCGCGAGTCGGGGGACTGCCGTCGTATCTCCTTGCGGTAATGCTTCAAGCATGTGCTCGACGCTGATCAGAAGCACTACGTAGCGCTTCCTTACCGTGGTCAGGAGTTCGCGAACCAGACCGGAATCCACGCGACTCTGCGAGATGTGGATGAGTTCGGCACTGTCGAGAAACAGGCGTGGCCACTTTTCAAAGTCAGTCATCTCAAGTTGTCCGGGTTTGCGGTGCCCGAACTCCATAAACTATCGATAGTCGCAGTATTCGACATACCGGGAGGGAAGGTAGCCGGTAGTCCCATCTGGGGCCTCCACGGCGCAAAAGGCGCCCGAATCTTCGCTGCCGGGGTGACACTCCCGTTCATCGTCGACCGAGAACTTGGTTCCCTCTGGATACGCAGAGCCGGTCTTGTAGGCAGGGGCAGGGAGGCTTCTAAGATACACACCTTCGCCCTGGGTGTTGGCAACACAGACTTCTGACGGATTGGACCACGCTTGCTTCTTTGCCTGCGGGTTGGTTGCAAGGGTCGGCTTCGGGTCCGGCTCATCCATGAAATAGAAGCAGCCACGAACTACCAAGCCGATGGCCACGAGAGTCGCAACGCCGATGGCCTTGAGGCATCCGTCGACGGAGAAGCCTTGATTTCTCGGACTGGGAAGCTGCTGCGGGTAGGCGTACTGATAGTAGGGGTGCGGACTAGCGTCAGGCTGCCGGGCCGCAGGGTTCGACTCGGGACTTTCGTTAGGCGCGCAGTGTCTGCGGTCGTAGTCTGCGCGTTTCTGCGGATCCATTAGGACTTCAAAAGCTCGATTGAGTTCCTTGAGCCGCTGCTGGGCGTCCGCGACCGAAGTCTCTGCGGGGTGATACTTCCGGGCGAGGCGGTTGTACGCGGCGACAATCACCTCCGGTTCGGCGGTCCGGCTGACTTGCAGGATCTCGTACAGGTCCTCGTCGTGCACAGCACCCTTCAGAATACCAGCATCAGAAGGGCACTGGTTACGCATCCGCAGGGTTGCGAAATTTCGGGTGAATCCCCCCTCCGCCCGCGCGCGCGAGCGGAAGCGAGTCGGGCCGGCGCCGGGAGGGGGCGGCGCAGCGAGGTGGGGTGTGGTGCTGCGCAGCGTTTGAGCGAGCCGGGGGGAGGCAGCCCAAGAGGTGCTGGAAGCGGCGCTCGAGCGCATGCCCGAGCCGAGCCAGGCGTACCTGGACGAGATCGCCAAGAAGGAAGCGGAAGCTCAGGCGCCCACGAACTGAGGCGATTGACAGGGCAGGGAGGTAGGATTGGCTGCCTCCCCCCAAGCCTGGGCGAGCCCAGGCTTGCCCCCTCCTTAGCTGGACGCGACTCGCTTCGCTCACGCGCCAGCTGGAGGGGGTTTCGCTTTTTGTAGTCAGCCCAAGGCGTCTCTGAGCGACGTTGCCACGAGGATGCGGGAACTCAGTTCGTCTAGTGCCAGCGCATCTGCCTTGCGCAGGCGCTGCACGGCCCAGCGCGGGAGTGGACCAAAGCGCTGCTCCAGGAGTTCGCGCAGCACACGCTCGCGTCCTTTTGCTTCGCCCTCTGCGCGTCCTTTTGCTTCGCCCTCTGCGCGTCCTTTTGCTTCGCCCTCTGCGCGTCCGCGGGCGAACCATTCTTCGGCGGCGCTGACGAACGTTTCTTCCATCTCCGGGGCCTCCGCTTGGATTCTGCCACGAAGTCTCTCTCGGGTCATTTCGGGATGTAGGGCCATGAAGTACTCGATCAGCAAGAGGAACGCCGTGCGCTCTCGGGTGTGGAGACGGCGAAGTTCAGGTAGCCAGAGTGGCCACGCCTTGATGAAACGGGGGTAGCTCCGTGCGTCGCGCATCCAACACAGCGTGAGCAGGGCCACGCGGGTGAGCTTCCTACGTAGGATTTGTTGCACGCTGCTGGCCGAGAGGTCATCCAGCAGAATGCTCAGCTGCGCGATGTGAGGGGCGAGTTCCGGAAAACTGTCCAGCTCGCGGCGGAACAAGCTGTGGGCGTCGGTGGCATGAGGCCATTCACCCTCCGCGTTGCTTACAACGATTGGGAGCACCACCGGTACGCGCTGCTTGTCCTTTGCGAGGGAGAGCTGGGCGGACGCGACATAGCGCTGCATGCGAAGCGTCATGAGCGGGTCTGGGGTGCTCTGATGCTCCACCAGAATATATAGACCGAGGCGATCAACCGATCCTTCGAGCCGCGCGGAAAAGAGCAAGTCGGAAGCACTCGGTCGTAGCTTTCGATCGACGAAGCTGCCCGGTTCGAGTCGCAGTGTCTTCCAGTTCAGCGCGCGAACGAGGGCGCTTGGAAGCAGGTAACGGATCTCACCTGCCGCATGTCGCGGGTTGGAGAACACCGCTTTGAAGAGCTGATCGTGAGGAGTCGTAGCGCGGGCGTCAGCTTGCGCGGTCTGTCGCTTTCCCTTCTTCTTGTGACCGCGAGCGCGCACTCAGCCGTTGTCGGCGACCCGCCAGCTCAGTTGCGCTGCGTGATGAACGCGGCGCGCGAAATGCTGAAAGCCGGAGTGTGTTGCTACGTGGAGACACTTGTTGGCTCGTTTTCGGCTCGCGTTCGTGCAGCACCGCGTAGCCGCGCTAAAGCGCGCCCATGCACACGAGACTTACCTCGCGAATCCTGACCCGTTTCTCCTTCCTTTCGCTTTCCATGACGGCGCTTGCCTGCGGACGGCCCTGCGAGCAGGGCCCTGGTCAACGCTCGGATTTCGCTCACACCCTTCCCATCGACATCAGCCAGGACACCGTTTGCTCCGCGCACGCTGACGACATCAGCCTCGAGTTTTGGGGGGGCGAAGAGGCGCAGCAGAAGCGCGAACTTCAGATCCGCCTAGCGTTCGTCAGCGCGGGTTACACCGAGCTGAGAACCAGCAAGACCGGTAAGCTCACTTCCACCACCTACTCGAATGAGAAGCACTCGGTGCTGGTCTCGTTGTCTCCGGACGAATCGAAGAGCGTGCGCAAGGCCACGGAGCTGAATATCTGGGTGACCCCAAAGCGTCAGCCCACCGAGTGAGCCTTGCAGGACTGGTTGCCTCCCCACCAGTCCGTCTCAGCGGTGCTTGGTTGCCGCCAAACGCCCGTGGTGCGGAGCCTCTGGGCCTGAAAGCGCACGGTGATTCCCCTGCGGAAAAACAGCGCTTGCCGGGGCCGCTGCAAGTAGTGGCTGTTCCGACTCAACACCCTCAGCGCCGAATTCTTGTCGGGCGCTTGCGGTCCTGGCTTAGCCTCTCGGAGCGAAAGGGGGGGAATGGCATCGAGCAAGCAGGCCGGCGGGAAGAAGGCTGCGAAGGGATCCAAGGACAAGGCGAAGAAGGTCGTAGCCAAGGGCTCCAAGCAGAAGGGCGCCCCGAAGCAAAAGGCAGCAGCAAAGCCGAACTCAGCACCCAAGGGCGCCAGCGCCGAAAAGAAGGACGGCGCAAAGCAGGACGGAGCGCGGGTGTACACGTCGCGCACCCGATCGCCGGAGGATCTGTTCACAGCCCTAGAATCGGGCTACAAGAGCATGGTTTCCGCGGAGAAAGAGATCGACCGTCGGCGCGCGAAAGAGGGGATCTCCGTCGTCCAGGAGGTGCTGGACGTTGCAGTCTCCAAGCCTGAGAACTCGGTTGGTCGCTGGCTATTGCCGAGGTTCGTGGAGTACCTGAAAAAAGGCGAGATCCTCGATCCGAAGTACGACGCGCTGGTGCACCCCTGGGAGTGGGAGTCGCTGCACCCCGTACTCAAGCGTATCCCCAACGACCGGCGCACCGCGCTCTTCCAGCGTCACTTCGAGCGTCTAATCGCGACTGGGCGTGACGTCTCGATGTACGACTTCGAGTGGAACCACCTGCGTCTGGTGCCGGACTTGGCGCCCTGGATCCTGCAGCACTACTACGTCGAGCACCGTCAGAAGCCTCACGAGCCCCTCGAGGATGAGGCCTGGAAGAAGTTGCGCAAGAAGATCCCCAGCATCGACGCGGCGCTGCGCGCTCACGCGGAGCGGGTCGGTCCCAAAGCGAAAGCGATCAAACCCAAGCAGTCGAAGGCGGCTTCGGCATCTCGCTTCCGCTTCAAGTCAACGGGCACGGCGTACGGGCCCGACGAGCTCGATGGGCTTTCGAAACTGGACCGCGCTCAGTTTCTGATCGCCGCTGAGGCAGAAGCCGGTAAGGCGTTCAAGAAGCCAAGCCAGTACGCGAAGGCGATGGCAAAGGAGCTCGAGGAGGACGCGGAGAGCCAAGGCGTGGAGACCTTCGAGGTGACCGGAGAAGGCGAGGGTTGGGTTCTCTGGCACTTCCCCTCGACCGACGATGGCAGCCTGTTCGAGAGTGGCACGACCCACCGTGTGTCCATCGTCCTCGTCTCCGGTGAGTTCTTGCCGCTGGATGAGCGTTGGACGGGCGGACGGAAGCTCGATTCAGCCGCGCGGAAACTGCTTGAGGGTCAGTGCGCGGAGCTGTCCGCCGCGTTCAGTCAGCAAAGCTAGCCCTCGCTGGTTAGTAGCTCCGTGATGCGCTCGGCGACCTTACCGCGCCAGCCGCGAGCCAAGCCTTCGAGGGCGAAGGCGTCTTGAGGCCTGAAGCCGCTGTGCTCCAAGCGCAGACGGGTGCCGCCATCTTCCGCGGGACGGAGCCGCCAGGTTACGATCGTGTCGAGGCGGTGCTCCTCCGAGCCGCCACGCCAGCTGTAGCGAAGCAGGTGCGGCTCATCGACCTCGAGCACCTCGCACTGCACCACGCCGTCCCAGCCGGGCATCGGCTTTGCGCGGAAGGTGAAGCGATGACCTACTTCCGCGCGGATGTCGTTTTCCATCAGCCAGGCCGCCAGAAGCTTGGGGTCGGTGAGCGCGCGCCACACGCGAGGCGGCGGAGCATCGATGAAGTAGTCGACCTCGATGGTGTGGCTATTGGTGGTCTCGGTTTCGCTTGCTGCTTCAGTCATCGGATAGGCTTTCAGCTAGTGCCTTGAGTCGGGGAAGGTGGTCGCTCCAGAAGGCTTGGTAGTGCTCGAGCCAGTTCACGAGCGGCGCCAAGCCGTCCTTCGCGATGCGATAGTGGGTCAGGCGCCCTTCTTGGCGTCGCGCGACCAACCCGGCCTCGTGCAGCGCCGCGAGGTGCTGGCTGACGGCCGGTTGAGAGATCTCGAAGTGAGCTTTCAGCTCTTTCACGGGACTCTCGCCGCGCGCCAGGCGTTCGAAGATGGCTCTTCGCGTTGGGTCCGAGAGAGCCTTGAAGACTTGGTCGAGGTTCGCGCTCACTCAAAACGTATAAGCGAATACTTATTGGTGGTCAAGCGGTGCTATCGGCTGGTCCGTTCGGTTGAAGGGGCTGCTCCTGCGATTTGAGCGCGCGCGCTCGACCGTCTGAGCCCCATGCACAAGGCGACGAAGATGACCGCCCGAATCTGCCCCAGGTCGCCGAGCAGGTAGCGCTCGGTCCGACGCGCAGAGTTCCAGAATTGCTGCGGGGAAATGACTGCTCGGGCTGTGCGGTTGCGTGTGCCTGGCGCGGTGCTGACCATCGCGCCTCCCCCCCAAAAAAAAGGAAGCGGAAGGGGCAGCGTGCTCTAGCTGTTCGAGGACGACGTGACTTCCCAGGAGTTCGCGGGAGTGGACGTGGACGCCAGTAGGACCCCCGCTCCAGGCGATCGAGGGGCGCGCGTCGCGCGACGACCAGAACTGCTTGGTCATCGCAACGACGGCGGCGATGGGGTTGGTGTCAACGGCCACGGCGGGCAAAACGAGGCCTGCCTGCGGATTTGGCTCGGGACCAACGCGCGTTCACGTCACTCGAGGGGGCGAGCCAGATGGATGTCTAACCGAGCGTGCTCCAGCACTCGGGAGCCGGCGCGAACCAAGCTGGACCTCGACGGGACGGCGCGGGGTGAAGTAGCCGCGGAACGTTGCGCCGCGGAATGCCACTCGGTACCCTGGGCGTCTTTTAGAGGACGGCCTATGGAAGACTTTCGGGTCAAAACCGTAGGTCGTGGTGCTTTGACCATGACTCGGCTCAGACACGGCAGCAGGCGTACGCGGCGACGGGGACTCGCCGTAGTGCTGCGCGTTTTGTGGGCTGGGCTGCTCGTCTTTGTGGCGGTCGGCTGCCGTGGACGCGTCGAGCAGG
The DNA here is from genome assembly GCA_020633205.1 of Polyangiaceae bacterium. NCBI lineage: Bacteria > Pseudomonadati > Myxococcota > Polyangiales > Polyangiaceae > Polyangiaceae bacterium. The sequence goes on from JACKEB010000012.1 coordinate 304,132, forward strand.
AGCAGGCCCCGGCACCGGTGGTCAATCTGCAGCCAGCTGCAGTGCAGGAGTCGCCGTCCCGGGAGTGCGCCGCGCGCATTCAACAGGCCGAGCGCGAACCGGAGCTGGCCGGCGCCACAGCCTTCGAGAGCAAGCGACCGCAGATATTGGCGCGAGCGAAGGCGGAGCCGATCTTGTTCTGGCGTGCGCCGAAGATCAGCGACGGTGTGAGTCCCGAGGTCGCCACGCTGCGTAAGCGCATCGAGCTCGGGCCGAACCAGGGCTTCGCCCTGCATTCGCTTTACCGTGTGGTAAAAACGCGCCCGGAGATCGCTCAGGCGCTGCTCCTGCGCGAGGGCTACTTCTACGCGGAGGATCCCGACCTCGCCGTGGCGATGGTGAACGTCGTGGAGCTGCATCACCTGTTCAAGTCTCCCGAGCTGTTCATTCAGCGTGGGAGCGAGGTGATCCATGTGGTCAAGGCCAAGCGCGGGTTCTGGTACGAGTACGCAGACGGCGCCGAGAAGGGGAAGCGCGCCCGGCTCTTCCTGCTCGATCGTGTCGTGGAGACCAAGGCTGAGCTGCAGAAGCCGCTGCATGTCGACGTGCGTGACTTGGCCTATCAGCTCGGCTTCGAGCAGCTCAAGGTGCGGCACATCAGCGAGGAGTCGATGGTCGCCGACTTGCGCTATGGCGAGCACTGGGTTCCGAGCTTGCTGAGCCGCGAAGGCAGCAAGCTCAAGCTCGAGTGCGAGCAAGTGGAGAAGCAGGTCGAGCCGGCCCTCGCGCGGACGCAGCAAGTGCTCAAGCGCCGCACCGCGCTCGTGCAGGTGCAGCAGCGTGCGATCGCGCAAATGGTCGAGGAGTCGTTGCCCTTTGACGAGCCGCGCACCGAAGAGGGGCAGCAGGACGGCAACCTCAGGCCGGCTTGGATTTGGGCCTATAACCACGGCTGGGATAGCTACACCTTCAACGACGACGGCTACTCGGTGTTCGACAACGCGGGCCGGCCGTTGGTGCCACAGGTGTGCATCGACTTCATCACCGACACCTTCGAACGCGCGAGCGGCACCTGGTGGACGGCGCGGCAACACGACCGCCAGCGCGTCGAGGGCTTGCTCGACTTCAACCAGCTGAACGTAACCAATCGGCGTAGCGTCGAGGTGATCGTCAAGTTCGCCTGGGAGCACCCGGAGATGTTCGATGTCTACGACCTCGAGGCCGAGGAGCGCGTCCCCTTCATTTGGCGCGAGCGCTTCTTCGATCACCTGTATCAGAACCGCGATCGCTACCGCCCGGGTGACGTGGTGGCGATCCACGGCCTGCGTAGCGACGGCGAGATGCACTACCACTCGTTCTTCGTCTACGAGGCGGATCCAGTGAGCGGCATGCCGATCCTGCTCGCTGGTAACGCGGGTAAGCCGCGCATTCGCACATGGGAAAACGTGATGCGCTCGGCGCCTCGGCGCAGCATCAAGCATCGCCTGCGTCCGCGCCTCGAGTGGCTGGAGAGCTTCATCACACCGGACCCGAGCCTCGCCGGGCGGGCCCCCACGCTGTCCTCCTCGCCGACCTGAGGGGGCACACACGCTCCGCGAGTGACGTCGGAAGAGGTCGAGCGCCCGAGGGAGCCGGGGAGGCGCGAACAAGCAGCAACTCGCGCCCGGGAGGCGCGAACCAAGCAACTGGCGGTTTGTCTCCGTTTCGCGGTGAATAGCGCGGCAATCGAGTCGAAGGGCTTGCGCATTGGCCTCCGCCCGGCAAGGCTCCCGCCTGCAGAAAGCGAAGGATATCGTGGCTGAGCGCATCAAGTTTCCTGTTCGAATCGGTCTTTTGGGTTGTGGCACCGTGGGGGGTGGCGTGATTCAGCTGATTCAGGAGAACGCGGAGTATCTGGCGAGCCGGGTCGGCGCGCCCTTGGAGATCCGCCGCGTCCTGGTACGCGACGCAGAAAAAGACCGCGTGCCTGGCTGCAAGAAGGAGTGGCTCACCACCGACCCCGATCTGGTGCTCGCGGAGGACGCTGTAGACATCGTGATCGAGGTGATGGGCGGTGAGGAGCCCGCCAAGAGCTACGTCGAGCGCGCCATTGCCTCGGGGAAAAGCGTCGTGACGGCAAACAAGTACTTGCTGGCGAAGCACGGCCCACGCCTGGTGGAGCTCGCGAACGAGCAGGGCGTCGACCTGGCGTTCGAGGCGTCCGTCGGTGGTGGCATTCCGATCATCCGCACGCTGCGCGAGGCGCTGACCAGCGACTGGGTGCTCAGCGTCCACGCCATCTTGAACGGCACCTGCAACTACATCCTCACCCGCATGCGGGACGAGGGGATCGGCTTTGACGCCGTCGTCAAGGACGCCCAGCGCCTGGGTTACGCCGAAGCCGACCCGAGCCTCGACGTGGACGGCCACGACGCCGCTCAGAAGCTCGTGGTCATGAGCATGCTGGCGTTCGGTGCCAAGGTGCCCGTGGAGCAGGTGAAGGTCGAGGGCATTCGTAGCATCGATCAGCTCGATTTCCGCTTTGCGGATCGCTTCGGCTACACCATCAAGCACCTGGCGATTGGCTACGATCACGGCTCGCGCATCGAACTCAGAGTTCATCCTGCTATGGTGCCGCGCGGAAGCGTTTTGGCGAACATTGACGGCGTGCTCAACGGCGCCTTCCTGCAAGGGCGAGCCCTCGGTCCATGCCTGCTCGTCGGGCGTGGCGCCGGCGACATGCCGACGGCGGTGAGCGTCGTCGCGGATTTGGTCGATGTCGCCCGCTCCAAGATCGAGGGCGAGCCAGGGCTCCAGACCCGCGGCATCCAGATGAAGGAGCGCCCGTTGATGCCTCTCGACGAAGTCAGCGCCCGCTATTACCTGCGCTTCGACGTGGGTGACGAACCGGGTGTGCTGGGCCTCATCAGCACGGCTCTCGGCAAGCACAACGTCAGCATTGAACAGATGATGCAAGAGGGACGGGCGTCAGACGCTGGGGATGCCGTGCCGGTCTTGATCATCACCCACGGCTGCACCGAAGGTCAGGTGCAGGCGGCGATGGCGGAGATTGCCGGACACCAGTTCTTGAAGGGCGCCCCGCGGTTCATCCGCATCGAGGACGTGTGAGCCTCAGCAAACCGCGCCCACGCAGCTCGGCGCTCGGGGTCTTTGACTCCGGGCTTGGTGGGCTCACGGTGGTGCGCGCGCTGCGTGAGCTCTTGCCCCAGGAACACATTGTTTACCTCGGGGATACGGCGCGTGTTCCGTATGGCACGCGCTCCGCGGAGACCGTGGTGCGCTACGCGCGGGGCTGCGCGAACATGCTGATCCAGCGCGACATCAAGGCGCTGGTGATTGCCTGCAACACGGTGAGCGCTGTCGCGGTCGAAATGCTGCGCGCTGAGTTCGACCTGCCAGTGATTGGCGTGGTGGACCCCGGTGCGTCTGCGGCGGTGAGCCAGGCGGAGCGACTCGGCGGTGCCGTGCGGATTGGAGTCCTGGGTACGGCGGGCACAGTCGCTTCAGGCGCCTATCCGCGCGCCGTGGGTCGCTTGTCCACGCGCTTCGAAGTCGTGGCGCAGCCCGCACCGCTGCTCGTACCGCTGGTTGAAGAGGGCTGGCTCGAAGGGGACGTGCCGCGGCTCGCCATCCAGCGCTACCTCGAGCCGCTGATCGAAGCCGAGGTCGGTGTGATTGTGCTCGGGTGCACTCACTATCCGTTGCTCAAGCCGATGATCGAGCGCGTGGCCGCAGAGCTCGCGGGGCATCCGGTGCCCGTCGTCGACTCCGCGCAGGCGACGGCCGTGGTGGTTCAAGAGCTGCTCGAGGAGCGTGAGCTGGGCTCACTGCCGGCGGCTGACGAGGCGGCGGACGGGCAGCTCGAGGTGCTGGTGAGTGACTTGCCGAAGAGCTTCGCCAGTGTCGCTGAAGCCTTCTTGGGGCACGCAATCGAGCACGTCGCGCAAGTGGATGTGGTCGTCGGCTAGCCGACGTTCCTCACCCGGCCCCGATGGCAAAGTCCTGCTCAAAGCGCAGGCCTTTTCGCCATTGGGGGCCTCGATTTCCTCGGTGCCCCGCCAACTCGGCAACCTGGGCTGGCGCGGATTGCTGCTGACTCGAGGCTATTCCGCGAGGATCTTCTGGGGGAGGGGTCAGCTGGGCTCGCTGCCTGGTTCACTCGCACACAGGTAGAGCACCGCCATGCGCACGGCGACGCCTGCCTCCACCTGATCGAGGATCACGGCTTGCTCGGACTCGGCGACATCGTCGTTGATCTCGACGCCGCGATTCATCGGTCCGGGGTGCATCACGAGGGCGCCCTTTTTTGCGAGGCCGAGGCGCGCCATGTTGAGGCCCCAGAGGCGCGAATACTCGCGGGTGGTGGGGAAGAGCGCGGTACCTAGGCGCTCTTGCTGGATGCGCAACATCATCACCACATCGGCGCCCTCGAGGGCAGGCTCCAGACGATCGAAGATCGGCACGCCGAGGGCGCCGGGCACGGCAGGCCACATGGTGCGCGGCGCCGCGAAGCGCACCGTGGCGCCGAGCATGGTCAGCAGTTGCGCGTTGGAGCGCGCGACCCGGCTGTGCTGGATGTCCCCGCAGATGGCGATCTGCTTGCCTTCGAGGCCGCCCAAGTGACGTCGCATCGTGAACGCGTCGAGCAGCGCTTGAGTGGGGTGCTGGTGCATGCCGTCGCCCGCGTTGACGATCGCCGATTTGCTCTTCTTCGAGAGGTACTCGGCAGCGCCCGACGCGGAGTGGCGGATCACGACCACGTCGGGGTGCATCGCGTCCAGCGTCTGCAAAGTGTCTCGCAGGGTCTCGCCCTTCTTCGTGCTCGAGGTCGAAGCGGAGATGTTCACCACGTCAGCGCTGAGACGCTTGCCAGCGAGCTCGAAGGAGGTGCGCGTGCGCGTCGAGTTCTCGAAGAACAGGTTCAGCACCGTCTTGCCGCGCAGCGTAGGTGCCTTTTTTACGGGGCGGCGGCTGACCTGAAAGAAGGCCTCCGCGCTATCGAGAATGGCCACTGCGCTGGCCCGGTCGAGTTCCGATATCGAAAGCAGGTGGCGCAAGCGGAGGTCAGTCACGAAGATCTCGCCTTATTGGTTGGAGGGTTCGATGAGCCAGGCTTCGAGCCCTTGCTCGGTCTCGCGGACATCGACGCGAGCGTCGCGCGGGAGTTCGATGCGACGCACGCAGTAGTCGGGCTGGATCGGGAGCTCACGCCCAAAGCGATCCACGAGGCTTGCTAGCTCGATGCGCCGCGGGCGGCCGTAGTCCATGAGCGCGTCGATCGCGGCGCGCACCGTGCGACCGGTGAAGCACACATCGTCGACCAAGATCACGCGGCGACCTTCTAGGCGCTCGGGGATTTGACTGGGACCGATGCGAGGGTTCGGGAGCGCGGTGGCGGCGTCGTCGCGGTATAGGGTGATGTCCACGCTGCCGAGGGGCGGCGTCGCGCCGTTCTCGAGCTGACCGATCCACTGCGCCAGGCGCTTGGCCACAGGCTCCCCACCACGCCGGATGCCGATGAGCATCAGGGGTTCCTCGTGGTTGATCGAGCGCTCGAGGATCTCACCGGCCATGCGGCGCAAGCCGCGCTCCGAGGCGCTCGGGTCTAGGAGCAGCCGCTGCCCGTCGACGAACGGGGCGGAAGGCGGCGTGGACTCTGCTCCCGACATCGAGGCTTCTGGTAGATCAAGGCGCCGCTCGGTTCAAGCCTCGGCGCCGCTCTGCAGCGTGAAGGCGCGCTAATTCAACCAGCGGCCGTCGGGTCCCTTGCCCTCGTCGTCTTTGCCGCGCCCACCCTCGATCACGCGAAAGCTCGACTTGGCCACGCGCTTTTTGCGGTTCGAGCTGTCTTTCTCCACCTGCGCGTCGAGCTGCCGCAGCCGAAAGCGCAACCAAGCGCGACGTAGTGGCGAAGGTGTTCCACCGCCGAGCAGCCAACCGGCGAACATTCCGCCGAACGGCGAGAGCAAGCCCTCGGGCGCCGCGCTCAGCCACAGCACCCGGAGCACGCTCATCGCGATCACGAAGCCAAGCAGCATGCCGGAGGTGACCGGCAGTACGAAGAACAGGCGCACCGTTTGCCCACGGAAACTCAGCGCCCAGGCGACCGCGACGGCTTCGATCACCGGCGCGGCGCCGTACCAATACGCAGGTACGAGCCGCGCAGAGAACTGAGCCGGCAGCGCCAGCTCGAGCACGCCCTGGATGGTGTAGGCGATGAGTCCCGCGAAGAACAGGAAGCGTAGCGTGCGCTTGGTGCCCCACTGAGTCTCGAGCTGGGGCGTCAGGAAGAACAGGCCGATCAGCGCAAACAGCAGGTGGCCGATGTTGCCGCTTGGCTCGTGCATCCAAGGCGCGGTGACCAAGCGCCAGACTTGCCCGTGAAGGATCTTCTCGGTGCTGCCGCACAAAGCGTAGAACAGCTCCGCGCTGGCTCCTCCGTAGTTGATCGCGACGGCAAAGGCGACGTTGACGGCGAGCAGCGCCAGCAAGACACCCTTGAGCGCTTTGCCCGGCATCTGGAGGCCCCCGCTGACTTGCATCCCATCGCCACTTGGGCGGCTCATAAGCTTCTCGTAGCTTCCTTGGTGCCAAACCGCAAACCCGGGTGGCGAAATGAACATCCCACTCGGGCAGTCGACGTTTGAACCGCCACGGCCGCGGCGCCTTGGCTCGCGCGGCGCCCTGATTTCATGCGGCGCCTGATTCACGCGCCGTCCCGCTGCATCGCGCCTGACGCGTACCCACCGGGTGGCTTGCTAGTTGCTGCCGCCAGCGCCAGCCGCGCCGCCGGTTCCAGCCGTGCCGCTGGTCCCGCCGGTTCCAGCCGTGCCCCCAGTTCCAGCCGTGCCCCCAGTTCCAGCCGTGCCACCGGTCCCGCCGGTCCCGCCGGTCCCAGCGGTGCCACCGGTTCCAGCCGTGCCGCCAGTCCCGCCGGTCCCAGCGGTGCCGCCAGTTCCAGCCGTCCCGCCAGTTCCAGCGGTGCCGCCAGTTCCAGCGGTGCCGCCGCTGCCTCCGAATCCGCTTCCGCCGGGATACAATGGGCTGCAAGCTGCCTTCAACACCACGTTCTCGACGGCGGTGGCGGTGCACGTCGCGGAGTACGCCACGCTGCCATCGCTGCCCTGCGCCACGACGCCAAAGTCGTAGAGCGTGCCAGGCGTGAGATCCGTGTAAGGCGTGATGTCTCCGTCACACGTCGCGCTCTTCACCGCGCCATTGGGCAAGAGCTTGACCTGGTAGCCGCTGATGGTCGGATCCGTGGTCTCCGTCAATTCCGCGCTGGTGCATGCCTTGCTACCGCGTAGGGCCACGAGGTCGATGTCGATGCCCGTCGCAGGCTTCGTCGTGCGGAGGTCGGTCAACGCGTCGCACGGCTTCACGTAAACCGTCGAGAACGACACGCTGATCGCTGGACGTGCGCCGTTACCGTCGTGGGCTACGCCGCACTGGGTGCTCCAGCTCTTTTCCACACGGTTACCCTGTGCGTCGAGCATCACTCGCGAACCAGAGGCGAGGGGAGTCAGCTGGTCGGTCTCGTAAACGTCGACCTCCGCCGTGTAGCGGTTGCCTGGCGTGACGTAGCCGAAGGTCACGATGCGGTTGCAGCTCGTGGGAGGTGAGCTCGGGTGATCGAATTGCTCCGGCGTGGTTGCTTCCTCATCGGGCGCCGTCTCTCCGTGGAGGGTGACGACGTAGGTGCGAGGCGCGCCGTCCGCGTCGACGCACGGCAGGTTGCCCAGGAAGTCCGCGGGGTTGACGCCAACCAACGTGGGCGCGGAAGTCCCTGCGCTGGAGGAACCGGTATCGAAGCAACCGCCAACCGCCGCTGCACCGAGCAGCATGCAAGCGAGCGCCGAGAGCCTGTGTGGCGCAAAAGAAAGAGCGAATCTCTGCACGGATGCCCTCTTACAGCGCTTCGCCTCGCCGCGCACCCTCGAACTGCGCCCGCACGGGGCGTGAACGCGGGAAGCGAGCCGCACAATTGCGGGGTTTTTGTCCCATCCAGGCTCAGGGGATGGGCAGGTAGACGCGTTTCTCCAAGGGTGGCTCAACCGCGATCAGCTGATCGTCCCGCATAACGAAGCGCGCCACGCTCCGGGGCAGGGTCAGCGAGGCTTCGGGGGGCGAACCGCCGCTGCAGCGCCGTGGGATGCGGACCCGTGGCCGCTCCAGCTGAATCGCCGCTTCGCCCTGACGCCGCCCATACCGCACCCGGGTGTGCACCTCGATCTTGCCTTCACAATGCACCCGCGTGCCATCCCGCAATTCGAAGTCTTCGGTGGCGGTCAGACCCTCGAGCAGGGCCTTCTCCCCAGCCTTGAACACCAGCACGCTCTGGACGCGGGTGTCGAACACGCTGATCTGGCTCGGTGGTGAGTCGAAGCCGCGGGCCTCCTGAGTGGCCTGCCAGCGCGCGCCGACGCGCAAGATCTCGTCCTCGGGTGTCTCCGCGCGCACCTCTTGGGTCGACGGCCCCTGCTGCCTCTTACATCCGCACGGCAATGCGACGAGTCCGCACAGCCCGAGCAGCGCGAACCAGCGCACCCTCATGCTCCGCTGCCAGCCGCGCCAGCGGTCCCAGCGCTGCCGCTCGTGCCGCCGCTGCCACCGCTGGTGCCCCCTGCGCCGCCACTGGTTCCTCCGGTGCCCGCGGTTCCGCCGGTACCAGCGCTGCCCGCCGTCCCGCCGTCGGGCAACGGTTCTTCGTCTGGAACCAGGAAGCGGCACGCTGTGGTGTCTTCGGGTTGGAGCACCACGTCGCACACGGTGGTGATCGTCGATGCGAGCTGCTGATCTTGAAGCGCCGTACACTGCGCTGGGTCCGTGATCCCAGCTTTGGCGCACTCCCCAGCGCTGCTGATCACGGCCTTGCAGCGCCGGACTTCGCTGCCTTTCGGCTCGGATTCGAGCGCGAGCCCGTGCAAGCAATGATCGCGGTAGAAGCGCTTGCAAGCATCCACGTCCTCTGCGCCCTCGATGCCGCACTGAGCCGCCGCCTCGCAGCGAGTGTCCTCAATCTCGCGACACGTCGTGATCCCCACCGCATCGGTGCTGCAGCCGCCCGTAGCAAAGGCGGCGAAGCTGGCTGCGCCCGAAAACACGAAGGCAAGGGCGGTGCGCCAGGGCTGAACGCCCAAGCGGGGACTGCGCGAGGCTGACATACGAGGTGCGGCTAGCATGAGGTCGCGAAGCCGGGCGAGTTTCTTGCCGAACCTAATCCGCGGTCGTTGCCGTGGCGTGAGGCTCAAAACTCCAACGGGCGCGGGCCCTCTGATAAGCAGCAGGTATGAAGCACGGGTTGGAGTCGCTATGCCGCGGGTGATGGTGCTGTGCGCTGGCTTTGGCACGCGGCTCCGCCCGCTGACGAACGAGCTGCCGAAGCCCCTGGTTCCCCTGGGTGATCGCTCATTGCTCGGGCGCATCGCCCAGTACCTGAACGGCTTTGGGGTCACGGAGCTGGTCATCAACACGCATCATCTGATGCGCGAATTCAATAATATATCTAATGAATTATCGGTAAATGTTCAGGTAGTACCTGAATCAGAGATCCGCGGTACAGCGGGCGGTGTGGCAGGAGCACGGCAGTATCTCGAGACGCCGGCGCTGGTTTGGAACGGCGACATCTGGTGTGAGCCGCCAGTGAGCGAGCTACTCGCCAGTCAAGCGCCGTTTACGCTGCTCGTGGCTCCGCGCCCAAAGGGTCAGGGGAGCGTGGGTTTGGGGGAGAGGAGCAACGTCGTGCGCCTGCGCGGCGAATGCTTCGGCGATGAAGTGAGGGGCGCGGATTACGTAGGCATTGCCGCACTTTCCGCGCAGATACTCGAACGGCTACCCGAGCATGGCTGCCTGGTCGGCGACGTCGCGCTGCCGTGGCTGCGCGAGGGACACTCCATCCAGACGCTTGAGCTCAGCGGCGCCTGGAGCGATCTCGGCAACTTAGAGCGTTACCTTGCGGCAAACCTCGAGTGGCTCGGTGAGCGTGACCATTGGCTTGGCGCTGGTGCTCAGGTCGCACCTGAGGTTCAGCTCTCCAAGTCCATCGTCGGCGCCGGAGCGCGCGTGCAAGGTGAAGGAGTGCTCGAGGACTGCGTGGTGTGGCCGCGGGCGGTCGCGACGGCACCTGCCTCGCAGACCGTGTTTGGTCGCGGATTTGCGCAGCGAGTGAGCTAGCGCTCCCTCACCCCCAAAAATTGAGGCGCTTGCAGCGGCGTTTTCCGCGCGAAATTCCTATCAGCACCTTGCTTCTCCAGGCAGCCTACTTGCTGACGCCGAGCGCGATGGGGTCGCCGCCGTCGCGCTCTTGGACGGCTTGTTTGAAGCCGACTTCTTCGGCGCGCTGCTTGAACCACATCCCTTCGGGGGAGTGGCGTGCGACGCCGTCGAACAGCGTGGCGAACATCTGCGTGGTGCGCAGGCCCATGTTCTCGAAGGCTTGGTTCACCATCAGCTTGTTCATCAAGAGCTGGTTCCGCGGGATAGCTGCCATGCGCTTCGCGAGTTGTGCGCCCAAGCGGTACTCACATCGCGATGGTCGGCTTTGTAGCTGTGCCACAGCTGCTGAAGTCTTGGTGTCCGCTCTGCCGTGAGCGGCGAGGGGCGTCAAAAGGCAGCGCCCATGGAGCGCGGCGCTCAGCGCTGGAAGTAGATTTCGAGCAGCGTGCTTGGGCTACCGCCGGAGCTGCCGCCCGTCAGCGCGACTTGGCCGGTGGGCAGCAGGCTGAGCAGGCCAGGGGTGCGCTCGGTTGCGCTCAGCGGTTCGAGGGTCACCGGGAGGTTCTCAGCGACTACGCGGTAGAGCGCGCCGTTGCTTGCGTTGTCGCTGCTGAGGAGCAGTATGTCGCCGCTCTCCGTCGTCTGGAGCTGGACTGGGTCCTTGCTGTCCAGCGCTGGGCCGGCTGTTTCGGCGCTGCATGGCGCCGCACACCCGAGGTCGAGGCGCAGCATCTCCGCCGGTGCGTCGCCGAAGGAGCCACCCACACGGATGATCCCCGCGGAAGCTTCGAAGATCGCCGCGCCGCTGGTGGCGTCGGACGGCAGATCCAGGGTGTCGAACGCGTCGGCGCCGGGCTTCAGCTGTTCGGCGCCGGCAGCGTCTGCGCTCCCGCCGACGACCAGTAGCCCGCGACCTGGGAGGTACGCCGCCGCAGCGCCTTGGCGGGCCGCAGCCAAGCGGATCACGCTCAAGGTGTTGTCCGCCTCCACCCGCAGCACGCGATCGCTGGGTGACGAAGTGCGGGTGCCGCCGACGACGTAGGTCTCGTCGTCGGGTCCGGTGATCACCTGGCCGCCGCTCACGTTAGCGTAGGTTCCACCTTCGAGATCCTTGAGGAAACCGCTGTCGCCTGTGGTGAAATCCAAATAGGAAGCGCCGCTTGGTCCGATGAAAACCGCTGTCCAGCCCTGGTGCACGAACACCGTCTCGACCTTGCAGTCAGTCTCGCTGGGGCACGGCACCTCGAAGGCGTCGGATGCGCGCCACAAGCCGAGATCGTACAGCCGCCCTTCACGACCGCTCACGGAGAACAGGTAACGACTCGCGATGGTGCCGCTGAATTCCACGGGCGTGTTGAAGCTATCTCCGAGTTGATCCACTCGGCCGAGCTTCCCCGCGCGCCCGACCACCAGCGGCACCACCCGCTCGGCGACTCCTCGCGGATCGATCAGGATGCTGTCGCCACTCACCAACGTCTGACCCTGAGCGTCGCTGGCGCGCAGGTGAAAGCGTGCAAGATCACCGAGCCCCAACGAGAAGCCATCGACGGGGCCGTCGAACTCCTTGAAGTCATGGGTCGTGCCGTCTTCGCTGGTGGTGGTGATGTTCACGCGGTTCGGCGGTGGATCCGGCCACACCGTCGACTCCAGACCCGCCTCGAGCTTCACCTCGCCAGCTCCGAGGATCTCTTCGGAGCATCCCAAGAGACCGACGGCCGCCAGGGCCAACGTCAGCGCGCCACGCATCGTCCGCATGAAGCTTCCTACCGCCAAGCCTGTTTGGGCGCCAAGCCTGATTGGTGAGCCGAGCGACTCGCGGCACTCGGGGCGGAGAATGCAAAACAGCGGCGAAACACCGCTAACATTGCCCCCTAGCTGCGCTACATGCCTGCGATGCCCCTCGTGGTCCGGCATACGGATCTGCTCCCTGACGTCGCCGCTCTGGCCCGCAGCCTCGTGGGCGCGCCCGGCGTACAGGTGCTGTGGAGCGCCGACGGCAGCGGTCCGAGCTACCTGTGCTGCGACCCGGTCGCACAAGTCACGGCGCTGGACCCGGAGCCCAGCCTGGCGCTCGACTCGCATCTCGGGCCCCTCGGGCGGATCCCCCGCTGGATTGGGGTCTTGCCCTACGAGTGTCGGCGAGATCTGGAGCGCGCGCGCTACGTCTCGACGGAACAGCGCCCGCCGCCGTTCATCAGCTTGCCCCACTGGCAGCGTTACGCCGCCGTGGTCCAAGTGACGGAAGCCGGCGTCTCGCTGGTGGGAGACGATGCAGCTTCCGTGGAGCGCTTGGAGCGCCGCTTGCGTATCCGTGGGGCAATACGCACGGCGAGCCTGCAACGGCTGAGCGACGGCGCGGACGACGGCGGCGCGCACATGCGGCGCATCGAGCAGGCATTGAAGTTCATTGCCCAGGGCGACCTCTATCAGGTGAACCTGGCGCGCCGCTTCAGCTACCGCGCGACGGGCGGCGCGGTAGAGCTCTTGCTGGCGGTCGCGGGTCATGGCTCGGCGCCTTACGCCTGTGCCCTCGATGTCGGTCAGACGCAGGTCGTCGGTTTGAGTCCTGAGCTGTTCTTGCGCCTCGAGCCCAGTGGCCACGTGACCACGATCCCCATCAAGGGCACGCGGCCCCGGGGGAAAGACCCAGCGAGCGATGACGCCTTGCGAAGCGAACTCGACGCCGATCCGAAGGAGCGCGCTGAGCTGGCGATGATCTTGGATGTGGAGCGCAATGACCTCGGACGCATCGCAAAGACGGGCAGCGTGCAGCTCGTGAGCGGCCCAGAGGTTGTCACGCATCCCACCATTCACCATCGCCAAGCCACGTTGACCGCGCAGCTCAGGCCAGAAATCACCCGCCGCATGCTGCTCAGCGCGATGCTGCCAAGCGGCAGTGTCACCGGCGCGCCCAAGGTGCGGGCGATGGAGCTCATCGCTCAGCTGGAGCCGGTACGGCGTGGGCTCTACACCGGCGCTTATGGATGTGTGACCCAGGCGGGAGGCCTCGAGCTGGCGATGGCCATTCGCTGCTTGTCCTTACGCGGCGAGGTTGGCCACTACCACACCGGCGGCGGCATCGTGGCCGACTCCGATCCGCGCCGAGAGCTCGCCGAGACGGAGTGGAAAGCCGAGCAATTTCAGGCGCTCGCCTCGGCTGACCGGCCCAGCTTCGACGCGCCTGCTTGAGTCTCCGCTGAGGGCCGGACTTGCTCTCGACGGCGCGGGCGCGAAGGATCGATTCGGGGGGCCGAAACTTGGCCGTGAGCGGGGGAGGGCAGTACCCATATAAAAGCGGCCGCTGCCCTCGTCACCGAGAGCTCCTCCGAGGCCCGCATCGACCCGATGGAAAGCGTGAACGTTCGGAATCTCGAAAACATCCAGGAGGACGAACCGGGCCGCCGCTCGCCGCGTCTCGGGACGCTCCTGTTGTTCGCGCTCGGTGGGGGAGCGCTGGTTGCCGTCGCCGCCTTCAGTATGAAGAGCGCCGAACCGGCTCAGCAGCAGCAAAACGACCCCCTCGCGGCGCTGATGCAGGAGTCGCGAGAAGAGGCGAAGCCCGCGGAAGAAGTCGACGAGAGTGACGTCACCTTCCCGGGGATCCTCAGCGACACGGAAGCGCCAACCACCGCGCTCGCCGCGGTGAAGGACGAGCGCGGCCGCTTGGTGAAGCAAGACTTCACGCTGCCTCCGGGTGCGCCCACGCTGCCGCCACCGCCGTCGGATAGCCTGCCGGTTGTTCCGCTACCCGCTGGCAGCTTGCTCGCGGCGACGCCCGTGACGGAAGAGCCGAAGGATCGCCTGACAGGGCTCGCCGCCAGTCAGTCGACGATCGCGGATGACGCGGAGATGGCCCCGATGGGCAGCGAAGGCGGCTACCAAATCCAGGTCGCGAGCTTCCAGAAGCAAGAAGACGCAGACAAGTTCGTCACCGATCTGCGCAAGCGCGGTCACGCTGCGTACCGCCAGGCGGCTCACGTGCCCAGCCGCGGCCTGTGGCACCGCGTGCGCATCGGCCCCTTCAAGACGAAGTTTCAGGCCCTGCAGTACAAGAACAAGTTCGAGAAGACCGAGCGCGTCTCGCCCTTCTTGATCGACCCCCACAAGGTCAAGCTCGCCGAAGAGATTCGCAAGTCAAAAATTGCCGCGCGGAAGCGCCGGATGCTCGGCACCGACTGAACCCAGCGCCGCCTCAGAAGTACAGGTTGGCGAACCCGCGCACCGAGTTCGCGTTGGGTTGTGCGCGACCCGCCACGCCAAAGCCGACGTCCTGGCTCACCAGCCAGCGTGTGCTGAACTCGGCGTTCCAGGTGAGCTTCGGCTCCTGCGCCGGAAGCCAGGTCAGTTCGCCGGTGAGCAGACTGACCAGGCGGTGGGTCCAGCGAAAGCGCATGCCGCTGAATGGACCCAGTCCAGCACGTAGCGGCCAGTGATTGATGCCGTCGATCGGGCCCAAACCCAATACGTGGTTGTTCACCATCAGGAATACGGTGAGGCCGTCGTCGAAGGACTCGAGGGTTCCTCCCCCTCCGAGGGTGAGCACTCCAGCGAGGCACTCGTCGCAGCCGTCATCCCGTATCCGTGTGGCACCAGCCCTGACATGCCAGGACGTGTTGCCAGTGAAGCGGTCGAGGGGGGTGAGGGAGATGATGCGAACGAGGGAAAAATCCTCCAAGTAGAGTTTCGGCTCCTCCACGTCGTAGCGTAGCGAGAAGGGCAGGAACTCGATCTGCATGTGCTCTGGGTAGCCGACGGCTGGGTCATCGAGGCCATGCAGAGCCAAGCGACCGTCCAGCTGATGGAAGTAGCCCTGCGATGTGCTGTAGCCCGACCCGAGACCCCAGCGTTGGCTCCCGTGGCCGTTCTCCGGGTGTGCCTCGGGTGGAGGGTCGACGTTGAGCGGACGGCTGGGCACTGCGAGCGCTGCGCGCCGCTCGAGCAAGCGTTGTTTGCGCTCGTCCTCAGCGTCGGTCTTCAGCACATCTCGCGCAACGCTGTAGTCGAGGTAGTCGAGCGCTGCGTCCAGCACACGGACGCGAGCGGCAACCGAGAGGTCGTCGGGGAGCGGCGCCTCAGGATCCGCAGCGAGCAGCGCCAGCGCGCTCCTCTCGTTCGACGAGAGTGACTCGAGCCTGGCCCGAAACTGGGTGCGGTTCGAGGGGCGGAAATGCACCGAGCGTACCAACCCTCCTTCCTTGAACAGGGCTTTAATTGTATCCGCAGGGATAACCGGCCAGCCTAGCTTCGAGAGCAAGTCCGCGCTTGGTCTCGCGACCTCCAGGATCGCCAGGATGTGGTAGGAGCAGTTTTCCGTGAGGTAAAAGTAGTCAAAGTAGTTCGAGCCTAGCTCCCAGATGTGCGCGAGCATCATGTCGAGCTCCGCCTGGCTGAAGTTTAGCTCGTACTCCCACATGTCTCGCGACTCGAAGTCGTTGTATTCGCGGACTTTGTAGTAGTAGGGCAGGCGGCGAAACGTGCCCGGAAACATCCCCGTCAGCCCCTTGAACGCGTAGATGAACGAGTTGTTCGTGTCGACGTTGGCGGAGTAGTCAATTCCATAGTCGAGCAGGTCTTGGCCGCCTTCCGGGTTCTCTCCCGGGTCCTTGTTGATGCGAAGGAAGGTGTGGCCGAAGGCGGACGCCGGGTTGTTCAAGTAATAGGCGGAGAAGACCAGCGTGGCGGCCTGAGGGCGCATTCTGCGGCGGAAGTCCTCGTAGCGGGGACAGCGTCTGGTTGGGAGGCGGCCGAAGTCTATTTGCAGCTCCGCTGCGAGCCAGGCCCGCCGCGCCGGGAACCGACAGAACGGGTGTTGGATCTCCGCGTCGGTCTTGCGTGGTGGTCGAAAGAAGGCACGCAGCGTAGCTTCGAGCTCCGCTTCGGGGTTCGAGCTTCCGTCCGCGGCGAGAAAGAAGACGCGACTGTCGGCCTCGCTGGACCAACCGAAGACCCCTGGCCGGTAGTGCAGGAGCCGTTGCCAGGTGCGCGTCCGAGCGAGCTTCAGCTCGGCTGCTCGCGCGATGAGAGAGTCGAGGTACCGGCTCGCCTCTTGCCGCGCGGAACGAATCCCCGCTGCGCTTCGTTTGGGCTTGGCGTCCAGCTTTGGCTTGGTCCGCTTGGTGTGGGTCCGTTTGGCAGCACCCTTGGAGCTCGTGAGCGGCGCAGCTGCCGCCAGAGATGCTGGCAGTGCGACGCAACACGCTGCGACGGCGCAGACCAGAAAAAGGGCGAAGCAACGCGTGGGAGTCTGGCGGCGTCCGCGGAACGGGGTAGCGCCGGAGCGAAGCACCTCGCGGTGCTCGGAACGGGACATCAGGTCGTCTAGGAACAAGTGGAAGAAAAGAAATGGGGGCGAGTGTTCCTCACCCCCAAACCAGGTTGATCGCGCCGCTGAGACGCGAACGGGCGAATCAGCCCAGGTTGCCGCAAGCGAGCGACTTCGAGGTCTTCAGCGTCTCGACCACGGCGTCACCCACCTGAGCGTTCGAGGCCTTGGAACTCGGGAAGATCTGCTTGAAGTTCCTTTGCAGCGTACGGCCAACGGCCGCGCTGTCCTGGCAGCCAGCAAGCTCGGAGAGGCTCGCGATGGTCTCGCCGTTTCCGCGCGCGATGTCCTTGGCGAGCGCCACGCGATTCGTTTCAACGAACGCCTTTGCGCTCTCCTCGCCCGCGTCGGTGTCGTCGCAGTTGCTCGTGCCGCTGGAGATGCCGAACGTCTGGGTTCCAGAGGTGCCGTTGGTGGTTGCCGCGAACACCTGGGTGAATCCGGAATCCGGTGAGAAGATCATCGAGCCGAGACCGCAGCCGGCCGGGCCGTAGCCCGACGTCTTGCGCACGCCCGCCTTCTTCTCGATGTCTGACTCTTCCGCGCTCGCGGTGCTGGCAATCAAGCTGCCGGCGATGGCGATAAGCGCAAGGTTTCTGAGCTTCATGTGTTTCTCCTGTCCTCTTCTAGTTGTGGCGGTGGTTGCCGCCGGGAGACGCATCTGGGCAGCTTTCCTGCACGAAGACAAGGGTTGCTTTGCTCGCGTGTGGGTCAAGCTCCGAGGCTCGACCTGGCCTGGGTCAGCGAGATCAGCTCGAGCCCCGAGGGTGCATCCGCCAGGAAGCCATCCAGGGTTTCGCGCAACGACGCTCTCGCCTCAGTGGGCAGCGTCGTTCCCACGTTGGAAACAGTCTCTGCGACGAGCGCCACGAGCTGCTGGCGGTCAGCTTTGGAGTACGCTTCCTCTCGGGTCATCTTGAGCGCTCCGCCCAGCGTGCCGAGCAGCATTTGCACGAGCTGGTCGTGGGTTTTTCTAGCGTCGTCCGAGTCCGGCGCACCCTCGACCTGAGCAGTGCTCAGCCCGTAAGTCTTCGACACCAGCGTCAGCAAGAGTTGGGTGAGGGCGATTTGTTCCGGGCGGAAATCAGGCCTGCCGTAGAGCGGGAAAAGGCCTGGAATCACCGATAGGTAGCCCTGCGCGGTCGAGACACGCTCGTCCAAGCCAGCCGCGTCGTCCAAACGTGTCAGATTCCCCAGGCTGACCAGCTGATCAAAGGCCGGTTGTCCGACGCGAGGTAGGTCACTCGGCCCGCTTTCCTGAACCCGCTTCTTCAGCTCGATTAGACGTAGCCGATAGTCGTTTGGGGTGAGGGGACGAGGCGCTTCCTCCGCTGCGACGGGGAGTTCCGCCTCAGCGCTGGGAGGGGGCGGTGCAGCGGGCGGCGTTCGGTCATGGGCGCTGAGTGGCGGTTGTCCGCACCCAATCAGGAGCAGGCTTGCCCCAACGGCTTTGGCGAGATGGCGCATGGCGTCGCATACGAATACGCGCGGGAGGGGGCAAGCCTTCTCTTGTTCCGTGCGGTTGGGACGATTCGAGGCGGCGGACCGGCCGAGCGTGGAGTTTTTCTCGGGGGTGAGAGCGCCCCGGTTTACTGCCTTCATGCGCTGTGGTCGTGCTCGTGCTTGTGTCCGAGGGCTCCATCAGGCAGGCGCGCAGCGACGATGTCTCCACTCAGCACGCCCTTTGCTCCGATCAGCTGATCCGCTAAGGCCTTGAGCTGACTGGCCGGGCCACGGGTCGCGATCACCTCCATGCAGTGGTCGTGATCGAGGTGCACGTGCAATGCGCTGATGATCAACGCTCCAGAGTCGTGCTGGATCGCCGTCAAGCGCTCGCTCAGCTCGGGCTTGTGGTGGTCGTAGATCAGCGTGATGGTGGCGCAGGTCGGGGCGCCGGTCTGCCACGCAGCGTCATCCAGCTCGCGGCGCACCAAGTCGCGCAGCGCCTCCGAGCGATTCGCGTAGCCGCGCTGGGTGATGAGCTCGTCAAAGCCTTCCAGCAGCTCCTTTTCCATCGCGACTCCGAAGCGGACGAGCTTGCTCATTGCGCTGCTCCTCGGGAACTCACCGGCGGTCCGCCTTGCGGCTCATCTGCTGCTTTGCGGCTCTCGAGATGGCGCCGGTCACGTTCTTGCTGCGCGCAACTTGCCTCAGGTCTGCCTCGCGCAGGTGGGGGATGAGACTCGACGCGAACGTGAGCGGCGTGCGCGGGTTCGTCACCAGGTTCAGCTTGATCTGGTAGCTGCGGGTGAACTCCTTGTTGCGTGCGATGATGCGCAACACCTCGTCACTCACGGAACGGCTCGCGCTGATCTGGATCGCCTCACGTTCGCGCATGCGTGGAGACTGCACCGCCGCAGCTGCCACGAGTCGGTTCGCGTCGCGAGCGAGCAAGAGCAACTCCTCGCCTTTGCCGAGCGCTGCCGTGCGGATCTTTTGGGAGGTGGTCATCTGCGTGATGCGCGCCCACAGCGGCTTGACCTTTTCCGTGACTTGCTCATTGCCTTCGTCATCCACCTCGTGGGTGTCTTCGCCGTCATCAAGCGCAATCTGGGCGCTGATTTCCTGGGTCTCCGAGAACAAGACGTCGTCGAAGCTGGGCTCCTCGCTGGCCTCGGGGATGAGCTCGGTTTGAATCGCTTCGGCGGCTTCCTTGAAGGCGGGGATGTCGAGAGTGACGCCGTTGCGCACAGCTAGCTCGAGCAGGCGGTCAGCCGTGGACATGCGCACGTGTTTGTTCATGTAGAGCCGCTCGATGACCCCCGGTGCTTCGAGCAGGCGCTGCTCGTTGGTCGCGATGATTTCGCCCGCCTTCTCGTCGGCTCGCTCTGCCAGTAGCTCCAATGTCTCCGTGGCGATGCGTGGCATTCGCAGGAGCGCACCCAGCGAGTCGTGATCGTGGGCGCGTGTCTCGCAGAGCGCGTGAATCACCGGCGCCTGGAGGTCGGCGCTCAGCGCGCCGTTCAACACCGGCGGCGGCAGATCTTTCAGCGTCGCGCGGGCGGCCTCGGCGACCTTCGCGTCGTCTGAGGCGGCTAGGCCTGTGAGGACGGTGACGATGTCCGCGGGCTTCGCACCCGGGATGACGCCCTTCGCTGCCATCAGTTTGAGCGGCGGCGGAGCTCCAGGTGAGAGCGCCTTCTTCGCTGGCGGCGGCAGACCTTCAAGGTCCAGCTCGGGACTCATCCGCTCACGGTACCGCAACTCGCCTGACCGCTCACGGGTCGCGGCGCCTGGGGTCCAGATTTTGGGAGAGCCCCAGCGCAAAAATCGACGCTACCGTCGGAATGTAGCGGGCGATCACGGGTTGTACCTCATGCGGCCCGCGCCGGAGGTCTATCCGGACAGCGGCCCTGCGTCGCAAGGAGAGCTCGTGCGAGCGAAACGGTAGTGGTCAGTCAAGCGGACCAAGTTCGAATCGCCGTCAGCCGGCTTCTGGAGGTTGCGCTGAATTGAGACCGCTTCGGAACACGAATGGAACTCAGAACTTCTCGAGTCACATGACACACCCGTCGGGGGCGATAGACGGCAACCTGCCAAGCCGGAAACACCCCGGGTCGCTTGCCCGCAGCGGCGATGCTCCCCTCTACACGCGAGATCTTCTCGAAGCGGGAGCGAAGGCAGCCACGCCTCGCAGCTCCAGAACCGGCCCGCCGGTGAGCGGACTCGGTTGCTCTCACTTCATGCGGGCACTATTCTGCCCGGCAGTCAGCTTTGCTTGAGGTAGGTTCAGCACTGGTACGCTCAGCTCGTCGTTCGAGACTGCGCACCGGTGACTTCTAGCCTGGTCAGACCAGGAACTCTGCGGAGGAGATACACACATGGGGATCATGGATTTCGTCAAGGGCGGCGTGCAGCAGATGATGATCGCTCGCCCCGACGAGTACAAAGAGAAGGTCTTCTACAAGCATCCGGATCAGCAGTTTCCATTCTGGAGTCAGCTGACGGTCGATTCGGATGAAGTCGCGCTGTTCTTCAAGGACGGCACGGCTCAGGGGATCCTCCCACCAGGGCGCCATACCCTGAGCACACAGAACATCCCCTTCCTCGGTAAGTTCGTTTCCGAATTTACGGGCGGAAATGTATTCATCAGCGAGATCTTCTTCGTCACCACTCGACCGATTTTCCGCGATCAGAATAGCCAGCCGCTAGGCTTCGGCGGTCCGCTCGGGTCGATGCGCGACCCTGAGTTGGAGATCCGAGTCAACCCCAGGGCGTTCGGCACATACTCCTTCAAGGTTACGGATCCCGCGGTCTTCATTGGCAAGTTCATCGGCCAGAGTGGCGCGGTGGATCCCGATGTGGCGCTGCAGTGGGTGCGCGACCAGATCCTGATGGGATTGAAGTCCGTGCTGACCCGGATGATGAAGTCCGGGGATATCACCCTGATGGACCTCGGCGAATGCGGCCCGGACGTCGCCCGCGAGATCGTGCAAAACTGCCCAGACCTCACGGAAAAGGGTCTCCAGGTGATGGAGATCGCCAAGCTCAACATCAACCTGAGCAAGGAAGACGAAGCTCGCATCGACGAGTTCCAAGACCAAATCGTCCAGGCCAAGCTTGATCGGCGCAAGGCGAAGATTGGCGTCGGCACCGCAGAGGCCGAGGCACAGCAACGCCAGTTTGGTCTCGACCAGGACTTCTCGAACGCTCAACGCTACGTGAACCAGGTCGATATGAACCGCTATGGCCAGTTTGCAGGCGCGCAGGCGACGATGGGCCTCGGCGAAGGACTCAAGCAAGGCGGCGATGGCGTTTCCGCGGGGGTAGCGGGAGCGGGCATGATGGCCGGTATGGGGCTCGGCGCCGGCCTGAACGCGGGCGCTCACGGTTATCCTCCCCAAGGCTACCCGCCGCCCGGCTACGGCTATCCGCCGCCCGGTTATCCGCCCCAAGGCTATCCCGGCTATCCGCCTCCTGGCTATCCGCCTCAAGGCTATCCAGGACAGCAGCCCGGCTATCCGCCCCAGCAAGGTGCGCCGCAACAGGGTGCGCCCCAGGGTCAGGGTTATCCGCCTCAGCAGGGGTACCCGCCGCCTGGCTATCCGCCCCAGGGTTATCCTGGCCAGCAGCCGGGCTACCCGCCTCAGCAAGGTTATCCGCAGCAAGGCTACCCGCAGCAGGGCTACCCGCAGCAACAGGCCGGCGGCTACGGTCCCCCGCCTGGCGCGCCTCCCCAAGGCGCCGCGCCTCAGGGGGCAGCGCCTCAAGGGGCGCCGCCGCAAGGTGCGCCCGGTGGCGCGGAGTTCCCCGGTGGGCCGTGTCCCAAGTGCAACACGGCGAATGCCGCTGGCGCGAAGTTCTGCGCCGCGTGTGCGACGCCTCTCGGCTGAGTCGCTAGACCACTCCAAAGCAGCAACGCCCGGGCTCGATGAGCCCGGGCGTTTTTGCGTGGGTCGACCGACCGCTCGCACTCCGTGGGCGGCTGAGGTGGGGAAGACGATTCGGAGAGGCCCGCGCAGAGCGGAGCGCTGACGACCGATCTGCACGACCCTCGCACTCAGCAGATGCGGACAATCCGCACTTGGCCACCCGAGTGAGTGCCCCGACCGGGGACAATGGGCTAGGCTGACGCTCGAGGGTGAGCGAGACACTGTTGCTGTTCGGAGGGCACAAGGGGCCCAACGACAAGCCCGCGACTGAGCCGGAGCCGACTGCCAAGCTGTGTCCTGACTGCGGGCACCAGTTCTCGGGTGAAGCGCGGTTTTGCCCCTTCGACGGTGCCTTGCTCGAACACCGCGGCAAATGGGATCGCAGCGGCGATCCGCTGATCGGCAGCGTCGTCGACGGACGCTATGAAGTGCTCGACGTCCTTGGCGAGGGCGGCATGGGTACCGTCTACCGGGTCCGGCACACCACACTGGGTCGCGCTTTCGCCCTCAAGGTGCTGCGAAAGGATCTCGCCGGCGATCGCGAGTTGGCGGCGCGCTTCATTCAAGAGGCGAAGGCCGCGGCCTCGGTGTCTCACCCCAGCGTGGTTCAGATCACCGATTTTGGCGCACTGGACGGCGAGCAACCGTATTTCGTCATGGAAATGCTCGAGGGTCAGTCGCTGGGCTGGCTGATCCAACACGGCGGCGCCATTCCTGCCGCCCGCGCTGTGCGTATCCTGCGTCAAGTTGCCGAGGCATTGGGCGCCGCCCACGCGGCAGGCATCGTGCATCGCGACCTCAAGCCCGACAATATCCATGTGGGTTCGGCGGCGGGCAGTGGTAGCGACGTGGTGAAGGTGCTCGACTTTGGCTTGGCCAAGGTCGCTGGTGCGAGCCGACTCACGCGTCAAGGCATGGTGTTCGGGACGCCGCACTACATGAGCCCAGAGCAAGCCTCGGGCGGCACCGTGGATCACCGCGCCGACATCTACGCGCTCGGCGTGGTGATGTACGAGATGTTCACCGGGCGAGTGCCATTCGAGGCGGACAGCTACATGGGCGTCTTGACGAAGCACATGTACGTGGCGCCGACGCCGCCGAGTGAAGTCGTAGCGGCTGCCAGGGAGCTTGGCGCGCTCGAGGACATGACGCTGCGCTGCCTGCAAAAGAAGCCGCTTCAGCGCTTCCAAAGCATGGCGGACTTCATCGAGGAGCTGGACCGCGTTGCCCAGGTGAGCGACGACGGCAGTGTCTCGCTTCGCCCATCCGAGGCCGACGCGAGGCCGCTCGAAAACTTGCTTGCGGATGAGCTGGAGCCACCGAGTCCTGAGGAGCTGCGCATCGCCCGCGGGCGCTCGACGGAGTCTCACAGTCACGTCTCGATCGCTATCGCCGTGGCTGGCGCGGTCGCGCTGGTTGCGGCGGTGATTTGGCTCTTCACCCGAGGCAGCGACCCGAGCGCTGAGTCTGCAAAGGCCACCGCGAGCGCTACCGCGCTCGCGGAGACCGCGTCGTTGCAGCCCACGTCCACTCCAGCAACGACACCCGCAACCGCGGAGGCGGCCCCAACCGACGATACCGCAACGGAGACCGCGCCGAACCCCGTGGAAAAGACTGCGGAGCCAGCCAAGGCGAAGCCGACCCCCCGACGCGCTCCTTGGACGCAGCCGTACAATCCCGCCCCGCGCCCTGCGGCTACCCCCACTCAAACTGCCAAGCCCAAGCCGCAAATCGGCGGATCAGACATCGTCGATCCCTGGAAGTGAGAGCGGAGTCAGCGATCGCGCTGCTCAGGAACACGCACACTCACGCAAACCTCGCGGATCATTTCGTGGCGTGAGACGTATCGCATCCGGTGACTCAGCTTGACAGTACCCCTGGGTACCGCAAGGCTAAGCCTGCGCAGGAAGAAACGACGTGGCGAAGAAGCAACTACTGCTGGTCGATGCAGATCCTCGCAGTGTCCGAGTGCTCGAAGTCAGCCTCAAGAAGGCAGGCTACAGCGTCACGACGGCAGGCGACGGTGCAGACGCATTTGCGAAGATCAACTTCTCCACTCCGGACTTGATCCTCACCGACACGCGGCTACCCGGGCTCGATGGATACGAGCTCGTGCGGCGCCTCAAGGAGCAGCCGGATCTCGCGGGGATCCCCGTACTGTTCCTGACTAGCCAAAAGTCGGTGGAGGACAAGATCCGCGGACTCGAGCTTGGGGTAGAGGACTACCTCACGAAGCCGATCTTCGTGCGCGAGCTGATCACCCGGGTGAACATGCTGCTCGCGCGGCGCACACAAGAACGCATCGCAACCAGTCAGCCGCTCAGCGCGCGCACGCGCCTCTCGGGCTCGCTGGAGGACATGGGCGTGGTCGACCTGCTCCAGACCTTCGAGGTCAGCCGCAAGAGCGGTGTGGCGGTGATCCACGACGGCGCGCGTGACGCTTTCGTTTATTTCCGCGAGGGAAAGGTCGTCGACGCGGAGCTCGGTAGGCTTCGGGGCGAGGAGGCCGTCTACCGCGCTTTGATCTGGACCGAAGGCAGTTTCGAGGTCGAGTTCAGGCCGGTGCAGAACGAGGACATCGTTCCCACCTCCACCCAGGGCCTGCTGATGGAGGGCATGCGCCGAGTCGACGAGTGGGGTCGCCTGTGTGAGCAGCTTCCGTCGCTCACCACGGTCTTCGAGGTCGATCACGACGAACTCGTCGAGCGCCTCAACGAGATCCCCGACGAGCTGAACGGGATCCTGAAACTGTTCGATGGGCGCCGGAGTCTGCTGCACGTCGTGGACGAGAGCCCGTTCGAAGACCTGTCCACGCTCGGCACCATCACGAAGCTCTACTTCGAAGGTCTGTTGATCGCGTCCGAGTCCCAAGGCCTCGGCGACGATCCAGTCCACAGCGACGAAGTCGTTCCAAGCATCGAGCACGAGAGTCAGCCGAAGCTCGACGTCGCGCTGGTGGAGGCCGTCGTACCAGAGCGCCACTCGCCCCCCCGAACCAAGACGGCCGAGCCCGTGCCGGATCTTGGGATCTTCGACGCTGAAGTGGATGGCGCCGCAGCGGAGGCTGAAGCAGCACGTCCTGCAGCCACTCCCGCGGCTGCTGCGCGCTCTGCCAGCACCGCGCCGTCTCAGCGCGCTACCCTCGCCACCGCCGCAGACGCCGCGATGGAGGCGCTCGATCGCCTCGCCGCGGAAGCGGCGCCAGCGCCGTCGCCCAAGCGTACGCCCCTGCCAACGACCACCAAGGAAGGTCGCGTTGGGATCTCCACCCAAATGGGGCTCGGCGAGGCGACGATCACCGATCCAGGTGCGCCGCCCATGCGCGCCGGGTGGACCGCGAAGCCAACCCTGGCTGATTCGCCTGACGCCCGCGCTGCGGTCGCGATCGCGCGCAGCGCCATCGAGTCGCAACTCCCGTCGACCAAGGGCGAGTCGCCCCAGGCCAAGCTCGAAGCCAAGGTGATTCCATTTCCTCGAGGAAGCGGAGAAGAGGGCGCGAGCAAGGCCACGCGCATCATGGGCAGCATCGAGCTCCCCGAAGAGGCGAGCCCGGAGACCCGCGCCGAAGCGCCTCGCGCCCGCCGGGAAAGCCCGCTGCCCGCTACCGGTGTGGAGCCGGCACCGCCTTCGGCCCGCACTGATCCCGCGGAGATGAAGGCGGAAAAAACCGCGGCCGAACAGGCGGCGCCCGCAGCCAAAGACGAGCTGGAAGAGGAAGCGCCGATCACCCGCGCTTCACGCCCCCGCACGAAGACCGCGCCGTTGCCTGCAGCGGCCGAGCAGGCGCCTGTCGTCGACGACGCGGAGAGGGGCTCCAGTCACGAGCACGCCCACGACCACGAGCACGAGGCCGCGTTCTTCGCCGACGGCGAGACTGGGGAGTACGAAGGCGGGCCGCGCAGCATCCCTCCGGGCGAGCTCGACCTCGACCTCGATGAGCCGTTGGTCTTGCCCCAGCGTAGCCCGGAGCAAGAGGCGCGGCGGAGCCGGTTCATGCGCGTCGTTGCGCTGGCCGTCGGCTTTGCAGTCGGTGTGTTCGTGTTCGCCATGATCTTCAAGGGCAACAAGGAGGAGCCGACGCCGGCCGCCTCCACTTCGGAGACACGCGGCGAACCGGCCACGACGTCTCCCGCGATGAGCGAGAAGCCCACGCCTCCAGCCACCGTGGACCCTGCACCCGAGGCGACAGCGGAGCCTGAGCCGCAGGAGCCCGAGGCGAAGGAACCAGAGGCCAAAGAGCCGGAGCCGGTCAAGGAGACCGCCCCTGAGCCCAAGGCCCAGCCAGCTGCCGCCCGGGAGCCCGCCGCTCGTCCGCCCGCCGCTCGTCCGCCGGCGGCTCGCCCCCCGGCGCCGCCAGCCGCCGAACCACCAGCGCCGGCGCTGCCTCCGACCCCGCCAGCTTCCACAGGGAAACCGCCGACAGCGTCCTTTCCGACGAACTGAGCAGGCCGCCACGCCGCCCTTGGCGCAGCCCCGGGCCCTGCTAAGGCAGCGGCTCTGGTTTGGGCAGCAGGTGATGCGGGATCGTCTTCAAGAAGCCTCGAAAGAAGTAGCTGAAGCGCCCCATCGAGTCGGAGTAGAAGACGGAGGTTCGCGGCACTTCCGCGAGGTGCGAAGTGCCTAGTGCAATTGGCGCCCCCGTCGCGGTGAAGGCTGCGTCGTACCCCGCCTCGGTCACCAAATCTCGAGCTCGGCGATCCATCGACCCCAGCGGATAGAAGTACACGCTGGGGCTCACCCCCAAGCGCTGTTCGAGCAACTCCCTTGAACGAGTCAGCTCTTCATCCACGAGCTTCCTTGGCAGGTTCTTCAACCCGCGATGACGATGGCCGTGGCTTGCGACTTCCACGAGACCAGAGTCATGCATCTCCCGGACCTCTTCCCAGGACATGGTAAAGCGCTTCTTGTCTTCCACTAGCCCAGTAGTGATCCCCAGGGAAAAAGGCAGCTTCAGCCGCTTCAAGATCGGCCACGCACGGTGGTACACGCTGCTCATCCCGTCATCCATGCTGATCACGGCGACTCGTTCGGGCAACAGCAGCTTGCCACGCAGGAAGAGCACCAGCTGGCTCAGGTGGACCACCTCCACCCGATTCTCCTTCAGCCACTCCATCTGCTGCTTGAACGCAATGCTCGACACGCTCAGCGGATCACTACCCCGGTCGAAGCCGTGATAGAGCAAGACCACCGCGCGCGTGCGGTGTGCCTCGACCACGGGATGCGCGAACTCTGGCGATGGAGATGCTGCTGCCGGAGATACGGTCGCTCGACTTGTTGCCGTGGGGAAATGGGTGTCGTCGCTCTCGACGCCTGGAGTGAGCGGCACCTCTCCCTTGGAAGCCAGCTCCGGCGAAGGGTTGCGGTCGTCGCTCGCGCTGGGACCCGCGGCACGAGCCGTTTTCGGCTCACTTGCTGC
This sequence comes from Polyangiaceae bacterium, assembly GCA_020633205.1. NCBI lineage: Bacteria > Pseudomonadati > Myxococcota > Polyangiales > Polyangiaceae > Polyangiaceae bacterium. Next base: position 331,436 of record JACKEB010000012.1, read on the forward strand.
CTGGTTAGGGGGGGAGGTGCGTTGGCTTCCGCCGCACGCGATCATCAAGCCACCGGC